>CAJXFW010000174.1 GCA_913053655.1 uncultured Thiogranum sp. | reverse complement strand
CGTCTCCAGCCTGGCCGCTTACGGGATTTCCTTCCACGCCTGCGGCAATACCATGCAAGCCCTCGGCTGGGGAAAGAACGATATGCTCGATTTTGCCGAAATCGTGGCGATTGGTGCCGATGATTTGATGCTCCTGCAAGAGCAGGGTTACAGCTATATCAGCTGGTGAGTAACAGCCCGAAAAGGACAAAAAACCGGTTTTTTGTCCTTTTTTCTTGACATTCCGGGAAACCCTGCGAAACTTGTACGAATCGCGCAACGCCCGAGCAGGGAGTTCCCGTGCCACAAGGCTCGTTTAGCCGACAACAGACCGCCGCTATTACCGGGCTTAGCAGTCGCCAGCTAAGTTATTGGCGTAAAACCGGTTTGGTGGTTCCAAACGGCTACACTACAGGCGGTCATGCCCGCTATTCTTTTACTGATCTCATCGCATTGCGCGCCGCCAGGCGCCTGCTTGATGCGAAGATTTCTGTGCAACGCATTCGCAAATGTCTGCAATCCCTCACCCGCTTTCTACCGACTGTGGACTATCCACTGGTCGAACTGTCGCTGGTTGTAACGGGCGACGTAGTGCTGGTTTTTCATGGTGAGCGCGCCTTTGACGCGCTCACCGGTCAGGAATGGGTCTTTCCAATAGCCGAACTGGCTGCGGAAATTGAGAAAATTCAACAGCAACAGCCGCAACAGGGTGATCTGTTTTCTGTTGATAACAATAAGCAGGAGGAGTACGCCTGATCTAACAACAGCAATACAGGCATGGTGATGAAGCGGCGAAGCCCTTCATCTTTGTCGATTTCGCCGCAGCACCAGCGTGGCGTAGACGTGGAGACAGAGCATGAACACCATTGCTATTGCCAACCAAAAAGGCGGCTGTGGAAAAACCACCACCGCTATCAACCTGGCTGCGGAGCTGGGAAGACGAAATAAACAGGTCCTGCTGATCGATATGGACCCACAGGGACACGCCTCGCTTGGACTCGGTATCGGTGACCGTGACCTGCCAGGCCTGTATGAAGTATTCAGTGACGAACTGTCGTTCTACGATGTTGTGTTATCCGATGTTATACCCGGCGTGGATCTGCTGCCCGCTAACATCGCGCTGGCCGCAGTAGAACCACTGCTGACCGGCCAGCCGGGACGGGAGCGCCAATTGCTCGAACAACTTGAGAAATCCGGAGAACTGTACGATCACGTTCTGATTGACTGTCCACCGTCACTGGGGCTGCTTTCCATCAATGCACTCAGGGCGGCCGGACAGGTCCTTGCACCGGTAGAAGCCAGCCTGTTTGCACTGGACGGCATTCAGCAACTGCACGAAATCACCACTATGCTCTGTGAAAAGTATCACTACGACCTGCCGATCCGGGTACTGCCGGTCATGTTTGATTCACATACCCGCTTTGCGCAGACCATTCTCAAACAGATTCGGGAACAGCTGCCGGTGGGCCTGAGTGGTGTGCAGATACGACATACGGTACGCGCACGGGAGGCCGCCTGGTTTGGCAAGCCTTTAATCGATTATGCACCACACTCGACTGCTGCCCTGGATTTCCAGCGGCTCGCAGATGAAATCCTGGCGGCCAACGGACAGGCTGTTGCCATACCCCTGACAGAAGACCACGAGGAAAATGACATGGACCCGATCAGCAAAAAACCCCAGCGACAGATGGTGGTGATGAATTTCGACGAAATCGATTGCAAGCGCCTACAGTTGGCGGGCGACTTCAACAACTGGATACCTGACCACGATATCGAGACACGAAATATCAACGGTCATTGGCAAAAAGTATTTACAGCAGCACCTGGTGTCTACGAGTACCGGATCGTCGTGGACGGAAAATGGCAACAGGACCCCACCAATTCCTCCGAAATTCCAAACGAACTCGGCGGCATCAATTCACTGCTACAGATACCGGTACATCACTAATGGCCTGTCAGCTAAGCCCTGCCTGGCAACGCAAAGCGGTTGCCTCTGGTCGCCTGGCAAAAATCAGCGCCCGGTTTCTCAGCGATACGCCGAAAACCGGGCAGGACGCAGGTACCTGTCGGGCGATTCCTTTTCTGCTCGACAACCCGGAGCTGGTCTGGGTCGCCCACGACCTGTGCGGTATCCTGGCGGAAAGAGGACACAGCAGCATGCTGTGTCATCTTCACGAACCCTCTGGGGACGAGCAGTATCCCCGGCTTGTGGAGATGCTGCATAACCAGGCAGGCGACTGCGAGTTCTGTCTGCTACCCACAACCTCCACCGATACGGTTCTGGCGCACGCATTCGACCATGTTGTGCTGCTGGTGCCCGCTAACCTTGATGCCGTACTGAACGCTTATCATCGTATCAAATTACTGGCACAGCAGAACACACCGGAAATTGGTGTCGTCGTGGTAGGTCCCCGCGACCAGCATGCCGCATGGCGTTTTTTCCGCAAGCTCGCCGTAGGGTCGTTGCGATATCTTGATGTTCCGTTACTGAACCTTGGATTCCTGCCGGAACAGGTGACTCCCGAGCATGCAGCGCACGACCATCACCGCAACAACTTTCTGACCCGTATCAGCGAACGTTTACTGCGCAGTAAATTCTACAGCACCTTGCCAGACCGGAAAGTCGTCCGGGAAAACGTATGAAGCTGTGCATAAAAACGTCGGATGTCATCGATCGGGAAGTATTACGCACCCTGTTAATCGATGCTGCAAATGAATTGACCGGCGGCAAGAGCCAGCTGCTGGAACCCAAGCTACCCTGGGACGGCCACCCGATTCTGGTGGCCGATGCAGAGCTCCACCCGGTACTGATCAGTTTTGATCCGGTTAACAGCCAGTCCGCCTTGCTGAGCGGGTTGCAGGCTACGGAACAAATTGCCACAGCATTGCCCTGGGTTAACCAGGTCTATGCTGCGCTGGGTAATCAACAGCGTCCACCCCGACTGGTGGTGGTCAGCCATGATCCACCACCCGGCGCTGCTGCCTTGCTGGTGGGGTGCCCGGACCTCAAGCTATTCAGCTACAAGGTACTCAAAGTGAACGAAGAAACCGGACTCTATCTTGAGCCTGTCGGCAGGCATAACGAAGTATCCGCCGGGATGCCGCCGGAAACCGCGGCAGCGGTCATGGAGGAACCTGCGGAGACGCCCAACGGTCCTGTTGCATTGCCGCCACTCAGCGATGAGGAAAAAAACTACTTCCAGCAGCTATAAATTTCAGGATCCGCCAGTCTATGCGGCCAGGCCGGCGACCAGCTCTTCCCTGCGACGATCCAGCACTGCATGGAGTTGCAACGGGCTGGTACCCACTTGCTCAAACCATTCCTGAACCGGCACATCAAGATCATTCAACCTATCAAAGAGGCGCTGGATACGCGCAGGGATTTTGTCCAGTCGGGCCTGACGCTCCAGTACATCCATACCGTCCAGCGCTTTTTGCAGTTCGGACAGCCCGAATGCCACATGATCCAGCTCATCCTGCAACGGCACACGTAGCGATTCCCGGGTACCGGGGTCTGCCAGCGGTACCACCTGTTCCACCGCCTGCGAACCGAGTGCTTCCACTACCAGATAAAGATCTGTCAGAAAATCGACCCAGTCGAGTGCGCGGAAGTGCGCATGCAAGTGTTCAATGCTCCGTTTATCGATGACAGGTGTCTGATCAACACAAAACGTCTGCATCCATTGCTGCTGGATAGTCACGTGGCGGCATTCATCGCCGACCTGTTTTGCCAATCCCATTCTGGCGTCATGACCGGGGGCAGTTGCGATACGCTCTGCGCAAGTCTCCATAATGAATTGATCAACCTGCGTGTAGAGTGCCAACAGATGACCCATGGCGTGGGCATATTGAGTATTTTCAACCGAGTAAGCCTTCATGTGCGAGCCTCCTGATTCTATTCAGTATAGAGTATAGCGATGTGACCGGCTGGTGTGTGGCAAAGTTCCGGTTACACTATTTGTTTCCGCCCTATGGGGTATCTCGACCTGTGTTTAGCTTATTCAAGCTATGCCTGTCAATAGCGGCGATCATACTGACCGCGCCCTTGCGTGCTGCCAGTCCCTGTAACGAGCCTGCCAGGCCTGGCCCTGCGTGGGAACTGTCTGAACAAACGCCGCTTGCAGATATCTATCAGCCTGTTAACAAAACCGGGGCTCCGCCTGCCGCGCTGGTCAGCATTCAGTGGGATGCCGATCCCGGGCTGCTGTATGCAATCATATGGGACTATGAACACTTTGCCGATTATATCCCCAACGTAAAAAGCAGCCGCATTCTGGCAAAACAGGCAGATCGCGTCTGGGTGTATCAGCAGCTGCATTTACCGGGACCGGCGCGTGATCGTCATTACATCATGGTCAGCAGCAATAGTGACAGCAAACCGGCACAGCATCAGTACCGCGTAGACTGGAGCCTCAGCACGCAATATCCGCTACCGGATACACAACACCTGGTAAAACCCGAACACTTCCGCGGCTGCTGGAACATTACCGCAGGAAAACAGCAGGGGCTGGTTGCGAGCTACTGGATCGAACTGGATCCCGGCGGGCTATTACCACGCTGGATGACACAGGCCGCCCTGCGCCACTACATCGCCGACCTGATGAACGCCCTCTACCAGCGTGTGCAATCTGCATCGGACACTCAACACTGAACCGACAATTGGCATAACTTATGCAATGTTGTCACACCCATCCCGATACCAATAATTTCCTGACGCGCGGGAATTTCCGCTGGCGCTCGACTACAATAGTCCAAACTATTGAGGATTCCATGCATGCCGTCGAATAAAGAAATGCCCAAATGGGACGTTGCCCTGGCCGCACTGGCAAAAGATACCTTCCAGAAAAAAGCCGCACCACTGGTTCTGGATGACTTCCACTATCTTGCCGGCGAACACGCCATCCGCTTCGACGATATTATGGAAAGCATGTTCCAGCTGGCCATTAACGGCGAATGGAAATACACAG
>CAJXFW010000173.1 GCA_913053655.1 uncultured Thiogranum sp. | reverse complement strand
ATCGGTAACAACCTGATCGGTTTTGACTACGGTCAGCGCAGTGACTCCAAAGGCGTTAATGGCACCAGTGAATCCAGCCAGGTTGCTAGTGGTGGCAGCTACGATGACATCCAGGAATCCACCAGCTGGCGTCTTGCGGGCTACCACAAGTTCAGCAACCGCACGCGCGTCTATGCCGGTTATGCCAACACCGACTATGACGGCAAGGGTGAAGATGAAGTCTTCTCTCTGGGTATGCGTCACAACTTCTGATCGAAGCGGTTCGTAAAGAAGTGGAAACGGGGCCTTCGGGCCCCGTTTCTTTTAACTCGAATATCCCGGGATGTTACAATCAGCCGCCTCATGCCGCACCGCATTCGCGAAATTCCCTATAACTACACCTCGTTCTCCGACCGGGAAATCGTGCTGCGCTTTCTTGGCGAAGACATGTGGCGGGTGGTGGAGCATCTGCGTGCTGAACGCCGTACCGGCCGTTCAGCACGCATGCTGTTCGAGGTGCTGGGGGATTTATGGGTGGTGACACGCAACCCTTACATCCAGGATGACCTGCTGGAGAATCGCAAACGTTTCGAGTCGCTCACCCATGCCCTGCATCACAGGCTGGACCAGATCGTGGCGCGCACCAATGGCAATGTTGAAGCTTTGCGACTGGTGGAAAGCGCTCGCGATGCGGTGAACGCTTTTGCGGCGTGGTTTCCGAAAACCCGGGCGTTAAGGGCGCGGGTACGTAAACAACTGGTCAGGGTGACACGCGCAGACAATATCGATTTTGGCGGACTGGCGCGGGTGTCACACGCAACAGACGCGACTGACTGGCGTGTCGAACTTCCCTTTGTAGTTATCAGCCCGGACTCCGAGCTGGAGACGGCGGCTGTGGTGCGCGCCTGTATCGACCTCGGTCTGACCATTATCCCGCGCGGCGGGGGTACCGGATACACCGGTGGTGCGGTACCGCTGTACGGTGATACCGCCATTATCAATACCGAAAAACTGGAAGGTCTGGGTGACGTTGAATTCTGCAATCTTGAGGGTGTGGCGCAGGCAGTCCCGACGATTCGCGCCGAAGCCGGTGTAGTAACGCGGCGTGTTTCTGAACGCGCCACGGTGGCCGGTCATGTCTTTGCGGTTGATCCCACCTCGCAGGATGCCTGCACCATCGGCGGCAATGTGGCCATGAATGCCGGTGGCAAGAAGGCCGTGCTGTGGGGGACCACGCTGGATAATCTGGTGTCGTGGCGGCTGGTGACAGCCGATGGCAGCTGGCTGGAGGTCACGCGCCTGGCGCACAACCTGGGCAAGATTCATGAACAGGAAACCGTGCGTTTCCGTGTTCAGCGTTACGCTAGCGATGGCAGGACAGTGCAGGACGATGCCACGATTTTAGAGATGCCGGGCAGCTCGCTGCGCAAAGAGGGCCTGGGTAAAGACGTTACCGACAAGTTCCTGGGGGGTTTGCCGGGCGTACAGAAGGAAGGTTGCGATGGTCTGATTACCTCGGCGGTATTCATCGTTCATCGTATGCCGGCACACATGCGCACCGTGTGTCTGGAGTTTTTCGGCACGGACCTGTCGAAAGCGGTGCCCGCCATTGTTGAAACCAGGGACATGCTCGACCAGCGCAATGATGTCGTGCTGTCCGGCCTGGAACACCTGGACGAGCGCTACGTACGCGCCGTTAAATACAGCACCAAGGCACCGCGCCGCGAGTTGCCTAAAATGGTGCTGGTGCTGGATATTGCCGGTGAGGATGAAGACGCCGTCGCCGATGCAGCTTCCGCTGTCGTGCGGCAGGCCAACAAGCGCGGTGGTGAGGGTTTTATCGCCGTCAGTCCGGAAGCGCGCCGCCAGTTCTGGCTGGACCGCGCACGTACCGCAGCCATTGCCGCACACACCAATGCCTTCAAGATCAACGAAGACGTTGTGATCCCGCTGGAAAAATTAGTGGAGTACAACGAAGGCATTGAGCGTATCAATATCGAGTACTCGATGCGTAACAAGCTGGCAATGATCGAGGCGGTGCAGAAATACCTCGATGGTGACCTGACTGAGTTGCAGCAGCACGAAGACTACGAGGACAGCGAGGAAAACAGGGCCATTCTTGCCGGTAAGCAGAAAGCGGCGCTGGAGCATCTGCAACAGACCGGTAAACGCTGGCAGACCCTGCTCGAACAATTTGAAGCGCCGGCGGCAAGTTGTACAGCATTGCTCGATGAACAGGCCCGGGTGGCACTGCAGGATAACGACCGCCTGATCGATCTGCTGCTGCGCCGGGACCTGCGTATCTCTTATCGTGCAGAGATCGAGCAACCTCTGAAGGTAATTTTTGCCGGTCGTGAGTTTGAACCGGTGCGGCACAGGCTGGATTCGATTCACACACAGATACGTTCCGGCCGCTTGTTCGTGGCCACCCACATGCACGCGGGTGACGGCAACGTACATACCAATATCCCGGTCAACTCCAACGATTACGCCATGCTGCACGAGGCTGAGCTGATTGTGGAGCGGGTGATGGCGCTGGCCCGGGCGCTGAACGGCGTGATATCCGGGGAGCACGGTATTGGCCTGACCAAGATCCGCTACCTTGAACCGGAGATGATAGAAGCTTTCAGGGCTTACAAGGACAAGGTCGACCCGAATGGTGTATTCAACCGCGGCAAACTGCTTGATGTTACCGGTCTGGATAATGCCTATACGCCATCATTGCAGCTGGTGCAGCAGGAAGCCTTGCTGCTGGAAGCCAGTGAGCTGGGTGCGCTGAACGACGATATTCGCAACTGTCTGCGCTGTGGCAAGTGCAAGCCGGTCTGTAACACACATATCCCGCGTGCCAATTTGTTGTATTCACCACGCAACAAAATCCTGGCAACGGGTGTGGTCATTGAAGCGTTTCTCTACGAGGAACAGACCCGGCGCGGGATTTCGATTCGTCATTTCGACGAGATGAACGATGTCGCCGATCACTGCACGATTTGTCACAAGTGTCTTGCCCCGTGCCCGGTCGATATTGATTTCGGTGACGTATCTGTGCGCATGCGCAGCATTCTGCGTGCACAGGGTAAAAAACGCTTCAGTCCTGCCGGCTGGCTGGCGATGGCTTTTCTCAATATCACGGATCCGACGGCCATCAAACTGATGCGCAAGGCCATGATCGAATGGGGTTACAGGGGCCAGCGTCTGGCGCATCACCTGCTGAAGGGGTTGCTGTACAGCAGGAAGGAAAGTCTGCCGGTATCGACCAGTGGCCCGGTAAAAATAACCGAGCAGGTCGTGCACTTTATGAAAAAACCCATGCCGGGTGGTCTGGCATCGCAGACCATGCGCGCCATGCTGGGTGCCGAAGACCGTGAGGTTATACCGATTCTGCGCGATCCGCAAAGGATCGATGAAACATCGGATGCCGTTTTCTATTTCCCCGGTTGCGGTTCCGAGCGCCTGTTCAGCGAAGTCGGCCTGGCAACGCTGGCCATGCTCTACGAGACTGGCACACAGACTGTCCTGCCACCGGGTTACCTGTGCTGTGGCTATCCACAGACCTCGTCGGGCGATACGGCGAAGGGCAAGCAGATCAGCACCGACAACCGCGTGCTGTTTCATCGTGTTGCCAATACGCTGAACTATATGGACATCAGGACCGTTATTGTTTCCTGCGGAACCTGCATGGACCAGTTACAGCAATACCGGTTTGAACAGATTTTCCCGGGTTGCCGCTTGCTGGACATTCACGAGTACCTGATGGAGAAAGGTATCAGCCTGGAAGGCGTGGAGGGGCAACGCTATCTGTATCACGATCCCTGCCATACGCCGATGAAAACCTACGCCCCGCTACAGGTAGCGGAAAAACTGCTGGGTACCGAAGTGCGTTTGTCCGACCGCTGTTGTGGGGAAGCGGGTACGATGGCGGTATCGCGCCCGGATATTTCCACCCAGATTCGTTTCCGCAAACAGCAGGAATTGCAGCAGGGGATACGTGACCTTACCGGTAACGACCGGGTCAGCGACGGGGACGTAAAGTTGCTGACCTCCTGCCCGGCCTGTCAACAGGGTTTGTCCCGCTATGAGGGCGATACCGGATTGAAAACGGATTACATTGTCGTGGAACTGGCTAACCGGAAGCTGGGGAAAGGCTGGCAGCGACAGTTTGTTGATCGTGCCCGAACCGGCGGCATCGAGCGGGTGCTTTTGTGATAGTAGAGATCCCGGTCAGATAACGCAGCATTCGAGATCAAAGCTGACATTTCTCACGGCCTGTTTGGCATGACTGTCCTGCTTCGAAAGCTCCATAAAACGCACGGTAACCCGGTGGCGGCCGCCACTGATCTCGGCATAGCAAGGGATCGTATCGTCAACCGCAACGCGTACCAGCTGGCAGGGGTGGTTGGGATCGAGTGTTATCTGATAGAAACCGGATTCGGCAGTGACGGATTTAAAACAGGTGCTTTCGCGTATTAACCGCAGAATGAGTTTGATGGCCTGGGCGATGTTTTCAAAGTGTCCAAGCCATGCGGCCAGGTCCCGGGTGCGCCGTTTGGCGGGCTGTTGCAGCCAGAAATGATAACCCGGTAAATCAAAATCGCAGGTGCCGCCCGGGATAGCACCACGCTGCTGGATACTGCTTAGAAATTCATTTTCCTTCAGGGCAGCAGCAATGGGCCCACCGGATTTGTGCAATTCGCCACCCAGTTTTTCCAGCTCCGATAGAATCTGTTTAAGGCGGCTCTGGTCGATATCCGGGTTGGGTTCCAGCTTGGCCAGCGTCATGGAATGGCGTTCCAGCTCTTTCAGTACCTCCGTCTTGAGGTCCGTACGCCCGAAGATACTGAGTATCTCCAGCAGGCTGTTTAATGTGTTACGACTGCCCCACTGACTGTCGTCGTGCAGGTGCTGGGCGGCCTGGGCAAACAGGAATTCCAGACGCAAAAGAACCCGGATGCGTTCGTTCAGGGGCTGCTCGTATATTATTTTAGTGTCCACTCGGGAAGTTCTGGTGTTTCAAAGCTGCGCTATTGTCTATCAGGTGGCAGCCTGGCGCAAACGGGATCGGGTTA
>CAJXFW010000172.1 GCA_913053655.1 uncultured Thiogranum sp. | reverse complement strand
CTGATCGGCGCTACCGCCTGAAAAAGCGGCGCCTGTGTTTCGGTACTGATGATATCGGCGGCAAAGGTTATACCGACAACCCATATCATGGCGCTCAGCGGCTGCATCGCGGACTTGAGCAGCGCGTCATCCCAGGGGTTTTTTGTGCTCTCCAGTTTTTTGTACAGGCGTTTTAACAGGCTGCGCTGAATGAAATCGAACAACATCGCCATAAACACCACCACGAATACCTGAATCATCCAGGTATTCGCACCGGTCCACCCGGTCACCAGTTTCAATACAGTTGTTTCAGTATCCACGGGCATTCCTTCTACTCCAGATCCATATCCAGCCAGCGCTCAGGCTCGCATTGTTCAAGTAATGACACAGCACGCTTCCAGCGGCCGGATGCCAGCAGTTCACTGCGATCAGGAAATGCCGCGCCATGCATTCTGGCCAGGCGCAGGTGCGCCGCCGGATCATTGTGGTTGGTCAATGATTCGATCACCTCGGCGGCACGTTGTGGCTGATTGCAGACCAGCACCATGTCGCAACCTGCCTGCAAGGCCACGCGCGCACGTTCGGGATAATCCCCCGCCCATTCCGCGCCCCCCATGCTGAGATCATCACTGAATATCACGCCCTGGAAACCCAGTGATTCCCTCAATACGCCGGTCAACCAGCGGCTGGAAAAACCGGCCGGCTGATTATCCACCTGCGGATACAGCACATGTGCCGCCATTATGCCGTTCAGGCCGTTGTGTATCAGACGTTCAAAAGGTATCAGGTCCTGCAACTGCAAATCAGCCAGCGTACGTTCGTCCTCGGGGAGCGCCTGATGTGAATCCACAGCAACGCCACCGTGCCCCGGGAAATGTTTACCCACCGTAGCCATACCGGCGTCGTGCATACCGCGCTGGTAGGCCAGTGCCAGTTCAGTAACCGCATCGGGTTCGCGGTGGAAGGCCCGGTCACCGATAACAGCGGACACACCCAGATCGAGATCCAGTACCGGCGCAAAACTGAGATCGACACCGACGGAAAGCACTTCGCCGGCCATTAACCAGCCGGCTTCCTGACACAGCAGCGATGCCTTCTTGCTGTTCTTTGCGTAGATCGAGCCCAGCTGACCGACTGGCGGCAGACGAAAAAAACCGTCGCGAAAACGCTGTACACGTCCACCTTCCTGATCGACAGCCAGCAACAATGGGGGCTGACGCAGGCTATGTATATCACTGGCCAGCTGCTGAACCTGTTCCGGCGATGCATAATTGCGGCTGAACAGGATTACGCCACCCACCGCCGGATGCTGCAACAGTTCGCGCTCGTCCGCCTGCAGCTCCAGGCCCCGTACGTCGGCCATTACCGGTCCGATACTCATTTGCCAGTCCCCTGCTCCATTGTTCGCCTGATGCTGCGCACGTCAAGGTGGTCGCGCAAACGATCACCCAATAGATTAACGCTCAATACCACCAGAAATAACGCACCGCCCGGCACCAGAACCAGGTGCGGCGCTACCAGCATGTAACGCACACCGTCGCGTATCATACTGCCCCACGAGGCCTCGGGTGGCTGCACACCGAGCCCGAGAAAGGACAGGCCGGATTCAGCAATCACTACGGCGGCAACGCCAAACGTTGCCTCTACCACCAGCGGCGCACTGATCAGGGGAACAAGATGACGCATGACGATGCGCGCTGTCCCGGTGCCCAGCGCCTGTGCCGCGACGACGTGTTCACGGCGTTTCACCGACAGCACCTGGGCGCGCGCCAGCCGTGCGTAGCCTACCCAGCCAACCAGTGTCAATGCAAATATCAGGTTTTCTATACCCGGTCCCAAAAGGCCGGCCAGCGCTATGGCCAGCAGTATGCCCGGAAATGCCATGAAGATATCGATAATCATGACCAGGGCACGATCCCAGACACCGCCGAGATACGCAGCCATACTTCCCAGTAATGTTCCGGCTGTGACCGACAGGCTAACCACCCAGCCGGCGACCAGAAACGAGGTCCGGGCGCCGACCAGCACGCGGTCAAACACCGGGCGGCCCAGATCATCGGCGCCCAGCCAGTACTGCAACGCCGGTCCGTGCAGGATAGCCTCGAGTGCAATCCGGTCAGGTTGCAAGGGCAGCCAGCTTGCTGTCAACGCCACCAGTGCCCATAACAGCAAAACCACCACTGGCCAGACGGGTCGTATCATGTGTGCTCCAGTCGAATACGCGGGTCCACCCAGGCATAAAGCAGATCCGTTATCAGGTTAATCATGACGTAGGCAAGGCTGATCACCAGCACACAGGCCTGCACCACCGGGTAGTCGCGCTTTTGAATCGACTCTATCAACAGCGAGCCGATACCGGGCCAGTTGAATATGATTTCAGTAATAACCGCACCGCCCAGCAGTGCCCCCACCTGCATACCCAGCAACGTCAGTATCGGTAACCAGGCATTGCGCAATCCGTGCCGGATCAGTACCTGCCGGGCGGACAGACCCTTGGCGCGTGCGGTACGGATAAAATCCTCGCCGAGGACTTCGAGCAGACTGCTGCGCACCATACGTGACAGTATGGCTGCCAGTGATGTCCCGAGCGTGATCGCCGGCAATACCACTGCACCTGCGCCTTCGCGGCCGCTGACCGGAAACCAGCCCAGCCCCAGCGAAAAGACCATCACCAGCAACGGTCCTAACCAGAAGTTGGGTATCGATACGCCGAGCAGGGAGAAACCCATTGCGCCAAAGTCCCAGGCGGTGCCCTGACGTGCTGCCGCAATAACACCCAGGGGAATGGCAATGACTACAGCTATTGCAAAGGCTGCCACAGCCAGTTCCAGAGTCGCCAGGTAATGTCCGTTTAACAGTTCCATGACCGGCTGCTGATAAAACAGGGAAGTCCCCAGATCAAGTGTGAAAACACCCGTTAAAAACGAACCCCACTGCTGGAGTATAGGTTGCGTCAGACCGAGGGCCTGACGCAGCGCCTCACGATCGACCGCGGACGCAGATTCACCCAGCATGACCTCGACCGGATCACCGGGTACCCAGTGAATGAGAAAGAACACCAGACTGGTGACGCCAAAGATCACCCAGGCCGCCATGAACAGGCGGGAAATCAGATAGCTCGGCATTCCTGCCTACGAGGATGTGGTTTTGGACTCGGGTTTTTGAATATCGTCATCGGGACTGTGGCAGGCGAAGCGTTGCGTGTCACCATTTGACCGTTGCATATGATATATCGAAAAGGTCTCGCCCTGCACGGTCGCTTCCTCGGTTTCGGTATTCATCGCTACGCAGACTTCGTTGCAGCGCTCAGGCGCCTTGCGTCCAGCGGTGTCCGGCAACATGTACAGGTCGGCCCGCGGTGACGCGTCACTGCGCAAGCGCTCGTTATCCGCAATCAGCTGGTCAATCCGGCCGGACAGGGTATCGAACTGCTGTTGCAGGCTTTCACCGGCCTGGATCGGCTTTTCCTGCGCGGTCTGCACACCATTTGCCCGCAGGTAGCGTGCAAGGAACGTCTGCATACAGGGCTTATTCGTCGCGTGCTGCTCCAGCAGCAGCTGATCGGCCAACAGGCCGATATCGCGCGCTGCAGCCGAATCCGGATTACTGCTTACCAGGGGTTGTTGTTCCTGAATCGCTCGGGTCATGTGCGGGTCATCCGTGAGCATGCCTGAGAGGGGCAGTTGCATACTTAGATAAAAATCAACTATTTCCCTGAATTTACCATAAGTATGTCTTCCTACTATATGATTTTTAATTAAATTAACTACCAGATAAATGCTGCCTTCATAGTGCTCGACATAGAGCAGCTTGAGCAGTTTATAGGCGTCGGTAAGAGAATGTGGCTCCGGCGTAATGACCAGCAAGGCTTCAGGACTGGCCAGCAGGAAGGCCAGCACATGGCGCGCCATACTGGATGCGGAGTCGATCAGAACAATATCGTAGTCTTCCAGTTCGCGAAGCGTGTCGGTCAGGCGGTTCAGTTGTACAGCGGTGAGTGCAGTCATCCACCTGTCGCCCGGGTTGCCGGGCACAATATCAAAACCGTGACAGTTACGGACTATCACCTGTTCCGGCGTTGCTTCGCCAAGCAGCAGTTCCCTGAGCGTGTACTGTGGTCTGAGTCCAAGCAACAGGCTGACATTGCCCGGACCCCAGTCTGCATCAAACAGGCAGACACGCTGGCCACGCTGCGCCAGTTGGGCAGCGAGGTTAACTGCTATAGCTGTTTTCCCGACACCAGCCTTGCCACTGGCGAGAGTAATGATTCTTGTCATTGTTTCGAAAAAGCGATTAATCCGGCCTGCACTGGACGGGCCGTTCGCATTTTATGCTACCACAAGGTGGGGGGCGCTTCAGGTCATTCTTCGATCAACACCGGCATCCCGAACGGCACCTGCACGAACAGTTCTATAACGTCCTGATTACGCATACGTATACAACCGTGTGAACGCGGTTTGCCCATAGGCTCACTGTCCGGACAACCGTGGATGTAGATAAAACGACGCATACTATCAACATCGCCGAGACGGTTTTTACCCGGTTCATTACCGCACAGCCACAGAATACGGCTCAGTATCCAGTCCCGGCCGGGGTGGGTATCGGCCAGTGCCTTCGTATAACACTCACCGGTCGGCCTGCGTCCGACAAACACCGTGCCCGGAGCGCAATCCGCGCCTATTTTTGCCCGGATCCGATGCCAGCCACGCGGGGTCTGTTCGCTACCGGTCTTTTCACCTGCGCCGTTCAGCGCGGTCGACACCGCGCAGCGCAGCACGGACTCGCCATGACGCCATAGCGTCAGTCGCTGTACGGTCAGTGATATATGCAGGTAGTGGTCGGGCATCTGTACAATTAATCTGGCAGGCGGCAAGTGTCGTCTTATCTCCGCCACGCAGGTGATCGCTCCAAACCAGGGAGTCGACCGGGATCATGCCGAATCGAACCCCCGGCGGAGAACGAACTGCGGCTCGGCTGCCCCGGCCTGGCGTCCGGGCACCGAAATTGTACATCAAAATGATACTGTATTTGATGATATTTACACCCTGCAATGACGGCGCATCAGGGTATGCAAAACAGC
>CAJXFW010000171.1 GCA_913053655.1 uncultured Thiogranum sp. | reverse complement strand
GCGCTGTTGTTGCATCTGTTCCATCATTTTCTTCATGTCAGGCATGTTCTGCATCTGTTGCTGGACGCCCTGCATCATTTTGTGTGTATTCTGAACCTTGTAGTCAGCAGGAATGGTGAACGCGTTGGCCGGCAGCTTGGCTTTTCTGTCGATGTTTATCACTTCGCTGAGAACGGTGCCCTTTGCGTCAAGCACACGCATTGGCACACCGATAGCCTTAAGGCGCCTGGTCAGCTTCGAACTGGAGCGTTGACAGGGGTCAGCATTGCTGTTGAACGCAGACATCATGGCATCGGTTTGCGCGGACATACGTTCCATCATTTCGAAAACTTCGCTCAAGCCGGCATCATCCATGGCATCCCGCGAAGTGAACAGTGTCCCGCAGCTTTTTTTGTTTGCCGAATAGCGATAGCGCGTGGTTTTGTAGCCGGCGATTTTAGGGCCGCTGCCCTGTTTGTCGATTTCGATCTTCACTTCGGAACCGGCACCCGGTGCATTTTTCAGGGTGTCGCTCATATCCATGACCATGTGTTGTGCCGGTATCACCATTTGTAGGGTTTGTCGCGCACTGTCGATGACCATGTAGCCGCGGTCGCCGGGCATTTCCAGCCGAGACATGGCGCCTTCCTGGTAAATTTTAGTGGTTTCTCCACCGCTCCTGATTTCTACCAGGGTGGCAGCCTGGGCGGCCGGCAGCACAAAGAAACAGGCGGCGATCAGGTGTTGGCGTAGGGTCATGGCGGGTGTCCTGAAGTGGCTGTGCGAACAGGCTACCATCTGTTCCTGTGCTTGTCATTAACGGGTAAAAACGCGCTGTTTACTATCGGCGTTCGCATGGTAGAGTGAGGCCGGTACGCGCGCCGCAAGGGAGAGGACGATGGTATTCGACAGTATCAATCCTGTAACCGGTGAAAAGGTCAGCAGTTACGATGAAATGAGCGCCGCTGAGGTGCAAACCATTCTGGAACAGTGTGCGGACGCGCAGCGTGAGTGGGGCAGCACCTCCTTTGCCGAGCGCGCACGTCTGATGAAATCCGTGGCGCAGGTCCTGTTAAAAAACAAGATGGATTATGCGCGCCTGATGACCGGGGAAATGGGCAAAATCTCTGTACAGGGTATTGCCGAGGTGGAAAAGTGTGCCCTGGGATGTGAGTTCTACGCCGACAATGCAGAAAAGTTTCTCCTGCCAGAAGATGTTGCTACCGAGGCGCATCACAGTTTTGTAACGTACAAGTCGCTGGGTGTGGTGCTGGCAGTCATGCCCTGGAACTTTCCGTTCTGGCAGGTATTCAGGTTTGCTGCACCGGCGCTGATGGCCGGCAATGGTGCGGTGCTCAAGCATGCACCGAATGTATTTGGTTGTGCATTGAGTATTGAAAAAGTGTTTGCCGATGCAGGCATGCCCGAAAATCTGTTTCGTTCCCTGCTTGTCGACATCCCCCTGACCACAAAGGTCATACACAATCCACTGATAGCGGCGGTCACTATTACATCCAGTGTCGGCGCCGGCCGGGCGGTTGCCAGTGAAGCCGGCAAGGTGCTGAAGAAATGTGTACTGGAACTGGGCGGCTCGGACCCTTTCATCGTTCTTGAAGATGCGAATATAGACAAGGCGGTAGAGGTCGGCATTGTCGGCCGTTTTCAGAACAGTGGCCAGAGCTGTATTGCAGCCAAGCGATTCATCGTTGTCGACGCGGTTTATGAAGCATTCGAAAAGAAATTTGTCGATAAGGTCAGCCAGCTGAAAATGGGTGATCCGTCCGCAGACGGTGTCTATATCGGACCACAGGCCCGGGTAGATTTGCGCGACGGCCTGCATGACCAGGTGCAGCGCAGCGTTGCCGCGGGCGCAAAGGTGCTGATCGGTGGCGAGATACCGGATGGACCCGGTGCATTCTATCCGGCGACGGTACTTGCGGACGTTAAGGAGGGCGTCGCGGCCTGGTCCGAGGAACTGTTCGGACCGGTAGCAACGCTGATCAGGGTCAGGGACGAAAAAGAGGCTATTGAAGTCGCAAACTGTACAGACTTCGGTCTTGGCGGCGCAGTCTGGACGCAGGATCTGGAAAGAGGCGAGCGCATTGCCGCTGACGAAATCCAGTCCGGCGCGGCATTTGTGAACGATATGTCAAAATCCGACCCGCGTATGCCGTTTGGGGGTATCCGGAACTCCGGTTATGGCCGCGAACTGTCCAGCTATGGCATTCGCGAGTTCGTGAACGTGCACGCCGTGTGGGTAAGCGATTGAATTTCCTGCTGTAGTCCGACAATCGCGCCGAAGGGCGGCGCTCCTACAACAGCAACCTGTAGGAGCGGTCTCCTGACCGCGACCAGCCTGATTGTAGTGGGGTTATTTACAGGCTGAATGAGAATCATTATAATTCTCTTCCGCTGTATTTATTGAGCCGTGTGCGTATGAACCGTTTGTTAGTATTTCTGTTAATGCTGCTGGCTGCTTCACTGTCCCGGGCGGGCGGTGCGCAGCAACTTCTGCAATTGATCGATTATGTGGGTGTCGACTATGCCGGGGCCGTTACCGACGGGGCAGTGACTAATGCCGCAGAGTACAGCGAGATGCTGGATTTTTCGGCAGGGATACAGCAGCAGCTGGCTGCTCTGCCGGATAACGGGCAAAAACCTGCGCTTTTGAAACAGGGCGAGCAGCTTGCCACGCTGGTGCAGAACAAGTCTGCCGCGTCAGCAGTCGATCTGGTGGCAAACTCAATGCGGCTGGCTATTATCGATAGCTACAAAATCACCGTTGTGCCGCGCAAGCAGCCGGACCTGGTGCACGCCGCAGCGTTATATGAACAGCAGTGTGCCGGCTGTCATGGCGTGACGGGTGACGGCCGCGGACCACAGGCAGCAGGGCTGGAACCGGCGCCGATCAATTTTCGTGACAGGGCGCGCTATTCACAGCGTACCTTGTACGGCCTGTATAACACCATTTCGCAAGGAGTTCCCGAGACCTCGATGCCGTCGTATCACGAACTGTCAGCCGAGGATCGCTGGTCGCTGGCGTTCTACGTCGGGCGATTCGCGGTCAGTGAACCGGTGGTGATCGGTGTGCCGACACAGACCAGTCCGGGGCGGCAGAAGGCGCTGATGGATATCGCAAAACTGACGGTGACTACACCTGCTGAAGCGATTGAAGCGTATGGCCCCGAAGGTGGCGTGCTGATGGCACAGCTGCGCAGAAATCCGGCACCGCTGTTCTCAAAGCGGTCGCCGCTGCGGTTTTCCCGCCACCAGCTGGATGATGTGGTAACAGCGTATGCGAACCATAAGCACGAGGACGCTTATCGGCTGGCTGTAGAGGCCTACCTGGAAGGCTTTGAGCTGGTGGAACAGGGATTGAGTGCTGTCGATCCCACGCTGCGCATTGAAATCGAGCAGGCCATGACCGGTCTTCGTACCGACATACGTAACGCTGTCCCGCTGGCGGAGCTTGAGGCGAAGGTGATTCGTATCAAGGGTCTGCTGGATGTGGCCTCGGAGCGTCTGTCGGAGCGTAGTCTTTCCGGTGGTGCGGCTTTCGCCAGCGCATTTTTTATTCTGGTCCGCGAAGGCCTCGAAGCCTTGCTGGTTGTTGCTGCGCTGGGTGCATTTCTGGTCAAGACCGAGCATCGCAACAGTATGCGTTACCTGCACTACGGCTGGGTGGGTGCGCTGGCATTGGGATTTCTGGTCTGGCTGGCGTCAATTACGCTGATAGATATTAGCGGCGCCAGCCGTGAGATTACCGAAGGGGTCGCCGCATTACTGGCGACAGCGGTGCTTTTCTATGTGGGTTTCTGGTTGCACAATAAAACCAACGCGGCGCAATGGAAGTCCTTCATAGAGGATAATGTGCGCAAGGCGTTAAGCACAGGAACCTTGTGGGGTCTGGCCGGTTTGTCATTCGTCGCGGTGTTCCGTGAAGTGTTTGAAACTATCCTGTTTTACCAGGCATTGTGGATGCAGACCGATGAAGCCGGCAAGAGTATGGCACTGAGTGGTTTTACTGCCGGCGTGGTGGTACTGGCAGTACTGGCCTGGTTCATTATGCGTTACAGCGCACGCCTGCCGTTGCGGCAGTTTTTCAGCGTCACCGGTCTTCTTATGTTTGTGCTGGCGTTGGTCTTTGCCGGCAAGGGTGTGGCTGCATTGCAGGAAGCCGGTTATATACCGGTCAGCCCGATTAATTTCCCGCGTATCGATTTGCTGGGTATCTATCCTAACTTGCAGGGTTTGATGCTGCAGCTAGGACTGTTGCTGCTGGCACTGTTTCTCTGGTACGGTCTACCAGGTAAACGCCGAACGACATAAAATCTACAGGTAAATACACCACCAACCCTGTAGGAGCGCCGCCCTTCGGCGCGATTGTTGACCAAACCCTTCGCGGTCAGGAGACCGCTCCTACGGGGAGAGTAACAATAATGATAAAAATCGCAGACCTGATGCAAAGCAGTGGTGTCGGTTTTGGCACCAGCGGTGCACGCGGCACAGTAGAAGCCATGTCCAACAGCGTCTGTTATGCCTATACCCTGGCGTTTCTCCAGGCGATGCAGGCAGAAGGTGTCATACAGCCGGGATCGGAAGTCGTACTGGCCGGCGATTTGAGGGCCAGTACACCGCGTATTCTCGCTGCAGTTGCCCGGGCCGTTGCAGACGCCGGTTATCAGCTGACCTATGCCGGCATGATTCCGTCACCGGCGGTGGTGTTTTATGCCATGCAGCAGGGTGCAGCCTCCATCATGGTGACCGGCAGCCATATCCCCGATGACCGTAACGGAATCAAGTTCAACCGCCCGGATGGTGAGATTCTCAAGGCGGATGAAGCGCGCATTCGCGAACAGTGTGTAAACCTTCCTGAGCCCTTCCCGGGAATATCAGAAAGTGATCTGCCGGATGTGAATCCCGCTGCAACTGAAATGTACCTGGATCGATATACACGCTTCCTCCCCGGGAATTGTCTGGAAGGTGCCTACATTGGCGTCTACGAACACTCAGGTGTGGCGCGTGACCTGCTGGGCACCCTGCTGGAACAGCTTGGCGCCACAGTAACGCGGTTGGCGCGCTCGGATACTTTTATTCCGGTCGATACCGAGGCTATCCGCGAAGAGGATATCAGGCTCGGGAAGCAATGGTCTGCCGAGTACGGGTTTGATGCCGTTGTATCAACAGATGGCGATGCCGACCGGCCACTGGTCGCCGACGAGCAAGGCGCGTGGTTGCGCGGTGATATTGTCGGCGTGCTGTGTGCACGCTTTATGGGAGTCAACGCTGTAGTGACACCGGTCAGCAGCAATAC
>CAJXFW010000170.1 GCA_913053655.1 uncultured Thiogranum sp. | reverse complement strand
CAATCACTATAGCGGGGAAAACAGGGTGTACTTTAGGCGGAAGGCAGGAGATTCCACCTGATTTTCAATTGCTTCCGATCATTCCCAAAAAATCATAAACTCCGGAAATCAGTGCGGTAGAGGAGAATGCTTAATGGGCGTTTCAAAACATATTATGCATCCTGGCAGGCCTGCTATGTTCTGGCTAGTACTCCAACAAGTTTGTATTGATGAATATATTTACCTACGAGATTAGGCCGTGAACTCCGAAACTTGAGTTAGTTACAGGCTGTGCTCGCCAGTTCATGGTAGAGAGCAGCATACCTGTCCAGGCTCTTGTCGAGGTTCAGGGTCTGTCTGACCCAGTTGTAACCCTGGTTGGCAAACTCCGATCGTTGCGTCGGGTTAGCAAGTAACTGGCGTAGTGCCGATGACAATGCATCAACATTTCGCTCGCTGAGCAGGAAGTGAGTGCCCGGTGTCCCCAGGTCGCTGGATAATCCTTTGAACGGCGTTATGATGACCGGTACCCGCGTAGCCATGGCTTCGAGTACTGCGTTGGGCATGCCTTCGCGTTCTGACGGCAAGACAAAGATGTCGGATGCGCGTTGATACTCATCGACGTTTTCGCAAAGACCGGTAAAATGCACGCGTTCGGGTGCGCCCGATTGCTGGATGGTTTTTTCCATCTTGCGTCTGAATCCTTTCAGCTTGGATTGCTCAAGATCCTTGCGTGGACCGATCAGCACCAGGTGAATGTTGGGGAACTCGGAGGCAAGTGACGCCCAGGCGTCGAGTATCAGGTCGCTGCCCTTGCGTGGGCTGATACCGCCGATACTGGTGATCATGATATCAGTTTCGCTTATACCGAGTTGCTCTCTTGGCAGGTTTCGTTCTGCCGGTGCCCTTGCAGGGCGAAAACGTTCCAGATTGACGCCGTTTGCAATAACTTCGACACGGGTTGTGACCCCGGCAGCCTGCACATAATCACGTAGCGGTGTGTTGTTGGTGACAATGCAGTCCAGGTGATTGAACAGTTCTACCTCGTCGCCCCTGGAGTGGGAGCGTTTGAACCATTTTTTCCGGCTCGGCTCGGGTGGTGCGATGGTAACGGCATACAGCAGCGGGATACGCATGTCCCGCAGCTGCCTGAGCAGGGGCATGGACATCGGTTTCAGCGGCCCGACCATTTGTATAACGTCGGGGCGGTATTCCGGGTTACTGCAATGTTCCAGTAACCTGTCATTATAGGTTTGCGTGCGCGTTACACCTTTTTTGTCGGGTAGTTTGACGCGATGCACCGGTATCCCCGAAACCTCAGTGGTGGGCATGAATTCGCCGGTCGGGCAATCACCCCACAATGCGGCTTCTTCAGCAGACATTTCTTTCCCGTTGGGTGTGCCTGTGTATACACGGATATCGAGCCCGCGTTCACGCAGGCCGGGCAGGTAGCGTAGAAAGCGCAATTGGGAGCCACCATAAGTCGGATAAAAAACCGGTGACGCCAGGCACAGGCGGTGTTTAGGTAAAGAATTCATTGATCAGCAAATGGATACCGGGGCGCAAGCGGATAATGTCATGAACCCTGTGCCATGCGTAGCAAACGCTTGCCGGTGTGGGTACCGAAACGCGCAAGCTGTTGCGCATACCAGGCGAAGCGACTGGATTTTACCCAGTTGACCTGTACCATGCGGCGTTCGCCCTGGAAGCGTTTGTAGCCGTGAAAGGAAATTTTACTGCGCCGGAAAGCCAACATGTTGCCGCCGACCGGTGTGATTTCCGCGGCATAACTTTCTATGTTGTCTTTTGATCGCAGGAAGCGTAGTTTGCCGCCGTCCTGGGTCCACTCGTGATTGAAATAGATCAGTACAGTAATGATCTTGCTCCAGTGGTCCGTGTGGATATTGCCATCGCTCGTTTCCGAGTACTTGCGCACAGTGATGGTTTTTTCTGTCCCCTCCAGGTCGACCCCGAATTTGCTTTCGATAATGGAGTTGAACTCCGCGCTGTTGAGTTCATCCAGCAGTAGCTGGAAACTGGGGCCGAAGTCAAGATCGTCGGGGTTGTAATTTGCGGGCCGGTCGATGTCCGGGTAGTCCCGATTCAGCGCCTCGATGGTGTCGGGGGTCATGACGCCCTGCGCGATGACGAAGTCGAACGGATCATGTTCCAGGGGCGCGTTTTCAAAATTTGTCAGGTCCAGAATTACCATATTTTTGTTCCGCGGGAGACCGATTCCTGGATGAGTTCACATTATCACACGGAATTTTGGTTGACGGTAGCGCAGGCGGCACCTACGCACTGACCCCGGATTGGGGTAACACAAGACACTGTCAACATGAACTTCGAAACTTGAGTTATTAAGGAAGCTCTGATTAATTTGTTATCCGTCATTCCGGCGTAGGCCGGAATCCAGGAAAATCAGCGTATTGGATTCCGGCCTGCGCCGGAATGACGAATTGATCAGAGATTTTTTAAGTTGTATCAATGTTAACGCTGAATTTCCGGATACTCTAACAGCAGTGACTGAATACGGCTGACCACATCGCTGACGTCATCGGGATACTGTCCTGTCATCGGGCGTGATACGCCTCCAAACCAGGTGGCCAGACCCAGGTCGACCAGCTTCTGGTGGAAACCGGGATAGTGGCGCGTATGCCGGATGAAGCGCGAGTGATACACCAGTCGTGCCAGTTTCGCGCGCAACCGGTCTTGCCCGCTGTCACTGCCCGGGTTAAATAACCAGCGCGCCAGCGAACGACGCAGTTGGTCCAGGCTGCCGAGCAGGCCGCAGGGCAGTGGCAGTATCTCCAGCGGTTTACCGAGGCGTGTTACCTCGACCATCATCGAGATGCTGTCACCGGTCACGATGAAACGGTCAGCGAGTCCCAGCAGCCCCATGTAGGGATTATCGCCGGCATCCGCCGACCAGGTAAACAGACGCGCCCTTTCAGGCAGTCCGGTTTTCAGTTTATCGACAACGACCACCGGTGTGCGGCGGCTGGTGGTTATGTAGGGCGTCCCGCCTTCGGTGCACACGTTGCGCGCGGCATCAATCAGCCTGTCGGTGACAGCGGCATTGTAGATAAACGGGTTGGTTGGGCCTCCCACCATGATGGCGACCAGCGGGCGCGGCAGATCAGCAAATTTTTCTGTCCAGGCTTGCGCAGCATCGTGCACAGCCGCTTCGTTAACGCGCATCAGCGGCATCGATATACGCTGCACATTGGGGTAGGGCGCGAGCAGGATTTCTGTGCTGATGACGATGAGATCGAAGCGTTCCATCATGCCTGAAGGTTTGCCGACCAGTACGATTTTGCTGTGTCCGCCTGACTGCTGTTGTACCCACAGGGCGACGTTGGCCGGGCTGCGGCCGACCGTAACCACCAGCTCAGGCCAGGGAGCTTGCAGCGGTGCGCTGAGTTCCTGATCAATATGATAGAGCGTCGGTCCGACTTTCGCTTTGCCGAACACGAAGGGTTCCAGTACCTTGATGCGCTTCAGTTCGCAGTGCCAGCCGAGCGTTGCTTCCAGTGCTTCGGCAATGGTTTCCACCTGGCCGTTATCGCCTTTTTTATCGCCCAGCAGTAACCAGATGCGGGGCTGTGTTTCAGACGGTGGCACTGTTGGTCTGTGCGGACAGGCTGTCGTTGTAACCGAGTGAAGGCGAGAGACGTGTGCGTACCAGCTCTTCGAGCTCGTCGGCCTGTTCGGCGCTGAAATAATCGCGGTAGCCGCCGACCTTGGCGCGGCGCACCTTGAAACTCTCGGGGTCTTTGGGGTTGCGCAGGGTGAGACCGCCGGAACGGAAAAAGCCCTCGCTTTCCAGCTTGCGCAGGTTGTCGAACGAACCGAATTCGACGGCTTGCCGGATTTCCTCGTCAGTGAAGCTGTCACCCATCAGGGTAGTGATTTGTTTAAGCACTGCACCCGGATCGGCACGCAGCGCCTCGTAGCTGGTGAGCAGGGTGTTATCCAGTGCGGCGAGATTGCGCTCCCAGTAATTCAGGAAATCGATCAGTGATGGCAGGCCGATATCACTGTGGCGTACAAAGTCCCACATTTCGATCTTTGTGCGGTCGACCGGGTGCTCGATGCCGGCATTGATCAGCTCCTGCTTGTGTGCGGATTGTCGTTTGGTGAACTGGAAAAACCACGACACCGCAATATCCAGCGGGTTGCGTGCCAGCAGTACCACCGGCTTGTGTTTAAACTCCGAGTCCGGGGCCTCCGGTAGCAGCAGATCGCCCACGGCGCGTTCGTAACTGTACCAGCCATTAGTGGCGGCGAAGCGGGGAATGTCCGGGTTGCGGTCGGCGAGCGCCGGGTAGCTGGCCAGGTCTTGCTGCGCAATGCCGTGGCGGATGCTGTACAGGCGGGTAAGCATGACCTTGAGCCAGGTGTTGCCGCTCTTGGGATGCGCAATAATCACCAGCCGGGAGCGACGTGCAATACCGACTTCCAGGTTGCCGAGCAGTTTTTTGCGCGCGGAAACCCGTAGTGACCGTGGCAGAATCGCTGTGGGGGCGATAATCAGGGCTTTTTTTGCGTTGTCTGTGTCGGTGAATAGCACTTGCTGCGTCCGGAAAAGCTTTCTACGGCAGCGCATTATATAGGGAAGTTCTGATTAATTCATTTGAGGATCAGCGATTGTGGGGGCTTTCTCTCGGCAAGTTACCGGTGAAGAGGGAAAGATCTATCCGCCGATCTGATACACGAGCTGCATGGGCTGCCCCGCACGCACGACATCCACGTTCAGGTGACCGGTCTGGAGCATTTGATAGAAGAGAGAGGCATCGAGCTTGTTGTCGAGAGGGATACCGTTGATACGGCGAACCAGATCGCCGGGCTGCAGTCCGATTTCACTGCGTAACTGTTCCGGTATCCCGTTAGCGTAATAGCCAATCACCTGACCATTTTGCTGCTGGGGGATGATATCCACTGCGGCCGCAATCTCTGCAAATCGAAGCGGATCGATATGATAACTACCCGCAACCGGAGATGTCGCCGCGGTGGCCAGTCGCGTCCCGAAATCGATCCGTTTCCGCCCACCGTCATGTATCACAATGGCGTGATCAACATATACATTGGCCAGGCGCACTCCCGGCAGGATTTCGGTGCCGGTTTGTCGCCATTGCTGCGTCTGGTTAGCGGGCTGCTCGACAATAGCATAACCCGTTTGCCCATCGAGGACGATGGTGCCGCGTAATATCCAGTCATCCGCTTCACCTGCCACCACCAGCGGTGCCCCGACTAACCACAGTAACAATACCAGCCAAAGAAATCGCCCCCCGAAGGGGGCGACGGTATCGGTATGCGTAGTGCGCATGCCGCAGCGCATTATCAAAACAGGCTGGGTTCCATCATCAGCTTGAGCAGGGCTTTTTTCTGCGCTGTACTGATGGCGGTGGT
>CAJXFW010000169.1 GCA_913053655.1 uncultured Thiogranum sp. | reverse complement strand
GCCGGAATGACGGAGTAAGTTCTTCAAGAGCGAAGCGCGGCAATCTTTTACAGTCTGGCGCCATGCCAAAAAGATTGCCGCGCTTCGCTCGCAATGAACGGACTGTATAGGCAATCTTAACACGGTGAATATTTCTCATGAATCCATGTAGTTATCTCGATGATGCGCGCGCGCTGGCGAAGCAGGCCGGTGAAAAAATACTGGAAGTTTACGACACCGAGTTCTCGGTAGAGGAAAAGGACGACAAGTCACCGTTGACCGCCGCCGATATGGCCTCGCACAACACGATTGTCGCCGGCCTGACGGCGCTGACACCGGATATCCCGATATTGTCAGAAGAGTCCGCCAAAATTCCCTACCAGGAGCGCGCCGGCTGGCAGACCTACTGGCTGATCGATCCACTTGATGGCACAAAGGAATTTATCAAGCGCAATGGCGAGTTTACGGTCAATATTGCCCTGATCCACGACGGTGTACCGATCCTGGGCGTAGTACACGTCCCGGTCAGCGGCGTGACTTACGCGGCCTGTGAAGGGAAGGGCAGCATCAAGGAAACGCCTGGCGAAGGTGAGCAGCCGATAAGCGTTCGAAAATTAGCGGATGGGCCGGTTGCTGTGGTTGGCAGTCGTTCGCACCAGGGAGATTCGTTAAAAGCGTTTCTCGCTAAGCTGGGTGATCATGAAATCATCAGCATGGGCAGTTCGCTGAAAATCTGCCTGGTCGCCGAAGGCGCCGCCGATATCTACCCGCGTCTGGGTCTGACCTCGGAGTGGGATACCGCAGCCGCGCACTGCGTGGTCGAACAGGCGGGCGGTTCGCTGACCGACCTGGAGATGAACCGGCTGCGCTACAACACCAAGGATTCGCTGTTAAACCCGTTCTTTTTCGTATTCGGCGACAACAGCCGCAACTGGTCAACCTACCTGTAGGAGCGGTCTCCTGACCGCGACAGCACGCTGCAACAATCGCGCCGAAGGCCGGCGCTCCTACGCTGTTGCTACAGATTTCCACTTCCGGCTCAACCAGGCCAGTAACGACACTGCAATCAGGGCACCCAACGTATCTGCCACCCAGTCCCAGACATCGCTGTTTCTGCCGGGAATGAAGTATTGATGAAATTCATCGCTGATTCCGTACAGGCTGGCAATCAGGATACTGCCGCGAATCTGCGGGATATTGAAGCCGACTGCGGGCGGTAATTGCGAGCCGAGCAGCAGAAATCCCAGAATGCCGTAGACAATTGCGTGAAAAAGTTTGTCCTGACCGCTGAACAGCATAGGAACATCCAGAGTCGACTGGTGCGAGAGATAGAACAGGACCGCCATCCACGCGAGTGCCAGCAGCAATGACAGACGACGCAACAGCATCAGCGCTTCCTTAGGGGTCAGGCGACGGACTGCGGCGCCTGGGGCGCCAGGGAATAAAGTTTCCGGCTCAGCTTGCGGCCGTAGTCCAGGCGATCCGGCTGAGACAGGCTGGCCTCTGTCGCCAGACTGTCATTGAACAGAACAGGTTGCTTCCACTTTTCCAGTATTTCGTAAAGCGCTTCATCCAGGTGGTCCAGGTTATCATCCAGCTCGACCAGCAGAACGTCGATACTGTTGGCCGGCAGGGTGTGCAGGTCACCGGCGGTAAGCGATAGCGTGGTAACGACCTCGATACTGAATCGAGTCAGCAGCCTTGACAGGTACAGGCGTAGCAGTTCGGAATCCGCAGCAATGGCGATGCGCAACCGGCCGGACTCTTCGGGTTTTCTTACTGGTGTAACCGTAGCCGGGTTGTGTGTCGGCGTAACAGCGCTGATATCGGCAGACAGGAGCGGATTTTGCTGCGTGGCCCCAGGTGCCGCGTTTTTAATCGGAAACAGTCCACCCTGTTGTTTCTCCTGCGCTACTTCTTCGACCAGCGCCGCATCCACCCGGTCACGTTGTTCGGCGTAACCATAGACCAATGCGGTATCGCACAGCAGGTTGATCAGCCGCGGAACACCACCGCTGTACCGGTGGACTAACTGGCAGGCCTGATCAGAAAACAACTCAGCCGTGCCACCGGCGGTCTTGCAGCGGTGGCGAATGTAATCGCTGGTTTCTTCTGCATCCAGCGCTTCCAGGTGGTAGTCCACGCCGATGCGCTGTGCGAACTGGAGCAGGTCCGGACGTTGCAGCGTTTCCCGCAGCTCGCGTTGTCCTACCAGGATAATCTGCAAGACCTGATCCTTGTCGGCATTGACGTTGGACAACATGCGCAGCTCTTCCAGTGTTTCAACGGGCATGTTCTGGGCCTCGTCGACAATCAGCACAGTGCGTCGGCCCTGGGCATATTCCTGGATGATGAAATCCATAAAATCCTGGTATAGCTGGACCTTGTCCTTGCCCTGGTGTGGCAGATCATAGGCCAGGGCAATCCATTGCAGCAGGTCGCCAAAGGTCTGGTGCGTGTTCGAGATCAGCCCCACCCGGATAGTCGGCTCGATATCATTCAGTAACTTGCGGATCAGGGTGGTTTTACCCGTGCCGATGCCGCCGCTGATAACGGTAAAGCCGGCCTGGTTCATCAGACCGTATTCCAGCAGCGTTAACGCCATGCGGTGTTTGCCGCTGAGGTAGAGGAAACCTGAATCCGGCAGCAGGGAGAAGGGTTTTTCCCTGAATCCGTAAAACTTCTGGTACATGCGGGTACCCCGTTAGTCCTTGCCGGACTTGTTCAGTACGGTACCCAGTATATTGGTGCTGGACAGCATGTCTACCGCGTTTTCGACTTCCTTTTTCGTGGTTTTGCCTTCTTCGACCACCAGCAGGGTCGCGTCTACGTAAGGCGCGAAAGCCATGGCATCGGCGGCACTGAGCACCGGCGGCAGGTCGAATATAACGATACGACCGGCGTACCGGTTTTTCAATTCATCGACCAGCTTGCTCATTTTGGGTGAATTCAGCATCTCCGCCGAATTCAGCAGGGCGCGGCCGCCGGGTAGTATGGTCAGGTGGTCAATTCCTTTAGGGTGGACCAGTAGCTCGGTCAGTGGCGTGTCTTCAACCAGGTAATCGCTCAGACCGGGTTCGCCCGGCAAACCCAGGTGTTCATGCAGGCTGGGATGCCGCAAATTGGCATCAACCAGCAATACCGTATAGTCAACTTCCATAGCCAGGCTGGCGGCCAGATTCAGCGCGGTCAGCGTTTTCCCTTCGCCGGCGCCGGGGCTGGTAATGGCGAGCACGTTCCAGTGATTTTCGCTCAGCCGCTGTAACACCTGGGTGCGCAGTATTTTGTAGGCATCGGTAAATTTACAGGGATCAAAACCTATGACTACGCGTTTTTCACGCAGCATCGGCCGCGATACCTCTATATGGCGGGTTTGGGAGTAGGTGACCTGTTCCACATCCACAGGGGGGGCGGTGGGTACAGGCGATGCCTGCTCACTACTGATCGGGACCGGTTGGCTCGCCCGTTCTGCACGGGCGCGTTCCAGGGCCTGTTTTATGCGTTCCATTGATTGATACCTGGTTCTATTCCGGTTTTCATGTGTTAACGACGATATCCGCTTTTCTCAGGGCCTTGTACCAGAGCACGTCCAGCGGGGTCCAGAGGTAGTGCACCATGGCAACGGCCAGGATGATGGCGGCGGCCACGGCGCTGGCCCGGGCTGCAACGGTGCGTTTGTGTTTACGGATTTCAGTATCGGTTGCCAGATACGGGATGACTGCCAGGGGTGCGGCGCCAATCGCCAAGGACAGCGATTTTCTGCCTCGTACTGTGTCGTCCAGACTTTCGCCTATTGCGGCATAGCCGATGCCACTCCCCAGTGCCAGTACCAGGCTGAGGAACAGTATCGCGGGGCGGTTGGGGCTGACCGGTTCTTCCGGCAGGATGGGCGGTTCGATAATCACGAAACGCTCACCCTTGCTGTCTTTTTCCAGTTCCTGGGCGATTTCGGCCGCTGTCAGCTTGGTACGGATGTCCTGGTACTCCATCACTGTGTTCTGCAGGTCACGCGTCAACGATGAGTACTCGCGCTCAACCTGAGGCGTCTCGATCAGGCGCTGCTCATAGTCGTCCAGTCTTTTCTTCAGGCCGGTTTGTTTTATGCGCAAGGAACGGATTTCGGTGTCACTTGCCTCAATCTGGGTCTGGATCTGGATGTAGGCCGGATTATCCGGGTTGTCGGCTGCCGAGGAAGCCAGTTTGGAGGGCGCAGGGCTACTGTCTACTGACTGCTCCAGGGACTTGATCTGGCGTTCCAGTTTGATCACGTCCGGGTGTTCCGGTGAATATTTTTTACTCAGGATGGCTTTTTCACCACGCAGTGCTTCGATCTTCTTGAGCTGCTCGGCCGAGCTGTCGACCTGGCCGGTTTCCTTCTCCAGACCTTCGATTTCGCGCCTGGCGCGGATGACATCCGGGTGGTCGGTCGAATAGCGCGCCAGCAGACCCAGGTACTCGGTACGCAGGGCCTGCAGGCGGGTTTTCGGGTCCAGTTCCATATTGGCGCCGAAGGGCTTCAATTGTACCAGCTGGCTCTGCAGATAAACCCGGGTCTGTCCCTGGGCGCGTATCTGGTTGTCTATGTCGGATATTTCGCGCTCGGTGCGGTCCAGCATGCTTTGGTTAAGTTGCCGAAGTTCGGGCAGCGAGTTGACGTGCTGCTCTTTGAATGTGGCGAGTTTCGCTTGTAGTTCAGCAATTTCCTTGTCTAAACGTTCAGATTCCTTCTTAAGAAACACGTAGGTTACGTTGGCTTGCTCCGAGCGTTCTTTGAGATTTTCCTCCAAGTACAGGCTCATCAGCTCATTGGCCACTTTTTGCACCTGGCCTGGATTTTCACCGGAAAAACTTAATTGGAAAGCAATGGTTGCGGATGTCGGCCGGCCGGTACGCGGATCGACAACGTTGGCATCGATGAGATCGAGCCCAATATCATCGCGCATGTCATTAATGATTTCCTCGGTGGTCAGGCGTTTACGCTCGTCCGTGTAGAGGTCGTATTTTTTAATAATTTCAAGGAGATTGGGCCGCGCCATGACTTTCTGGCTGATGGCCTGGATGCGTTGCGAGGCAAAGCTGGTGACCGTCGACTGAACAAGCTCAGCAGGGATGTCCTGTTCCTTGATAAGGATAGTCGCCGAAGATTTATAGGTGGGCGGCCACAGCAGGGCAGCCAGTGCGCCAATCACAAAAATTGTTGCAGCAATAACGAAAATGCTCAGGCGACGCCTTTTGAATGCGCTTAAATAATCTGATAAATCGAGTGTCTGTTCTTCCATCATTTTCCCTTTCGCGCCAGGGGAACTGCGAAAATGCGCGCGTGACCCCCCCCAACACAGGTCACTAGCGGGAGACTGCAATTCTAGGCCAGCGGTAGGTCAGCGTCAAATACGCGGCGTTTTGTGTTGCGTCGTCA
>CAJXFW010000168.1 GCA_913053655.1 uncultured Thiogranum sp. | reverse complement strand
GATGGCGGACTGGATGCGACCTGGCAAGCGCTGCGTGTGGCCATTGATGCGCTGGGTATCGGGCTGCAAAGCAGCGATCAGACCCAGCATATGCTGACCACGCAGTGGATAATGGCCCGCTATGATAAAAAGAACCAACAGTTTGTACTGGAGTCAAAGGCAAAAAAACGCTGGGCGTTTAATCTCTGGGGCAAGGGCCGGCAACGGCACCGTTTCCAGTTGATCCTGATCCCGGTGGACGGTGGTGCCCGAACCATGGTGTATGCCTATCACACCGGTTTCCAGGTGGAAACCGACCGGACACCGGATTCGTCCCAGACGCTACTTTACTGGAAAGACAAAAAACCTGACCCGGCCATCGCCATGGCATTTTTGCGGCGCTTGCGACTGGTGGTCAGACCATAGACCAGGATTTTAACGAGGTGTTTTATGTCTGAATTAAAGAAAGCGTACCCTGCACTGCCCATCGTGATCAGTGCTTTTGCAGTTGCTGCCCTGGCGCCGACTGGTAGTACCAACGCCGCTGAAAACCCTTTCGTATCCGTCCAGCTGGCGGGCGGTTATATGATGGCCGCCGAAGATACGACAACAGGCGCAGAAGATAAGAGCAGTGAAGGAAAATGTGGCGGCAAAAGCGAAAAGGAAGCCGTCTGTGGCATGTACAAGATCGGCAGTGCGCACGAGGATGAATCCAAAGTCAAGGATGGAAAGTGTGGCGGCCACAAGGTGGTCGAGGCGTCGTGCGGCGGTGGCCGCTAACGTATGAATACGGTTTTTCTGCAATCAATGAAGGAGGAGTAAAATGCGTCGTGTATTACTGGTGCTGGTTTCGTTGTTGTTGTTTCTGCCGTTCGCCCAGGCAGCGGACAATGGCCTGATCAAAATAAAAAGCCCTTACAGTGTTGCCGAAACGCTCGACCGCTTCGAAAAAGTGGTGGCAGGCAAGGGGATGACGGTATTTGCACGCGTCAACCATGCCCGCGGAGCGACCAGTGTTGACCTTAAATTACGGCCTACCGAGCTGTTGATCTTCGGTAACCCGAAAGTCGGCACCTTGTTAATGCAGAGTAACCAGACAGCCGCTATCGACCTGCCGCTAAAACTGCTGGCCTGGAAAGATGCTGAAGGGCAGGTCTGGATTGCCTATAACGATCCGGGTTACCTGGTTAAACGGCACGCCATTACCGATCGCGACAAGGTGGTGGCAAAGATGCGCAAGGCCCTGGCTAACTTCGCCGCTGCGGCCACTAAAAAATAAGCAAGGGACACTGCTCAGTTAATCACTTAAGGCAACTCTGATTAATTCGTCATGCCGGCGAAGGCCGGCATCCAGGTTCTAAAAACACTGGATCCCGGCATACGCCGGGATAGCGATTAGTGGAAAAAGCGTCAGCGGTGTTAAGGATCTGTATACCCTGCCATGGATGCGGCACCAATCTGAATCTCTTCCAGGGTCATGGCGGGTGGGTTAGCGGCGGCCGGCTTGTCGACGGCACTAAATCTGCGAGACCGCCTCGAACTGCAAACAAATAAGGTTAGATTGTGTGATGGTTGTTTGCGCTTACATCAGCAATGCCGATTTTCTCCGGTCACGTTGATCCTGGAGCGGAAAAGGCGAAGAACGGCGGCAACCGTGTTTCAATAATCTTCATTTTCGCACCACAGCAACGACGGGCCAGCAGAGGCCGTTTTTTTATCCGTGCTGTGAATATTTCCGGGGATTAAATTTCCGGGAGATTATCGACCTTAATATAGGTCCAGCCTGCTTGCAGGCGTTCGATGATGTGGTCGATGGCCGTCTTGTCAGTATCTACGTCCTGTATAATTGGCGCATCTATGCCACGCATGCGCAGGTTACGGATACCGTTGGCACAGGCAATAAAGTGCACGTTGTCATGCTCGCGCATCATAGCAATGACCCGCTGCTTGACGGGGGAGGTATCCGTTCGCATCAGATCCAGTCCGCCTGCGTTGGCAATCACTTCGATCTGGCTGTTGCCGGTGTCGTTCTTTGCCAGGAATGCTTCGATGTAGTCCAGGGCGGCATCAAACTGTTTTGGGTCTGATTCGCTGATATGCAGCACGACACGGTCTTTGAAAGGATGCGGTGCAATGGCCAGTGCCGAAGCGCTATCGGGATCATCTACCAGTTGCTCAATGGTGTAATAGCCCAGCACGCCACTGCCAAAACCCAGCGTGAGTACCAGCAAGCATGCCGCGACTCCACCACCGGAACCTGGCAAGCTCCACCACTTCGCTGCGGAGCGTGCCTTATGTTCCGGGGCTTCCGCATGCAGGTAGCTTATTTTCATCAGGTCTTTCGCTCGCCGCAGCTGATACAGACGTTCGCGCGTATCAGGGTCTTTTTCCACAGCGGTGAGTACGCTATCGCAGTTGACCGGATCAAGCTGACCGTCGACAAATGCGGCTAACATCAGGTCGTCAATATAATCTGTTTGTGGCATGGCGCTACTTCACTATCCGTATGTGTTCTCTGCCAACATCCGGCCGCAGATCGGGGTTGTCCATGATGGACAGAAGGTTTTTGCGTGCCCGGTGCAACCGGCTCATTACCGTGCCGATCGGGATATCCAGTACCTCGGCGACGTCGCAGTAGGAAAACCCTTCCAGATCCACCAGTGAGATAACCTGGCGTTGTTCTATTGCTAACGATGCTACTGCGCGGCGTACCTGCATTACGATTTCCAGTTCATGGCAATCACCAAACGGCCCGTTCTCATCGCTGCTCAGCTGCTCGTCCAGCTCATCATGGTACTTGTTGCGCCGCAGATGAAGCCGCCAGTTATTGTTCAGGATGCTATAAAGCCAGGCGAACAATCGGCTTTCGTCGCGCAGCTGCTTAATGTTAATGATTCCATTTGCCATAGTTTCCTGCACCAGGTCATCAGCCAGCATTTCATCGCCGCACCACGCCAGCGCAACACGATAAAGCCGGTTTCGTGCTTCAGCGATCCGTCCCTTCAGTGTCACAGACATGCAGAGTGTTGTTTTTGTCATAGTTGATAGTTAGATGCAGCCACCGGTTATTTTATTCTCTCTTTACGACGAAATATACCACGTTCCGGCCGGTAACAAGCTGTCACGAGGTAGGTTAATATCCACCCCGGACATTGATTTCCAACAGGTTTTGCAATGCGTATCGTAAATAGCGTGCTCGGGGATGCAACTGGGGGTCGCTGGCAGGTGGTGTGTGAATACAGCCGCGTGCTGAGTCAGCGGGGATTTCGCGTGTTGATGCTGTTAAATGAGGCCCATTTGCCGGACCTGGAACAGATCCCTGCCGCGGTCACGGTTGAGCGCATCAGAAATCATGGTCACTACGACTACCTGGCCGCGCATGCTGCCAGGCGCTGTCTACAGGCTTTCAAGCCGGACCTTACCATTGCGCATTGCAGCCGTTCGGTTGCGCTGCTGAAACGTGCGGCCAAGGGTGTCGCTCCGGTGGTGGCGGTGACCCACAGCAACAAGGTCAAACGCCTGCTACCTGCCGACGCCTATCTGGCGCTGACGGCCCATATCGAAAGCCGGATCAAGCAGGCCGGGCCACCGGCGTCGACCCGGCCCTGTTACCTTGTGCCCAATATGATTGATGTCGGGGATGGCCGCTGCCCGGCAAAGCAGCGCCACGACCCGCCGCGCATAGGCGCGCTGGGGCGCTTTGATCCAGTGAAGGGTTTCGACGTTTACATCGAGGCGCTGGGGTTGTTGCGAACGCGTGGCATACCATTCCAGGCTGTGCTGGGCGGGAATGGCGACGAACGCCAGCATTTACAGGAGCAGGCGAGGCGGCTCGGTTTGATGGGGCAGCTGGAATTTCCGGGCTGGATTGACGCGGTGAGCGAATTCCTGGCCGGCATTGATATCCTGTGTGTGCCGGCGCGCTCGGATGCTTTTGGATTGACGCCGCTGCAAGCAGCGGTTGCCGGTGTCCCGATGGTGCTCTCGCAGGCGCCCGGCCACCGTGAAATTGCCCGGGACGGAGAGCACGCGCTATTTAGCGCTATCGACGATGTGGCTGCCACGGCTGACCGAATGCAGCAGCTGATGACGGATGGAGCGCTGTCGGAGCAGTTGCGACAAGCGGCGCACCGGCATGTTGTTGAGCGCTTCGGTACTCGCGGAGTGACGGAACAACTAATCCAAGCCATTGTATCTATTGTTAAATATTATAAATAATGTTGTGCTCTAAAATTAGAGCTACCCTTACAAATGGACTTCCCTGCCATAAATACATAGATCCGTAGGAGCGGGCTTGCCCGCGAACAGTTTGGGCTCCCCAGCCCTGGTTCGCGGGCAAGCCCGCTCCTACGATTACTTGGGGAGGCGGCAGCTGGGGGGACAAAGTTTCGCCTGAGGTATAATTCTCTACATGGATTTCGAACACAGCTTTGCGGTCATTGTGGTGGGTGGCGGTCATGCAGGGACCGAGGCGGCATTGGCGGCGGCGCGTAGTGGTGCGCGCACCCTGCTGCTGACACACAATATAGAGACCCTCGGTCAAATGAGTTGCAACCCGGCCATCGGGGGTATTGGCAAGGGTCACCTGGTCAAGGAGATCGACGCTCTGGGCGGCGCCATGGCGCAGGCAGCCGACCTTGCCGGTATCCAGTTCCGGCGTCTCAATGCCAGCAAGGGTCCGGCGGTACGGGCCACCCGTTGCCAGGCCGATCGCCAGCTATACCGTCAGGCGATTCGCGCCAAACTGGAAAACCAGCATGATCTGTCGCTGTTCCAGCAGGCCGTAGAAGATCTGATTGTCGAAGCGGGTGTGGTCAAAGGCGTGGTTACCCGGATGGGCTTGCGTTTTTATGCCGATACGGTGGTACTGGCGGTGGGCACTTTTCTGGGTGGACGCATCCACATCGGGCTGTCCAGCCACGAAGGCGGCAGAGCGGGTGATCCTCCTGCCAATGCACTGTCGCGTCGCCTGCGTGAAATGCCGTTCCGGGTCGAGCGCCTGAAAACAGGCACCCCACCACGTATCGACGGCCGCACGATCGACTACAGCAAGCTCAGCGAGCAGCCCGGCGATATACCCATACCCGGTTTTTCATTCATGGCCGACGGCGGCGAACACCCGCGCCAGATCAGTTGTTACCTGGCCGCTACCACCGAGCGCACCCATGACATCATCCGTGCCGGACTGGATCGTTCACCCATGTACTCGGGTGTTATCGAGGGTGTCGGACCGCGTTACTGCCCATCAATTGAAGACAAGGTGGTGCGCTTTGCCGATAAAACATCGCACCAGATTTTCGTCGAACCGGAAGGCCTGAACACACACGAAATCTATCCCAACGGTATTTCTACCAGTCTGCCGTTTGACGTGCAGAACGCACTGGTACATTCCATGCCCGGTTTCGAAAACGCACACATCACGCGGCCCGGTTATGCCAT
>CAJXFW010000167.1 GCA_913053655.1 uncultured Thiogranum sp. | reverse complement strand
ACGAGTTTTTCGAGATTCGCGTGGCGGGCCTGAAACAGAAGATTGCTTCCGGTTCTGTACAGGCCGGTCCGGACAGTTTTTTGCCTGCCGAAGTCATGAGCCAGATCAGTACCGAGGCGCATCGTTTGGTCGATGAACAGTATCATGTGCTGAATGAAGAGCTGATCCCCGCGTTGGAAAATGAGAATATCCATTTCCGCAAACGCGGCCAGTGGAATGAGCAGCAGGAAGCCTGGGTGGCTGATTTCTTCAGTCATGAGCTGTTGCCGGTACTCAGTCCGCTGGGACTGGACCCGGCCCATCCGTTCCCGCGTATCCTGAATAAAAGCCTGAACTTTATCGTTTCGCTGGAAGGCAAGGATGCTTTCGGTCGTTCCAGTGGCGTTGCCATCGTGCAGGCGCCCCGGGCACTTCCCCGCTTAATTCGATTGCCGGAGGATTGCAGCGACGGCCCCTATGATTTTGTGTTTCTGTCTTCCATTATTCATGCGCACGTGGATGATCTTTTTTCCGGTATGAAAGTAACAGGGTGTTACCAGTTTCGGGTAACACGCAACAGCGATCTGTTTGTCGACGAGGAAGAGATCGATGACCTCCTGCATGCCGTGGAAGGCGAGCTGCTGTCCAGGCGCTACGGTGACGGCGTTCGTCTTGAGGTCGCCGATAACTGCTCGGAAGATATGGAAGACTTTCTGCTGAATATATTTCATCTCAACAAGGATGATCTGTACCGGGACAACGGTCCCGTTAACCTGAACCGCCTGCTGGCGATTTATGATCTGGTTGATCGGCCCGATCTGAAGTACCCGCCGTTTTCGCCCAGCCGGCCAAAAGGGCTGGCAATCGATCAGAATATTTTTGAATCCATACAGGCGGGCGATATTCTTTTGCACCACCCGTTCGACTCTTTTCTTCCGGTTATCGACCTGTTGAAACAGGCAGCATCCGATTCCCGGGTGCTGGCCATCAAACAGACGCTGTATCGTACCGGGCCGGATTCAGCGATAGTCAATTCGCTGGTGGATGCGGCGCGCGCTGGCAAGGAAGTCATGGTGGTGATCGAATTGCGGGCGCGCTTTGACGAAGAGGCCAACATACAGCTGGCGAACCGCCTGCAAGAGGCCGGGGCACACGTTGTGTACGGCGTGGTAGGTTACAAGACGCACGCCAAGATGCTGCTGGTGACGCGTAGGGAATCCAGAAAGCTCAGGCACTATGTGCATCTGGGCACCGGCAACTACCATGCAAGAACGGCGCGCCTGTATACAGATTACGGTTTGCTGAGCTGTAATCCGGCACTGGGCCGTGATATTAGCCGGGTATTCCAGTTGTTGACCAGTCTGGGCAAGGTCAAGACGCTGTCCAAAATTCTGCAGTCACCTTTTACCCTGCACAAAAAAATTATGGGTAAGATCCAGCGCGAAGCCGATAATGCCCGGGCCGGGAAGAGTACGCGAATTATTGTTAAGTGCAATGCCCTGATCGAGCCGGAGACTATACAGGCGTTGTATAAAGCGTCTCAGGTCGGAGTGAAGATAGATTGTATTATACGCGGGGTGTGTTGCCTGCGCCCTGGCGTCCCGGGAGTGTCAGATAACATCCAGGTGCGCTCGGTTGTGGGCCGTTTCCTGGAGCACACGCGTGTTTTTTACTTCCTCAACGAAGGTGAAGACGAGTTGTACCTGTCCAGTGCCGACTGGATGGGGCGCAATTTCTTTCAGCGTGTGGAGATTGCTTTTCCGGTTGAAGACAAGAAGCTCCGACAGCGTATTCTCAAAGATGGATTGGAGCTATATCTGTCAGACAATTGTGAGTCATGGGTATTGCAGAACGACGGTGAATACCGGCGCCGCTCACCGGCAGCGAATCAGCGTGCGCTTTGTGCGCAGAAAAATTTAATGGATCGCAAGCCGGGCTCCTAGCTGTATTCCAGCTTGATGGATACCGGCTTCAGGAATTTTTTTTCCTCGTCCAGGTCGGCCAGGGTGAGCGGATGTTCTTCCAGCCAGCCCTGTGGAAATTCGAGCTGTATTGATTGTTCAGCCGCGGATACCTTGATATCAGGATTTTCATTTTGTGACCGGTTGCGGTGCAGGAGCACGGACAATCTCAGCAGGATAGCCAGGCATATGGCTTTCTCCTGTCGGTCCCCGGGTAGCGCTTCCACCAGCGATTTGCGAAACTTGCGGCGGTGGCTATGGATCAGGATCGACAGGAAACGCTGGTCGAGGAGGGAGAAGCCGGCCAGATCCGAGTATTCAATCAGGTAGGCACCGTGTTTGTGGTACTGGCTATGCGCAATCACCAGGCCCGTTTCGTGTAGCAATGCGGCCCAGTGCAGCCACTGGTCTATATCCTCGCGGTGTAACTGCCATTGCCGGGCCAGCTGGTTACCCAGGACAACCGCCGTCGTTTCCACACGCTGCGCCTGTTCCAGATCCACATGGTAGCGTTGCGCCAGCGACTGAACGGTGGCCTCGCGGATATCCTTGTGTTGTATTCGCCCCAGCAGGTCGTATAACAGACCTTCGCGTAGCGCGCCGGAAGAGTACTGCATGCGGTCGATCTTGAGCGCCTGAAACACCGCACTCAGCACCGCCACCCCGGCGGCAAATACCGGTCTGCGGTTTTCGTTCACTGCGGGAAAGTCTATTTCTTCCGATTGCCCGATATCGATCAGGCTATTGCGTAACTGCTTCAGGGAGTCAGCGGTTATGCCACTGTCGCTCCAGCCGGATTCACGCACTACGTCACGTACGGTACGGATAGTGCCGGAAGAACCCGTTGCCATCGACCAGCCCAGCCTGCACAGGATCTCCCTGCTGGCCTGCAATTCAAGGCGCGCTGCCAGGATGGCTTCTTTCATGGCTTTTTTGCTAATGACACCCTTTGCAAAGAAGCGCTGGCTGATATTGACGCAGCCCATATACAGGCTTTCCAGGTAAATCGGATGAAACCCCTCGCCAATAATAAGCTCGGTACTACCACCACCTATGTCAACGACCAGTCGCTGGCCGCCGGGGTCAGCCAGGCTGTGGGCGACACCCAGGTGAATCAGGCGTGCTTCCTCAATACCGGATATCACTTCAATGCTATGCCCGAGAGCTTCCTGTGCCTGTTCTATAAATCCATTGCTGATCCGGGCGAGACGCAGAGTATTGGTCCCGACCGCGCGAACACTGCCGGGTTTCAGCTCGTGCACGCGCTGGCCAAAACGGCGCAGGCAGTCCAGCGCGCGTCCTGCGACCTCGGGGTACAATTGCTGGTCGTCGTCAAGTCCGGCCGCAAGTCGTACCGGTTCCCGCAAGCGGTCAATGAGTTGCAGCTGGCCATTCTGCAGGCGCCCAACAATCATATGAAAGCTGTTCGAGCCCAGGTCTATGGCTGCCAGGGATTGTGTGTTGTCTGAATCGCTCAATGGGTACGGCTTTCAGTGACTTGCCCGCATTGTTTCCCAACGGCTCTTTTTACGCAACAAAAAACCGCAGCGCTTTTGGCGCTGCGGCAAGGACGGGAAGGGAAGACAGGATAAAAAGGTTTCGGAGCAAGGAAGTTGAGCAGTTAACTTCCTTGCTCCTGACCCATCACTAGTCCAACCGCTGATCACTTTACGCGTGCAGGACTGCCCATTCCTTGATCTGGATCAAAAAGCTGTGTGTTGCCTACGTGATGAGCTGTTGACGGATGTCGGCGGCCCACTGCACCGCCGTCAGGTAGCAATCCCGAATCTGCGACCGGCTCAATCCGGCAGGTTGAATCTGGTCCCACTGGCCGCGTTCATAAGCCAGAACACAGGAGAGGACTTCACCGTGAATTCCCTTTTGCTGCAACAGCGCATCGGAAATATGGTCTGCCAGCGGCAGTTGGGTGAGGATTTCCTCCATGGTGTTGTCCATCAGTGCATCCAGTGCCGAGAACAGGCCGACTGTGAAAAAAGAATCCGGGTGATCGGTTTTTTGCGCCCTGGCCAGCTCCTCCGCCATTTTTGCCCGTACCATAGCGGTGACAACCAGTTCAGCGGGCTTGTTATCCACTTGCGACATGGCGAGCAACGTGGTCCATGATTTAATACTTTTCAGCCCAAGAATGACGACCGCCTGTTGTATGGATTCAATGGTGCGCGGTAATGCGAATGATGCTGAATTGACATAGCGCAGAATCCGGTAGCTGAAGGCAACGTCCTGGGCAATAAGATCTTCAAGCTGTTGTGGTGAAATATCCGGGTCCTGCAGCTGGCTGAGCAGCCTCAGTATAGCGAGCCGGTTGTTGGGCAGGCGCCGGCCTCGAATGACTTTTGGCAGGGCGAGGAAATAGCCCTGGAAATAATCGAAACCGAGCCCCATGCAGAAATCGAACTCTTCCTGGGTCTCGACCTTTTCCGCCAGCAGGCGCAGCGGGTATTCGCGCAGCGCCTTAACGTGATTACTGACCTCGTCCCTGCTCAGGGCCATGATGTCAATTTTGATAATGTCCGCGAGTTGCACCAGTGGTTTGAGCGATTCATGATAAATAAAATCATCCAGTGCGATGGCATAGCCCTGTTCAGAGAGACGTTTTACACCTGCGACGACTTCGTCATCCGCCTCGATATCTTCCAGCAGCTCAAGTACTACACGATCCCTGGGCAGGGAGATCGAGTGCTCGTTAACAAAGAATGAACGCGTAAGGTTAATAAAAGCCAGCTGGTTTCCGACAAGATTGTCCAGGCCGATTTCAAGAAAGGTAGTTATGATGACATCTGAAGTGGCTTTGTCACCATCAGAAATGGTGGCCCTGTTCATATCTGCCGTTCGAAACAGCAGCTCGTAGCCATATACACCGAGCTTACGGTCGTAAATAGGCTGGCGGCCAATAAATAGTTCGTTCACTGCTCAGTCCCGTTGTTTTATACCCGTCGTTTTGTAAAAGTTTAGCAGGTTCCGGTGCCCGTGACTCAGGCGTCGTTGCGAACAGAAAACAGGCTGAAATTATTTCCCTGCGCGCAATCAACCAGTATTGCGAATGCTTGCAGCCATTCTGAAAATGAAAAGCCCGGTGACACCGGGCTTTCTAATGAGGGTGCCAGGTGCGGGTAGCCTACTTGATTTTCGCTTCCTTGTAGGTCACATGTTTACGTACCACAGGGTCGTACTTTTTCATTTCCAGCTTGTCGGGTGTGGTGCGCTTGTTTTTGGTGGTCGTATAGAAATGACCGGTACCGGCGCTGGACACGAGTTTGATCTTGTCACGCATGTTTGACTCCCCTAGACCTTTTCGCCACGGGCGCGCATATCGGCCAGAACCGTATCTATGCCCTGTTTATCGATAATACGCATGCCTTTGGAAGTCACACGAAGTTTCACCCAACGTTTTTCCGATGCCACCCAAAAACGGTGGGAATGCAGGTTCGGCAGAAACCGGCGGCGGGTTTTGTTATGCGCGTGGGAAACATTGTTGCCCGCTACCGGGCGTTTCCCGGTCACCTGACACACTTTGGACATGGCTCAATCCCTCAAATTCCTGCACGGCCCGCCAGGGCGGACAACGAGAACCGCGCTTTATACCAGACGGAGCCGCCGCAGACAAGGCCGGGCGCTGTCCGGGGAACACTGATAACGGTGGCAGGATCGGTGCAACAATTAAGGAAGCTCTGATTAATTCGGTTTCCGTCATTCTGGCGCATGCCAGAATCCAG
>CAJXFW010000166.1 GCA_913053655.1 uncultured Thiogranum sp. | reverse complement strand
AGTCCCTGGAGAGGTGCCAGAGCTGGCCGAATGGGCTTGACTCGAAATCAAGTGATCCCTCGCGGGATCCGTGGGTTCGAATCCCACCCTCTCCGCCAATTCACCGGACTCTGAACTAACTCCCTAACTTTCTTGCGGTTACTTCATTGAGCGGTGACAATCACAGGCCAACGGCAAAGGAAGCGGAGTAAGCACGCTGGCACCGGAAAACACGCTACTGGAAGCGGCTACCCGCGAGGAGATCGACGCAAAGCTCCAGGCAGCCGGCTGGGCTATTCAGGACAAAAAACGTCTCAACCTCTACAAAGCCCGAAAGGTCGAGTGCAATCCAGCCATTTTCAACGATATTCCAATCCCCGCATTGGAAGCTGCATGACCCACACCGAAGCCCAAACCAGAAAAGAAATTATCGACAAACAGCTACAGGCTGCCGGTTGGGACGTACATAATGCCAGCCAGGTGATAGAAGAGTTTGATATTAAAGTTGACCTCCCCGAAGGGGTCCAGGAACCCCGCACTCAATACGAAGGCCACCAGTTCAGTGACTATGTCCTGCTAGGCAAAGACGGCAAGCCTCTGGCTGTCGTCGAAGCCAAAAAAACCAGCAAGGATGCCGAAATTGGCCGCGAGCAAGCAAAGCAATATTGCTACAACATTCAAAAAGAGAGAGGCGGAGAACTCCCGTTCTGTTTCTACACTAACGGACTGGATATCCACTTCTGGGATCTGGAAAATTACCCGCCACGCAAAGTGGTCGGTTTCCCGACGCTTGACGATCTGGAACGTCTAAGCTACATCCGGCGTAATAAAAAACCGCTCAGCCAGGAGCTGATCAACACTGAAATCGCCGGGCGTGATTATCAAATCCGCGCCATCCGCGCTGTGCTGGAAGGGATTGAGCAGAAAAAACGGGACTTTCTGTTAGTTATGGCAACAGGTACCGGTAAAACCCGTACCTGTATCGCACTGGCCGATGCGCTGATGCGTGCCGGTCATGCCGAGCGCATCCTCTTCCTGGTGGATCGCATCGCCCTGCGGGAGCAGGCGCTCGCGGCATTCAAAGCATTTGCCTAATGAGCCACGTTGGCCTAAGGTGGGCGAAAAGCTCATTGCCAAGGATCGGCGTATCTATATTTCCACCTATCCAACCATGCTTAACATCATTCGCGATGACAGCAGGCCGCTGTCGCCGCATTTTTTCGATCTGGTCGTCGTGGATGAAAGTCACCGTTCTATCTACAACACCTATCAGGAAGTGATCGACTACTTCAAGGCTATCAACCTGGGGCTAACGGCCACACCCACGGATGTCATCGATCACAACACTTTCAACCTCTTCCATTGCGAAGACGGCTTGCCGACCTTTGCCTATACCTACGAAGAAGCGGTCAACAATCAGCCGCCGTACCTGTCCGATTTCCAGGTCATGAAAATCCAGACCAAATTCCAGAAGGAAGGCATCAGCAAGCGCACCATCAGCCTGGAAGATCAAAAGCAGCTCATCCTCGAAGGCAAAGACATCGAAGAGATCAACTTCGAAGGCACGCAACTGGAAAAGCAGGTCATCAACAAAGGCACCAACACGCTCATCGTCAAGGAATACATGGAAGAATGCTTCAAGGACGCAAACGGCGTGCTACCCGGCAAAACCATCTTCTTCTGCTCGTCCAAAGCGCATGCTCGTCGCATGGAAGAAATTTTCGACAAGCTCTACCCGCAATATCACGGTGAACTGGCCAAGGTCATGGTGTCAGACGATCCGCGCGTATACGGCAAAGGCGGCCTGCTCGATCAATTTACCAACAACGATATGCCGCGTATTGCCATCAGTGTCGATATGCTCGACACCGGCATCGACGTACGTGAAATCGTCAACCTGGTATTCGCAAAACCGGTCTATTCCTACACCAAGTTCTGGCAAATGATCGGGCGCGGTACCCGCCTGCTGGAAGCCGGGAAAATCAAACCCTGGTGTCCCGAAAAAGACACCTTCCTGATTCTTGACTGCTGGGATAACTTCGAATACTTCAAACTGCAACCCAGGGGCAAGGAACTCAAAAGCCAATTACCACTGCCCGTACGTCTGGTGGGTGTGCGCCTGGATAAAATCGAAAAGGCCATAGAGCTGGGTAAAACCGACATCGCCACAAAAGAAACCGTCCACTTCGGCCCTAAAAATGAGGCCGTCAGTGTCAGCCGTTACCGCGAAATGATTGAACAGCTGGTGCTGGCGCTGACCAAAAACAACCCCATCCTGCAAAAGCTAAAACAAGGTCAGGATATTTCCCCGGACGAGGCGGAACAACTCGCCCGGCTGCTACACGATGAACACCCACACATCACCGAAGACCTGCTGAAACAGGCCTATCAAAACCGCAAGGCGCACTTTATACAGTTTATTCGCCACATTCTGGGTATTGAAACGCTGGCCAGCTTCCCCGACACAGTCAGTCAGGCGTTTGACCGGTTTATTGCCGAGCACAGCAACCTCAATAGCCGCCAGCTCGAATTCCTGCGCCTGTTAAAAGACTTTCTTATCGAGCGTGAAACAGTCGAAAAACGCGACCTGATACAATCCCCCTTTACCGTGCTCCACCCGCAAGGCATACGCGGCGTATTCACGCTGGCCGAAATTGACGAAATACTCTCGCTGACCGGGAAACTTGCGGCATGACAGTGCAATACCGACCAACAGGTGAGGAAGAGCTTGCGCTGATCCTGGAAGAGGGAGAAAGGCTACACGCTGGAGTTCAAACAAAATATCAATAGCGATCTGCCCAAAGAGCTGGTTGCCTTTGCCAACGCTTCAGGCGGACGCATCTTTATTGGCATTAACGATGTCAACCGGATCGTGGGCTGTGATTTTTCCAATAAGACCCTGTCAAAAATTGAATCCATGGCGACCGATTGTGACCCGGCGGTTGCCATCGCCATAGAAAAACTGCCGCAACAGAAAATTCTTGTCATTCACGTACCCGAAGGCGCCAACCGCCCCCATCGGTGCAGCAAGGGCTTCTACCTGAGAAACGGCGCCAATTCCCAGAAAATGCGTACCGAGGACATCACCGCCTTTATTCAGGCCGAGGGAAAAATTCGTTTCGATCAGCAACTGCGGCTGGATCTGGACTGGCAACAGGAACTGGATCAACAACGGCTTGATCACTTTCTGCAACTGGCAAAAATCTCCAGACCGAAGAACCTCGAAATCCTGCTGTTGAATCTGGGCGTGGGCGACTGCAAGGATGACCGCTTTTATCTTAACCAGACCGGCGTGCTGTTTTTTGCCAGAGAGCCCACCAAAAGACTGTTTCATATCAGTGTTATCTGCGCCCTGTTTAAAGGTACCGGCAAAGCCTACATACTCGACCGCAAGGAATACAGTGGCAGTATTCTGGAAAATATCGAAGACACCCTGCTGTATTTAAAACAACACCTGCAACTGCGCTGGGAAATCACCAACGAAAGCGCGCGCCGCAAGGAAACCCTGGAACTGCCCGAAGCTGCCTTGCGGGAAGCCGTCATCAATGCCGTTTGTCACCGTGATTATCTCCAGGAAGGCGCGCAGGTCACTGTGGAAATCTTTGACGACCGGGTGGAGATATACAACCCCGGTGGCTTGGCCAAGGGCCTCAAACCGGAAGAATTCGGCACCCGCAGCGTTTGCCGCAATCCGCTGATTGCCAGCTTGCTGCTGCGCTGCGACTATATCGAGAAACTGGGCACCGGCATTGGCCGTATTCGGGAAGCCTTGCAGGACGCAAAATGTCCTGCCGTGAAACCACGCTTCACGGATTTCTTTACCCTCGAATTCCCGCGCCCGACTTACCAGTCAACGTCGGAGAAAACGTCGGAGAAAACGTCGGAGAAAACGTCGGAGAAAACGTCGGAGAAAACGTCGGAGAAGATACTCAGGCTGGTTGGCGAAAACTCACAAATCACCATTGCTGAGCTGGCCCAAACCATTGACATTACCCCGCGCAGTATTGAACGCAATATAGACAGCCTGAAAAAACAGGGAAAACTGCAACGCATCGGCCCGGACAAAGGCGGTCGCTGGCAAGTAACCGAAAGCAAATAAATCATTAAAAGAGAAACTCATGTTGCAAAATAACCCAACCCTCAAAGCCAACATCGATCAGCTCTGGAACAAATTCTGGAGCGGCGGTATCTCCAACCCCCTCACCGCCATTGAGCAGATTACCTACCTGCTGTTCATGAAGCGCCTGGATGAACTGGACCAGAAGCAAATGCAGGATGTGGAGTTTACCGGTGAGGACTACCACTCCCGCTTCGAAGGTGTCTGGGTACCACCGGAATACCGGTCGAAAGAAACAGAGCACACAGGCGCACTGGAAAAAATTGATATACGTGCCGAAGACGAAAAAAAGTATGGGGTCGATATACTGTGGACTGGACGAATATCACACCTGACGATATCGCACTGGACACAGGCCCGGACGCCATCAGAGAGGAAATCGACACCTGGCTCGATATCTACGGCATTGAGGAACGCTATAAAGCCAAGTGCTGCGGTGAACACGATGGTAAAGACTGGATAAGGGAAATTGTTGATGAGTCAGAAAATTATAGCCAGACACCACAGCAATACCTTGAAGGCAAACTGAAAACAGCAGCCAATCAGCCATGGGCAGACACAAATTTTCTAAAGAGGCCGTTTCTAGTGGCGTGTAAAGGACGGGGCGTGTTCGATTGAATAGGGCTCTGAACCGAATGGCACTAAGTTAAGCTCGAAACCCTGTCATTGCGAGGAGCGCAGCGACGCGGCAATCCCTAAATGACGTAGTGTATCGTCATGAGATTGCCGCGCTACGCTCGCAATGAACTGTCCGGAATCGGTAAGGGCAGAGAAAGGCGGCCAGCATTGCGAACAGTCTCAAGGGACTCATGACGGTGACGGCCTCTATCCTTCCTCCTGGCTCACGGCTAATATCCTATTCTCCGCAAGCTAGTTCAAGCATAGGATGACGGAAATACAAGCATTCGGAGCTTAACTTAGTGCCATTCGGCTCTGAACCAGTATTCTCTAATGCTCATGAGCACTACCTGCACGGTATCGGTGGCGACGAATGCCCGATTACCGTCATAACCGAAAAGACCGGTAAAAAAGAACAGGAAAAGCTGGTCTATGAGCGCACAGACTTTTGGGCCACCACCACCTCCAACAAACAGCTCAACTTTGTGCAACACATCGCCAACATGCTCAAAATCGACGGCAAGGCCGCCGTGGTGGTGCCGGATGTTAAACCTATGAAGGTCTTGTTCAGGCGAGTTTTACAGCAGAGCGTTTTGTAGTGCGTGGATTGGTGAGCCTGGCTTCGACAGTTTTTACTTGCTCACCCGTTTCAACGGCCGTGGAAGATGAAACAGAAGTGACCACTCGCGCATTAGCATTAGCCTGCCTGGCCAGAAAAGGGTTGGTGTTCAAGAGTGATTTGGATTTCATGTGGCCCAGTATAATGGAAGCACGTGGTAATTGAAGCCGATATAGAGTACGCGGTTAGTCCCCAGTTGAAGGAGCCTTGAAAAGACCCATAATGGGGTCTATAGTACCCAAATTGGGTCTTTCAGCAGGGTGTTCGTGATATGCCAGCGACTACGATAGGTGATGCCTTATTTACCAAGACGCAGCAGCGCGTGCTGGGATTGCTTTATGGCAAACCGGAGCAGAGTTTTTACACCAACGAGATCGTGCGCCTGGCTGATATGGGGCGCGGCACCGTTCGTCGTGAGC
>CAJXFW010000165.1 GCA_913053655.1 uncultured Thiogranum sp. | reverse complement strand
CAATCGCGATCTCGGTCCGGCTGGAATCAAAATCATTACGTACCGTCTGTAACGGTGACGCCAGGAAGCGCGTCACCAGCGCCTGGCCGCTGCCGACAAACACATTCACCGCCCCGTCATCCTGCTGTACCGTGCGCACTGAAATCAATTCCGATAACTGGTTGATCATGCCGTCGCGCTTGTCGAGCAGGTCATTCGGTGCCGCGCCACCGCCCTGACTGATGGCATCGACAATACTCCGGTTGGCGGCCGCTATCGCGGTACTGAGACCGTTGATCTCGGTCACGACGCTGTCGAGGCTACCGCTGATCTCGCGGCGCATGGAATCGAGCCGGCTGTCCAGGTTCTGCATGCGCGCAACCAGTGAATCGGATTCCGATAACATCAATTGACGGGCTGGAATTGAAGCCGGATCGTTGGCGACCGTTTGCGCTGCGTTAAAGAAACTCTCCAGGCCGGCGCCCAGACCGGAGTCAGTATCGCCCAGCAGGTTGGTTACACGCTCGGAAAAGCGAAAAAAAGTCTCATACTGTGACGTGGAACTGCTGGTCTCGCGCAAGCGGTCAACCGTGAATTGATCGAACAGGCGTTCGATGCTTTCGATTTTTACACCGTTACCGACGAAACTCCGGCCGGTTAAACTGGGCTGACGGGTACCCAGCTCGATGCGCTGGCGCGAGTAGTTCTCGTTGTTCGCATTGGTGATGTTGTTTCCGGTCACCGATATGGCGCGCTGGAAAGCCTGCAAACCGGACGCGGCTGTACCGAGTAATCCTACCGCCATGGCGCAGACTCCTTCATCAGATCAGTGACTCCCGAGCGGCTTCCCTGAGTTCGGAAACCGTGTTGCGGAGCGCTTCGCTGTTCATAATTTGTTTGATTTTGTTTGAGTAATCCGGGTCAGTTGCGTAGCCCGCCTGCGACAGTGCCTGCACAAAAGCCGGGGCATCGGTACCTGCATCCAGGGCTTCCCGGTAACGCGGGTTGCTCTTCAGAAAACCTGTATAGTCGGTGAAACTCTCCGCCAGTGACGAATACGCCCGGAAAGTTGCGCGCTCCTTGCGCATCAGGCCGTCCCTGAATTCAACCGTTTCAGTCACTACACGTCCACCCTGCCAGCGTGCGTCCGCCTTGATACCGAACAGGTTGAAACTGTTCTTCCCGTCAGTACCGCGAGCCATCTGCCGGCCCCAGCCGGTTTCCAGTGCCGCCTGGGCGATCAACGTCTCCGGACGGGTACCCAGCTCATCTGCAGCACGCTGTGCGTGCGGCCACATTTCACGAACAAAGTCCTCTTTTGAACCCGGCTGCCAGTCACGCTGCGCTGCCGGGGTCTGTTGTATAGTCCGTTGTGACTGAATCGAAAGCGGTTGCGGCATCTGTGATGCACGCGAAACTCGGCGCTGCGTATCGAGATCCAGAGGTGCAACGCCGGCCGTATGTTCCGGTTTGGAATCCACCATATCTGCACGCCGCAGCTGCTGAACCATCATCTCCGCCAGCCCCAGACCCTGCTTCTTGCTCATATCGATAGCCAGCTGCTGGTCATACATGGACTGGTAGGTTTTGGTGTGTTCGCCGTCCATCAAGCCCTCGCCAAGACCGGCGTCGCGCATACTCTTCAGCATCATCTGGATAAACAGCGCCTCGAACTGACCGGCGACTTCGCGCAGTGTTTCCTCGCTGTTATCACCGGCACGGGCACGGGCACGCAACTCGGCGAGACCTTTGAAATCGGTATAAACATCAGTATTCAGAACAGCAGGTGTCATCGTCTTTGGCTCCCGAATACCCGGCTAGATAACCATCAACTCTGCGCGTAACGCGCCGGCCTGTTTCAGCGCCTGGAGTATGGCTACGATATCAGCCGGTGTAGCGCCGACGCGGTTCACACCATCGACAATATCCTGCAAGGTGACATTGGCCGGCAGCAGGAAGGTGTTGTTACCTTTCAGGCCGATATCGATATCGCTCTGATCAGTCACCGCAGTGCTGCCACGCCGGGCAAAGGCGCCGGGCTGACTGACCTGCTTGTTTTCCGTAATGGTGACCACCAGCGTGCCGTGTGATACCGCGGCCGGCATTATCTTCACTCTGGCGCCGATAACTACGGTGCCGGTACGGGAATTGATCACCACGCGTGCCGCCGCATCACCCGGTTCCAGGGTAATGTTTTCAACCAGCGATGTGAAGGCAACGCGTTGCGACGCATCGCGCGGAGCACTGACGCGGATCGATACAGAGTCCAATGGCATGGCAATACCCGGACCCACCGTTTCGTTAATGGCAATCGCCAGGCGGTTCGCGGTGGTAAAATCTGAACGGTTCAGGTTGAAAGTAATAAAATCGCCGCTCTGAAAAGGATTGGGGACAAGGCGCTCGACCATCGCGCCATTAGGAATAGTGCCGACGCTGGGCACATTGACGGTAATACTTGAACCGTCGGAGCCCTGTGCGTTCAAACCGCTGACCAGCAGCTCTCCCTGGGCCATGGCGTACACCCGTCCATCGGCACCCTTGAGCGGTACCATTAACAGAGCGCCGCCACGCAGGCTCTTGGCGTTGCCGATTGAAGACACCGTTACATCGATGTTCTGCCCTATCTTGGCAAAAGCAGGCAGGCGCGCATGAATGGAAACGGCGGCGACATTCTTTAACTGCGGCGGCGTACCACCCGGCGGTAGCGTGATACCAAACTGCTTTAACATGTTCTGTAAACTTTGTACGGTAAAGGGCGTCTGACTGGTCTGATCACCACTACCATCCAGGCCGACTACCAGTCCGTAACCCACCAACTGGTTGTCACGCACCCCGGCCAGATGAGTAAGATCCTTGATACGCTCCGCCCAGGCTGTATTGACCAGAACGAACAGTGACACGAACAAAAATAGTTTACGCATGACGTAACGTTGCTCCCTGGTACCTAGAACGGCCATACTGGATGATTGAAGAAACGCGCCAGCCAGCCCATCTGGTTGGTCTCGGCCAGGGTACCCCGACCGCTGTAGGTAATGCGTGCATCACCGATCAGGGTGGACAGTATCCTGTTGTTGGTGCCAATGTCCTGGGGACGTACGATGCCGGAGATCTGGATAAACTCTTCACCCTGATTCAGGGTCAGCCACTTCTCACCGCGCACCACCAGGTTGCCGTTCGGCAACACATCGGCGATAGTGACCGAGATCTCACCGGTGAGGCTGTTGCTCTGGCTGGAATCCGCTTCACCCTCGAATGCACGTTCCGCAGTCAGACCCTGTAGAAGACTGTTGTTACGGTTGCTGTCCAGCGGAATAAGCCCCGGCAGATTAAACTGTGGCGAAGCACCGAAGAAAATCGGGTTGGCTATGGTTGTTTCCTGATTCTTGTCCGCTGTGGTACTGGCGGATTTTTTTGCCGATGTTTTTTCCTGGAGCATTACCGTCAGAATGTCACCAATGCGGCGAGCCTTGACATCTTCAAACAGGCGCACATCACGGGCTGTCTGGTAGATGGAGCCACCCATCGGTTCGACATTGGTATAGGCTGGCGGCATGGTCGGACGATAGTTGTCGCGCGGCGGCGGTGTGGTGGCGCAACCGCTGAACAGCAGCGTCAACAGGCCCGCCAACAGCAGCTTGTAACCGGTACCGTCATCCCGGCGCAGGCCGGGATCCAGCATTTTCAATATCCTGGATGCCGGCCTGCGCCGGGATGACGAATTAATCAGAGCTTTCTTAATCATGCGCTTACTGCACCTGTATATCGGCTAGAGGTTCTGGGTCACAAACTGCAACATGCGATCTGTGGTCTGGATCGCCTTGGAGTTCATCTCGTAGGCGCGCTGGGTCTCGATCATGTTGACCAGCTCTTCCACCACGTTGACGTTGGATGTTTCCAGCGCACCCTGTTCCACTGTGCCCAGACCGTTCAGACCCGGCGTACCGGTCGAAGGAGAACCGCTCGACGCAGTCTCCAGATAAAGATTCTCACCGACGGCCTGCAAGCCCGTGGGGTTAATAAAATCGGCCAGCTGGATGTTGCCTACCTGGGTCGGCGTAGTGCTGCCCGGGATCAGCGCCGACACCACCCCGTCGGAACCGATGGTCACGGTAGTGGCATTGCTCGGCAGCGTAATGGCGGGCTGGATCACGTAGCCGCTGGAAGTGACCAGCTGACCGGTTTGATCCATCTTGAAGGCACCATCACGGCTGTAGGAAAGATTGCCATCCGGCAACAGCACCTGCAGGAAACCGCGTCCCTGTATGGCAATATCCAGGCTGTTGTTGGTCTGTACGATGTTGCCAAGCGTCTGTATCTTCTCGGTAGCGACGGTACGCACCCCGGTACCCAGCTGCAGACCCGTCGGCAAGCGACTGTTCTGTGATGATAACGCACCGGCCTGGCGCACGTTCTGGTACAGCAGATCCTCGAACACCGCGCGGTCACGTTTGAAACCGTTGGTGTTGACGTTGGCAAGGTTGTTTGAAATCACACTCATGCGCATCTGCTGCGCTTCGAGACCGGTTTTCGCTACCCATAATGCCTTGTTCATATCGTTACCTCGTTATCCTTTGCCACTACTGGTTCATGTTCATGATCTGGGTAGTGCGTTCATCCATTTCCTTGGCGGTACTCATGATCTTGACCGTAACGTCAAACAGGCGTGCGAGGCTGATCATGTTGACCATGGCCTCCACGCTGTTCACATTACTGCCTTCCAGTGCGCCGCTGATCAGGGATACATCGGTGCTGGCATCCGGCGCCTGTTTACCTTTGCGCATGCGTAGCAAACCGTCCGGGCCTTTCTCCAGATCTTCCTTGTCCGGTGACACTATCTTGATTCGGCCCACCTCGGACAAGGTGTTCGGCTGCTGTCCCAGCGGACGTACACTGACGGTACCGTCGCTACCGATCTCCAGTGTCTGGTTTTGCGGTACGATAATCGGACCGGCATCACCCAACACCGGGTAATCCGAACGCGTCAGCAACTGACCGTTGACATTGATGTGTAAATTACCGGCGCGTGTATAGGCCTCGCTGCCATCCGGTGCCTGCACCGCCAGCCAGCCATCACCGTTGACCGCTACATCCAGGGTACGCCCGGTGGACTGAATCTCACCCTTGGCAAAACTGAAGCCGTTGTTCTCTGCGACAGCGAACACACGGCTCCGAAAACCGGAACCGGTGACAATTCGTGACGAGAACTTCGCCATTTCCGCCTGAAAACCGGTGGTATTGGCGTTTGCCAGGTTGTTCGAGTTAACCGCCTGGGTGTGCAACAGCTGCTTCCCGGCGTTACCAGCAACAAATACTACCCGATCCATATTCTCGGTCTCCGGTCAGCGTTAACGGATGTTAATAATGGTTTGTGTGATGGTATCCGCGGTGGTAATCACCTGGGCGTTGGCCTGGAAATTACGCTGCGCGGTAATCATGTTGACCAGTTCTGCGGTGAGGTCCACGTTGGAACCTTCCAGCGCGCCGGATTCGATCAGGCCGGCGGCGCCGGTACCCGGTCCGCCCACCAGCGGCGCCCCGGAATCGAAGGTCTCCGCCCAGGAGGTATCACCCAGCTGGCGCAGGCCCTGCGCGTTGTTAAAGGTGGCGATGGCGATCTGCCCCAGGGTGCGTGACTGGCCGTTGGTGAACCGTGAAGTGATAACCCCCGTGGTACTGATATCGATACCACTCAGACGTCCGGTCGCGAATCCGTCCTGGGTCAGCGAGTTGACACTGAAAGGACTACCGTACTGTGAAGTGTTGTTGTAATCGACAC
>CAJXFW010000164.1 GCA_913053655.1 uncultured Thiogranum sp. | reverse complement strand
TTGACCGATGCGGCTGATAAAGTCGTACTGGCGGCCCGGGAGGCAGGCGCATGAGTATCCTGATTGATCAGCACACCCGGGTTATTTGCCAGGGATTTACCGGTAAGCAGGGCACCTTCCATTCAGAACAGGCGCTGGCCTATGGCACGCAGATGGTGGGTGGCGTCACACCCGGCAAGGGCGGGCAGACGCATCTGGATCTGCCGGTACTCAATACCGTGCAGGCTGCGGTGAACGAAACCGGGGCCAATGCCAGCATGATTTACGTGCCGGCGGCATTTGCCGCAGATGCCATTCTGGAAGCCGCCGATGCCGGTATCGAGGTCATCGTCTGCATCACCGAAGGCATTCCGGTGCTGGACATGCTGAAAGTGAAAACCGCCCTGTCCGGTGGCAACGCCAGCCTGATCGGACCCAACTGTCCGGGCATCATCACGCCCGGCAGCTGCAAAATCGGCATTATGCCGGGCGCTATCCATAAACCGGGCAGGATCGGCATCGTCTCGCGGTCCGGGACGCTGACCTATGAAGCGGTTTACCAGACCACCCTCGCCGGTCTCGGGCAGAGTACCTGCGTGGGGATCGGTGGCGATCCGATTCACGGCATGGAATTTATCGATTGCCTGGAGCGCTTCGAGCGCGACCCGGACACCGAAGGCGTCATCATGGTGGGTGAAATCGGTGGCAGTGCCGAGGAAGAAGCGGCCGAATTTATCCAGGTACATATGAAAAAACCGGTGGTCGCCTACATTGCGGGCGTGACAGCACCACCCGGCAAACGCATGGGCCATGCCGGTGCGATTATCAGCGGTGGTAAAGGGACCGCAGAGGCAAAGTTCGCCGCACTGGAACAGGCCGGCGTTGCCGTTGTACGTTCTCCCGCTGATATGGGCGTGCGGATGCAGGAGCTGCTGGCCGCTTCGTGAACACCGGCCGTCGACCCGACCACGCTGTGCTGCGCCTGGTGATGGCGCAGATTGATTTGCTGGTCGGCGATATCACCGCCAACAGCGCGCGGGTTATCGAGTCGGCGCAGCGTGCGCGCGATGAGCTGGGCGCCGATCTGATCGTTTTCCCCGAATTGACACTGACCGGCTACCCACCGGAGGACCTGCTGTTGCGTCCCGGCCTGCAACTGCTGGTGGATGCTGCGCTGGACAGGATTCGCGCACAGCTTGGCGGTATTCACGTGCTGGTCGGGCACCCGGAGCAAGCGTCTGAAGGGCGTTTTAACGCCGCTTCGCTGATATTCGAGGGTGAGATACTGGCGCGCTGTCGCAAGCATCATCTCCCCAATTACAGTGTGTTTGATGAAAAGCGCTATTTTGTGCCGGGCGAGGGTTTTTGCGTTGCGGAGGTAGCGGGTGTTCCGGTCGGTGTGAGCATTTGCGAGGATATCTGGATGCCGGAACCGGCGCGTGCCGCTGCGGATGCCGGTGCTAAGCTGCTGATCAATATGAATGCCTCACCGTTCCATACCGGTAAAAGTGATGAGCGCGAAGCGGCGGTGTGCAAGCGCATTGAGGAAACCGGCTGTCCGGTGGTGTATGTCAATCTGGTGGGCGGACAGGATGAACTGGTATTTGATGGTGAGTCCTTTGTGCTGGACCGGACCGGCGCCACTTCTGTGCGGGCGCCGGCCTTTAAGGAAGGGCTGTATCCGGTTGATTTTGAAATAGCCGACGGGGGCGAGCTGAAGCCACTGTCCGGTGACCTGGCTGCGCGTATCGACGAGGTTGCCAGCGTGTATCAGGCGCTGGTTCTCGGCGTGCGCGGTTATATTGAAAAGAACGGTTTCAGTGGCGCCGTTATCGGCCTGTCCGGCGGCATAGATTCTGCGCTGGTGCTGGCCATCGCGGTGGATGCCATAGGTGCTGAGCGTGTTCAGGCGGTGATGATGCCGTCGCGCTATACCGCCGACATGAGTAAGGAAGACGCGCGCGCCGAAGCGCAGGCGCTGGGCGTCGATTACCGGGAGATATCCATAGAGCAGCCATTCGAAGCGTTTCTGGATGTTCTGTCGAACGCATTTGCAGGTACCGAAGCGGATACCACCGAAGAGAATATCCAGGCGCGTTGTCGTGGCGTGATCCTGATGGCGTTATCCAACAAGCAGGGTCGGCTGGTACTGACAACCGGTAACAAGAGTGAAATGTCGGTGGGCTACGCAACCCTGTACGGCGATATGGCGGGGGGGTTCGCGCCCATCAAGGATGTACCCAAACTGCTCGTGTATCGACTGAGCGAATACCGTAACTCGCTAACACTGGTCATTCCGCAGCGCGTACTCGAGCGACCGCCGTCCGCTGAACTGGCGCCGGACCAGAAAGACGAGGACTCCCTGCCGCCCTACGCGCTGCTGGACCCCATTCTGGAAGGCTATATTGAACAGGATATGAGTATCCAGGCGCTGGTCGCAAAAGGTTTTGACGAAGCCATCGTGAGGCGCATCGCCACCCTGGTAGGCCGCAACGAGTACAAACGCCGACAGGCCCCGCCCGGGGTGCGCATTACTCAGCGCGCGTTTGGCCGTGATCGCCGCTACCCGATCACCTCCGGATTCCTCAGCGCTCAGCTCGGCGATTAAATTCGATTCCTGGCGCTGCTTTTAGTAGAGTTGGCTATCCAGGTCAGGCTCAACAGGGGAGCGATCCATGAAAAAAATCGAAGCCGTCATCAAGCCCTTCAAGTTGGACGACGTGCGCGAAGCGCTGTCAGAGATTGGTATCACGGGTATGACCGCCATTGAGGTGAAGGGTTTTGGGCGGCAGAAAGGGCATACCGAGCTGTACCGCGGGGCCGAGTATGTTGTGGATTTTCTCCCCAAGGTCAAACTCGAAGTGGTCATCAAGGAAGAAGATCTGGAGCAGTGCATCGATACCATTACCAATGCGGCACGTACCGGGAAGATTGGTGACGGTAAAATCTTTATTACATCGGTAGAACGGGTAGTACGGATTCGTACCGGGGAAACTGACCAGGACGCAATCTAGATTCCCTATTTATTCATATCCAGAACCCGCTGCGTGTCGTTCGCCAGATCGTCCATGCCCATTTTGGTATAGGCCTGCACCAGAACCTCAAGCGCTTTCTTTGCTGCCGGCGTGCGCTGGTAGTTTTCGATCACGTACTTGGCCCGGTTGGCCGCCGCGACATAGGCGCCGCGCTTCATATAATAGTAGGCGACGTTGACCTCATACTTCGCCAGCATGTTGTGCAGGTAAACCAGGCGCTTTTTTGCGTCGGGGGTGTAGTGGCTATCGGGAAATTTCTTCACCAGTAGCGTGAAATCGTTGAATGAATCACGTAGTGCGCGGGTATCCCGTTCCGACGGGTCGCGCGGTACCAGGCGGTCCATGAGATTTGCGCCACGGGTGTAGTTGGTCAGGCCCCTCAGATAGTAGGCATAGTCCAGGTGCGGATTGCCCGGATTATTTTGAATGAAGCGGTCGGCCGTGGCGATGGAAGAGTCCGGTTCGTCGAACTTGTAATAGGCGTATGCGATTTCCAGTTGTGCCTGTTGCGCATACTTGCCAAACGGGAAACGGGCCTCCAGGCGTTCGAAGGTATTGATCGCGGTTTCATAGTCACCCGAATTGAGCGCTTGCTTGGCGTTGTCATACAGCTCGTTGGCCGACATTTTGTCCATTTCGTCCTCGCCGGTACTGGCACAGCCGGGGGTGAATAAAATCGCCAATAAAGGTATAACGAGTAGCCAGCGCATGAGCGTGCAGTTCCAGGTGCAATTGTGAAAGTGAAATTGTAAAGCGGCTGGCCCCCTGTGGCCACCTGATTCCATGTCAGAAACCATTCAACTGGAAGGACGGATTCCCGAAACACTGGCCGGACGTCGATTTGACCAGGCGTTGGCTGAGCTGTTCCCGGAGTATTCCCGCAGCCGGCTCCAGCAGTGGATCAAGGACGGTAAGGCACTCCTCAACCAGCGGCCGGTTGTCGCGAAATACCCTGTGGTGGGCGGCGAGCAGGTGTCGATTGTAGCTGAACCTGAGGTGCAAACCGAGGTGCAGGCACAAGATATCCCGCTGGATATTCGGTATGAAGATGAGCATGTGCTGGTGCTGAACAAGCCGGCCGGACTGGTTGTGCATCCTGCGGCCGGTAATCCGGACGGTACACTGCAAAACGCCTTGCTTTATTACGATCCGCAGCTGGCCACACTACCGCGTGCAGGCATTGTGCACCGGCTGGACAAGAATACCAGCGGCTTGATGATGGTGGCGCACAGTCTGGTGGCGCATAAATCTTTGGTCGAGCAGTTGCAGGCCCGTACCGTGCATCGCACCTATCTGGCCCTGGTGCAGCAGGCGCTGACAGCCGGCGGCACCGTTGATGCGCCGCTCGGCCGGCATCCCCGCGACCGCTTGCGTATGGCCGTGGTGGAGTCCGGAAAACCGGCTATCAGCCATTATCGGGTCCTGGAGCGGTTCCCGGCGCATACGCTGGTGGAGGTGCGCCTGGAAACCGGTCGGACACACCAGATACGGGTGCACATGGCACATATTCACTGCCCGTTGGTGGGAGATCCGCTGTACGGAGGGCGTTTACGGATACCACGCGCGGCATCCCCGGCCTTGCGCGACGCCATAAGCGGCTTTCGCCGCCAGGCCCTGCACGCTTCGCGGCTGGAATTCAACCACCCGGCCAGCGGCGAAGCGGTCGGCTGGGAACTCGAAATGCCGGGAGATTTCAGTCAGTTGCTCGATGTGTTGAGAAAGGAGACATGATTTATCCGGACTGGCCAGCGCCGGCGAACGTAAAGGCGGTAACGACCACACGGCGAGGGGGTGTCAGCGAACCGCCCTTCGACAGTTTTAATCTTGCCGACCATGTCGGTGATGAGCCGGATGCCGTGCGCCGCAATCGCGATATTCTCCAGCAAAGTCTGCCGCTGCCTGCTGCGCCCGTCTGGCTGAATCAGGTACACGGTGACACGGTGGTGGATGCCTCTCAGTGCGGTGAACGACCGTCTGCCGATGCGGTTTACTGCACACGAACCGGGCCGGTATGCGCGGTACTGACCGCAGACTGCCTGCCGGTTCTGCTGTGTGATCAGAACGGAACGCGCGTCGCTGCTGCGCACGCCGGGTGGCGCGGGCTGGCCGGCGGTATTCTGGAGAGCAGTGTAGAGGCGCTGGATACCGATCCTGCCCGACTGATGGTCTGGCTCGGCCCGGCGATTGGGCCGACGGCATTTGAAGTCGACGACGCGGTCAGGCAGGTCTTTGTCGACCGGCTCGTGCAGGCAGCCGTGGCTTTCCGCGCTACCACCGGGGGGCGCTGGCTGGCTGATTTATACCAGCTGGCCCGTATTCGCCTGCAGGCAATCGGTGTGGATGCCATTTATGGCGGCACTTTCTGCACCCTCACCGACCGGGAGCAGTTCTATTCCTACCGGCGTGACGGCGCAACAGGCCGCATGGCATCACTGATCTGGCTGGATGAACCTTGATTCGTGAAGTTGTCCCGCGCTCGGGCACTGGGCGCACACTGGGTTATACTTGCGCGCTGCGCAGACGGGTCACCCGGCGGCTTTGTATGCGAGTCATTGCGAGCACAGCGCGGCAATCTCATCACGTTTACCTCCGTCGTTTGGGGATTGCCGCGCTGCGCCCATAGAATCCCTACGGGCTTCATTACGGGTACCATACCCTTTCGGCTCGGCCGGATTAAGGTTTTGCTAAGTATGTCATTGTTGTCCTGGATTTTGTTGTTTTCCCTTTTGGGTGGCGTGCTTAGTGTCACCGCGGCCGCGGTATTTCTGCTGTTGCCGGAGGCGCTGCGCACGCGGCTGCTGCCGCACGCGGTCAGCT
>CAJXFW010000163.1 GCA_913053655.1 uncultured Thiogranum sp. | reverse complement strand
AATTTAATCCAGAATATCACGAAGCTATGTCCATGCAGGAACGCGAGGATGTGGCTCCGAACACGGTGGTAACCGTCGTGCAAAAGGGCTACCTGCTGAATGACCGCTTGATTCGTCCGGCGATGGTGATTGTTTCCAAAGCCGCCGCTCAGCCCGGTGGCAGCCGGCTTGATGAGCAGGCTTGAAAAACAAATACCCGCCCCCATCTAGGGTAGCAACTGATACTTTGTTAAACCGCATAGAAATCTGGGAGATCGACGAACATGGGTAAAATAATCGGTATCGACCTCGGCACTACCAACTCCTGCGTAGCAGTCATGGAAGGTGGTGAGCCACGGGTCATTGAAAACAGCGAAGGCGACCGCACCACGCCGTCCATCGTGGCATTCACCGACAGTGACGAGGTGCTGGTCGGCCAGGCCGCCAAGCGTCAGGCTGTGACCAACCCGGCCAATACCCTGTATGCGGTCAAACGCCTGATCGGTCGTCGCTTTGAGGACGCCGAGGTGCAGAAAGACATGGGCCTGGTGCCCTACAACATCGTCAAGGCCGATAATGGCGATGCCTGGGTTGAGGCTCATGGCAAGAAGATGGCAGCACCGGAAGTGTCTGCGCGCGTGTTGCAGAAAATGAAGAAGACGGCGGAAGACTATCTCGGTGAAGAAGTGACCGAAGCGGTTATCACCGTACCGGCTTACTTCAATGATTCACAGCGTCAGGCTACCAAGGACGCGGGCAAGATCGCGGGTCTGAACGTCAAGCGCATTATCAACGAGCCGACCGCTGCAGCGCTGGCCTACGGCATGGACAAGAAACGCGGTGACGTAAAGATCGCCGTGTACGACCTGGGTGGCGGCACCTTTGATATTTCCATTATCGAAATCGCCGAAATCGACGGTGAGCATCAGTTCGAAGTGCTGTCCACTAACGGCGATACTTTCCTGGGCGGTGAAGACTTCGACAAGCGCATGATCGATTACCTGGCGGACGAATTCAAAAAGGACCAGGGTATTGATCTGCGCGGCGATCCGCTCGCCATGCAGCGCCTGAAGGAAGCGGCTGAAAAGGCCAAGATCGAGCTGTCTTCCAGCCAGCAGACCGATGTCAACCTGCCGTATATCACGGCGGATGCCAGCGGTCCCAAGCACCTTAACCTGAAGATCACCCGCGCCAAGCTGGAATCGCTGGTTGAAGAGCTGGTGACCCGTACCATCGAGCCGTGCAAGCTGGCGCTGAAAGACGCCGGGCTGTCGGTTGGCGAGATCGATGACGTTATCATGGTCGGTGGCCAGACGCGTATGCCCAAGGTTCAGGAAATGGTACAGGATTTCTTCGGCCAGGAGCCACGTCGTGACGTGAACCCGGACGAAGCGGTTGCCGTCGGCGCCTCCATTCAGGGTGGTGTGCTGGGCGGCGAGGTCAAGGACGTGTTGTTGCTGGATGTGACGCCGCTGTCGCTGGGTATCGAAACCCTGGGTGGTGTTATGACCAAGCTGATCGAAAAAAATACCACGATCCCGACCAAGGCGAACCAGGTGTTTTCCACCGCCGACGACAATCAGAATGCGGTAACCGTGCATGTGCTGCAGGGTGAGCGCGAAGTTGCCGGTGGTAACAAGTCACTGGGCCGCTTTGACCTGACCGATATTCCGCCGGCTCCACGCGGTGTACCGCAAATCGATGTTATCTTTGATATCGATGCCAACGGTATTCTCAATGTGTCGGCCAAGGACAAGGGCACTGGCAAGGAACAGAATATTATTATCAAGGCCTCCAGCGGATTGTCGGATGATGAAGTCGATCGTATGGTCCAGGACGCCGAAGCACATGCAGACGAGGACAAAAAATTCCACGAACTGGCCGATGCGCGCAACCAGGCAGACAATATGATTCATGCTACCGAGAAATCGCTCAAGGATCTGGGCGAAGACAAGGTCAGCGATGATGAGAAGCAGGCTATCGACAAGGCAATCGAAGAGCTGAAAGAAACCCTGAAGGGCGACGACAAGGAAGCGATCGAGGCCAAAACAACAGCGCTTGCCGAGTTGTCAGGCAAGCTGGCCGAGAAACTCTATGCCGAAAAGGGTGGTGCGGACGCTGCAGCAGCCGGTGCTGCCGGGGCCGGAAGTGCCGAGACGGCGGAGGCCGGCGGCGATGATGCGGTCGATGCTGAATTTGAAGAGGTCAAGGACGATAACAAGTAAGCAGAAGGTTTGATATTTAGGGAAGGTCTGATGTGTCGTCATGCCGGACTTGATCCGGCATCCAGGTATTTGACCTTTGTGGATTCCGGCCTGCGCCGGAATGCCGGTTGTGAAAATAAATCGTCCGGGGCCGACGTATGTCGGTCCCGGATTTTTGCCGTTCCGGTGATGGGATAAAAGAAGACCTGAATATGTCGAAACAGGATTATTACGAAGTACTTGGTGTATCCAAAAACGCCAGCGATGCCGAGCTGAAGAAGGCTTACCGGCGTGCGGCACAGAAGCACCACCCGGATCGCAACCCGGACAACACCGAATCGGAAGAGAAATTCAAGGAGGCCAAAGAAGCCTACGAGATGCTTAGCGACCCGCAGAAACGCGCCGCCTATGATCAGTTCGGGCATGCCGGGGTAGATCCCAGCATGGGGGGCAGACCGGGTGCCGGCGGTTTTGGTGGTGGTGCGAATTTCAGCGATATTTTTGGCGATGTGTTCGGCGACATTTTTGGTGCAGGAGGTGGAGGCGGTCGTGGCGGACAGCGTGTCTATCGTGGTGCGGACCTGCGCTATAACCTGGAGCTGTCGCTGGAAGATGCCGTGCGCGGTACCACGGTAAAAATTCGTGTCCCTACTTATGCGACCTGCAAAACCTGCAACGGCAGTGGCGCCAAAAAAGGCACCAAGCCGACCACCTGCACAACCTGCGGCGGCCATGGTCAGGTGCGTATGCAACAGGGGTTTTTCTCTGTGCAGCAAACCTGTCCGCGTTGTAATGGTAATGGCTCTATTGTCAGTGATCCCTGTAGTGACTGTAACGGCCAGGGCCGTATCAAGGAACAGAAAACCCTTTCTGTCAAGGTGCCGGCCGGCGTTGACAGCGGTGACCGTATCCGTCTGGCGAACGAAGGCGAGGCCGGGGAAAACGGCGGGCCGTCCGGCGATCTGTATGTACAGATCCAGGTCAGGGAACACGCGATCTTCAAGCGCGAGGATGCCAACCTGTACTGTGAAGTCCCCATTGGCTTCGCTACCGCGGCACTGGGTGGCGAAATGGAAGTGCCAACCCTGGGTGGCCGTGTGGTGCTGAAAGTTCCGCCGGAAACCCAATCCGGGAAACTGTTCCGTATGCGTGGCAAGGGCGTAAAGCCGGTGCGCGGTGGCGCAGTGGGTGACCTGATGTGCCGCGTTGTGATAGAAACCCCGGTCAAGCTCAACAGCCAGCAGAAAGAACTGCTGCGCAATCTGGACGACAGTCTCAAAGGTAACGGCAAACATAACCCGCAACACCATTCATGGCTGGACGGGGTGAAGAAATTCTTTACCGAGTAAGGCGTCATGTGGCACTTTGTGTTCAAATACATGCCTGTCATCAGCGTTAGAGAAAAGGGTCATGATTCGTATCGCCATTCCCGGAGCCGCCGGCCGTATGGGCCGCAATCTAATCGATGCCTGCCAACAGGCCGAAGGTCTACAGCTGGGTGTTGCCACTGAGCGTAGTGGCCACGATCTGATTGGCAGTGACGCCGGCCTGATCGTCGGGGTCGGCGCGCTGGGCGTGGCCGTTACCGACGACTTGGCGTCCGTCGTTGATCAGTTTGATGTGCTGATCGATTTCACTGTGCCGGCCGCTTCGTTGCAGCATCTGGAGCTCTGCCGCCGCCACGGCAAGCACATGGTTATCGGTACGACCGGTTTCAGTGACAAACAGAAGCAACAGATCGAAGCAGCAGCAAAAGAAATCGCTGTGGTGTTCGCCCCGAACATGAGTGTCGGCGTTAACCTCTGCCTGAAATTGCTGGATACGGCGGCACGTGTACTGGGCGATGAGGTCGATATCGAGATCATCGAAGCACACCACCGCCACAAGGTCGACGCGCCTTCGGGCACGGCACTACGTATGGGTGAAGTGGTGGCCAACGCCCTGGGCCGCAATTTGAGTACCTGCGCCGTGTATGGCCGCGAAGGCACCAGCGGTCCGCGTGACCGTAAAACCATTGGCTTCGAGACTATCAGGGCCGGTGATATCGTCGGCGAACACACCGTGATGTTTGCCGCCGAAGGTGAACGCGTGGAGATTACCCACAAGGCGTCCAGCCGTATGACCTTTGCCGGAGGCGCTGTGCGTGCCGCAGGCTGGGTAGTGTCACAGCCGAACGGACTGTACGATATGCAGGACGTTCTTGGTCTGGCCTGAGTTCGCGTATGGACAGGTCCCGCCAGCTGATCGATACACTTGTCGAACAGGATGTCCTTGGACATAGCGCCTCGGCTGATCACCTGATAGAAACCCACACGGCCTGGATTATTTTGACGGGCGAGTTTGCCTGGAAAATCAAAAAGCCGGTCGACTTCGGTTTCCTGGATTACTCTACGCTGGAAAAAAGACATTTTTACTGTGATGAAGAGCTGCGCCTGAATCGTCGCTTCGCCCCGCAGATCTATCTGGATGTCGTTGCTATCACCGGGACAAGCGCATGTCCACGGCTCCGTGGCGATGGCCCGGTGCTGGAATACGCGGTGCGTATGCGACAGTTCCCGGCGGGCGGTTTGCTGAGCGAGTTGGCGGAACAAAGACAGCTCAAAGTCCGGTATATCGACCAGTTGGTGAGCCGTGTTGCGGAATTTCACCGCAACACGGCCATAGCGCCGGCCGATGCTCCGTTCGGTGACGCAGAGCGTATTCATCAGTGGGTCAGTGAAAATTTCCAGCATATACGCCCGTTGCTGGAGACAGCGGCTGAAACCGAACAGCTGGAACGCGTGCGTCAATGGACAGAGACCGAACACAAACGGCTCGCGCCGCTGATGTCGCGCAGGAAGCAGTGCGGTGCCATACGCGAGTGTCACGGTGATCTTCACCTCGGCAACATAACGTTGATTGATGGCCAGGTAACGCTGTTCGACTGCATCGAGTTCAATCCCGAATTACGCTGGATCGATGTGATCAGCGAGGTGGCATTCCTGGTGATGGACCTCGAAGACCGTGGTTACCGGAACTACGCTTTCCGTTTCCTGAATGCTTATCTCCAGCAAAGCGGTGACTACGAAGGCCTGGAACTGCTGCGTTATTATCGGGTCTATCGGGCGCTGGTACGCGCCAAGGTCGCCATGCTGCGCAAACAGCAGGTGCGGACAGATCAGCAGGCCGTGCAGGCAGCAAATGCCGAGTACCTCCAGTACATGCAGCTTGCGCAGCAGAGTATCAGACGCGGCCAGCCGGCGGTGTTGATTACTTATGGTGTGTCCGGTACCGGGAAATCAACCATCGCCCGGCAATTATGTGAAGCCCGTGGAATGATACAGCTGCGTTCCGATACCGAGCGTAAAAGAATGGCCGGGCTTGCGGCAACCGAGCACAGCGCGTCGGATACAGGCAAGGGGCTGTACACTCCAGAGCAGACAGAAAAGACCTATCAGCGACTTGCTGAACTGGCGATAGTTGTTCTCAAGGCGGGCTATACCGTCATCGTCGATGCGACATTCCTGCAGCGGCAACACCGGGATCTGTTCCGGGTGCTGGCAGATCAATACCGGGTACCCTTTGTGATTCTCGAATGCCGGACCGCAGATGCTGAAATCGAGCGCCGCGTGGAAGTCCGGCAAGCGCAGGGCGGGGATCCATCAGAGGCCACCCTCGACGTGTTGCACAAGCAGCGCAAAGCCGG
>CAJXFW010000162.1 GCA_913053655.1 uncultured Thiogranum sp. | reverse complement strand
CGTCCGGCGCCGGCGGTGGCGATACTCACCACCTGACCGCGCAGGGCTTCCCTGGCACGATTGACTTCCTGCTCAAGTTCCGCCGCCGCGGCAGCCTTGATTCGCTCTGCCTCTTCGCGTGCTTCGACCTTGGCTTCCTCGACGATCTCGGCGCCGCGCTTCTCGCCGCGGTTGATGATCTCGGTGGCTTGCTGCTTGGCCTCGTACAGGGTTTCGGTGGCTTTTTTCTGCGCCAGCTCCTGCTCGTGTCGGCCACGGTCTGCAGCTGCCAGCCCTTCGGCGATTTTGCCCTTGCGCTCTTCGAGCGCAGCCATGATCGGTGGCCATATAAACTTCATGCAGAACCACACGAACACCAGGAAGGTGATACTTTGGCCGATCAGTGTTGCGTTGAAATTCATGGTTGAACCTCGCGTTCAGCGTTCAGGCGCCGACGACCGCAAACATGACATACAGGGCAAGGCCGACGGCAATCATCGGAACTGCGTCAACCAGGCCCATAACAATGAAGAACTGGGTACGCAGCATCGGTATCAGTTCCGGCTGACGCGCGGCACCCTCCAGAAAGCGGCCACCGAGTATACCGATGCCGACCGCGGCACCCAGCGCGCCCAGCCCCATCATCAGGGAGCCGGCGATATAAAGCAGAGCGTTTTCCATGTTTGTCTCCTAGTGTCTGAATTCAATAAGTAAAAACTGTGTTTAATGATGTTCCTGGCTCGCCATATCCAGGTACACAATGGTCAGGGTCATGAAGATGAAAGCCTGCAAGGTGATAATCAGGATATGGAAAATGCCCCAGCCGAGTTGCAGCAGGCCGCCAAAGGTACCCAGCACAATACCGCCGCTGTACATCAGTGCGATCAGGATGAAGATCATTTCGCCCGCGTACATGTTGCCGAACAGTCGCAAGGAGAGCGAAAGCGGCTTGGAGATCAGCGTCACACTCTCCAGCAGCAAGTTAACCGGCATCAGGATTTTGGGGAACGGCTGGAAAGCCAGCTCGCCGAAAAAACCACCCAGGCCCTTCATCTTGACGCTGTAGTACAACACCAGCACGAACACCGACAGCGACAGGCCGAAGGTGACGTTGGGGTCGGTGGACGGCACGACCTTGAGGTAACTCACACCCAGCAAACCGGCCGTCCAGGGCAGCCAGTCGACCGGGATCAGGTCCATGAGGTTCATCAGGAACACCCAGATAAAAATGGTCATGGCCAGCGGTGCGACCAGCGGGTTCTTGCCGCTGAACGAGCCACGCACGCTGTCGTCAATGAATTCGACAATCCACTCGACGAAGTTCTGCCAGCCACCCGGCACATCAGCGGTAGCGGTTTTCGCCACCTTGTGGAAACTCCACAGGAACAATACGCCCAGACCGATGGAAAACAGCATACTGTCGAGGTTGATGGACCAGAAACCCATCTCGGCGAGATCCCCGGCACCGTGCGCAATACCCCAGTGGCCATCCGCATGCTGACCATAGGTCAGGTTGGTCAGATGGTGCTTTATATATTCTGCTGAGGAATGAGGTGCGGTCGACGACATGAAATTACTTCTGCTCTAACAGTTTGATTCCCGTAATTACCATCACAAACTGACCAACAATAAATCCGGTCAGCAACGCCAGCGCTTCCAGCCGTAGTGCGCCCAGCCCGAAGGCAAACAACAGGGCAACCAGCAGAAATCGCTGTACCATACAACTATAGCCGGCCACCAGGCTCTGCTGGGGCGTACGCCCCGTAGCCAGCGCGTCACGCCGTGAACAGCGCGCTAAAACCAGCGCATTGGCAGCCGCAATACCACCGCCGAACCACACGGATACGGCAGAAAAAGTTTCAAAGATGACAAGAAACACGGCTGAAGTAACCGCCACCAGCAAGAACTGGTAGAGCAACAGCCTGCGAATCCCGGTATCCAACGGTGTTACGGCTCGATCCTGCTCTGAAAATCAGGGTGCAGCCATACGCCCACCGGGTTAACCGGTGAGGAGCGGCGGCGATTATAAGGATCGTCGATAGGTGGGGTCAACAACTTGTATAGCCTTTCACAGATATTATCCGTGGAGCCAACGTGTAGGAGCGGGCTTGCCCGCGAACAGCCGTATGGCTTTGGCCGTGTGATTCGCGGGCAAGCCTGCTCCTACGGGGGGGATCTTGGTCATTTAGCGTAGTGCTTCAGTGGTAAGGTACTAATGGATATGTTCCAGGATGCCGTCGAGTTCATCCAGGCTGTTGTAGCTGATAACCAGCTTGCCCTTGCCCTTCTGGCCCTGCTGGACCAGCACCGGGGCGCCCACACGGTCCGACAGGTCCTGCTCCAGGCTGACCAGGTCCGGATCACGCCGTGACGGCGGTTTTTCCCCGCTGGACCGGCTACCGGCCGCCAACAGCTTTTTCACCAGACGCTCGGTGGCCCGGGCCGACAGTCCCTGATCGACCACCTGCCGGGCAGCCTCCACCTGGCGGGCGCCATCCAGCGCCAGTAGCGCCCGTGCATGCCCCATATCCAGCTCGCCGCGTTGCACCATGCCGGTCGCAACCTCGCCCAGCTCCAGCAAGCGCAGCAGGTTGGAAACCGCGGTGCGCGAGCGGCCAACCGCTTCGGCTGCCTGCTGGTGGGTCATTTCGAATTCTTCGATCAGCCGTTCCAGCGCATGCGCCTCTTCAAGCGGGTTCAGATCCTCTCGCTGGATGTTCTCGATCAGGGCCACTGCGATGGCGGTGCGATCATCCATATCCCGTACCACCACCGGGATATCCTGCAGCTCGGCCAGCTGGGCGGCTCGCCAGCGGCGTTCACCGGCGACGATTTCGTAGCGGCCCCCGCCGATCGGCCGCACCACGATGGGCTGCACCACACCCTGGGCTCGGATTGAATCGGCCAGGTCTTCCAGGCTGTCATTGTGCATATCGACGCGCGGCTGATATTTTCCGCGCTGCAACTGTTCCACACCCAGGGTACGCAATGAACCATCGGCATCGGCAGCCAGCGCGGTTACCGATGCGGCGGCGGGTTTAGACGCTGTTCTTGAGGGCCCCAGCAGTGCATCCAGCCCGCGACCCAATCCTCGTTTTCTTGCTGCCATGCTATTGCTTCGGGGTATTTTTGGAAAGGTGGAACACTAACGGAAAAGTGGTGTTAGCGCCAGTTCATCCACCGCACCACCTATCAAAAAAATCAAACACTTAAACCGATTTGCACCCATGGAATAGTCAAATTGCCGTAATTAAATTGGGTGATATGCAAGAATTTCTATGCATCACCGCTGTTATCCAACAAACGCGTATACACCTGCCGTCCAGGCCAATGTGATACCAGCAAAAGTAGCTCATTTCATGCTGCAACGCCGAGAACAAACCTCGCCTTTTCACGGCGCAACATTTCATAGGGTGACAAGCACTTGATACCCAGTCCAATACAAACGTTGGGAATTTTGATTTTTTTGGCGGAATTTGCAGGTATTTCGTGGGTGACAACTATCAAATCAAGCGCCAGCGCGTGAGCAATCAGATAATAATCCGCCACCTGCAGGAAAGTATTGACAGCTGCAGGCTCATAACCCTGGTCGGAAACCCATGCGCTGACGTTGGCGAACTGACTGACCACTGCGGCATCCGGCTTTTGAAAAAAGCCCGGGGCACGATCCTTCGCCCACACTGACAGTTCATCATCACCGGCGTTGATTTCATCCTCGACCTTCTCAATGCTGAACACTCGCCCTGCTTCATTGCTCCGGATCAACCAGTCCCAGAAAGCCGGACAAAAATCCAGACCGTAGTGCAAGTTCTTGGCCTGTATGAACACATTGGCATCGAGTAGATAATCCATTAACGCACCCCCAACTCCCTGGCGGCTTGATAAAAGGTGGCGGGCTTTTTAATCCCCAGCATACGGAAGGCGTCCCGAAACAGCGTCTGTCCTTCCAGAGTGCTAGCAACCACCGCACGCGCAAAACGTTTGCTGACCCTGACCCCCAGCGTGCGGTAAAAATCACCCCCGCCGGAACCGCCCCGCTGCAACGAACGCAGCCGCGCCAGCTCCTCCCGGTAGGTTGTCCACAGCCGTTCCTGGCTGATCGCGCCGACGTCGAAAAGCCTGCGCAACACGACCAGCGTGCTGACCTTGAATACCCGCGCCAGTCGCTGAATTTCGGAGTGCAACTCTGCGCCGACCTCGTACGCTTGCCTGACAGAGGCCAGCGGCGCCAACACCTCTGCGGCCACAATATTGCACCAGTGCTCAACCTTGTTATCCGGAATGATGGCAACCTGCGCGTCAGAGACTCCACTCTTGCCCAGCCAGATGTGCGCCAGCTCGTGCGCCAGCGTGAACATTTGCGCCGCCTTGGTATCCGCGCCATTGATGAAAACCAGGGGCGCCAGCTCATCCACCAGGGCAAAACCGCGGAATTCCTCGGGATCGAGCTTACGTTTGTTATTGCTGCCCACCACGCCGCTGACCATCACCAGAACGCCGAGTCTTTCCACCTGCTCGACGAAGTGGCGCAACGCCTCGGCCCAGGTCGGCAAATCCTGCCGCTCCTGAAGATCGAACGTAAGCGCATGACGTATTTCAGCAGCGACACGCTCAATGTTATTGCCGGTTCCCGTCTTTCCAACAAAAGAGAGAACACTTTCACCGTGCAGGCGGGCGTGGTCGCGATACCACTCCTGGCGCTGCTGGCAGAGGTAGATAGTATCGAGTAAATCCGGGCTGGCGTGCTGCTGCGCCGCCTGCGCCATGGTGCGGAAATCCGGCACCGGCAACAGCTCCTCGGGTGGCGCATCCAGAAACAGGTAACCGATGGGCGCATGAACGGCCTTTGCGAAGGTTTCCAGTTGCTTCAGCGTCGGTTCAAGCTCACCCCGTTCCCAGTCCTCGAACTTCGGAAACCGTTTTAGTAACTGTTCCGCATCCAGCCCGGCCCGCTCACGCGCCCAGTTCAGCAGTTCGGGTTTAACCGTAACTCGCATATCTCACCATTGCCGATGCCATCTGAAACACCCTGGAACGTATGCTTTTATCCGTTAGAGGTATCAGCCCGAGCCCAATGCTTCGGCCGGCGGTGCCCCGGGCGATTCGGTATCTCGCTCCTGCCGGCGGCGTACCATTTCCGCGGCCAGCGCCAGATAGGCGACGGCACCACGCGAACCGCGGTCATACTTGATGATCGGCACACCGTAACTGGGCGCTTCAGCCAGCCGTATGTTACGCGGGATAATGGTGCGATACACCTTGTCGCCAAAATGGTCGAGCAGTTGCTGGGAAACCTCGTTGGCAAGATTGTTGCGGGCGTCAAACATGGTGCGCAACAGGCCCTCGACTTCCAGCCCGGGGTTGACCGCTTCACGGATCTGGTCGACAGTTTCCAGTAACGCACTGAGTCCTTCCAGTGCGTAGTATTCGCACTGGATGGGGATAAATACGGCATCGGCCGCCGTCAGCGCATTCAGCGTGAGCATATTCAGCGCCGGCGGACAGTCGATCAGGATGTAGTCATAGTCATCGGCTACCGCTTGCAGGCGCGAGCCGAGACGCTTTTCGCGTACCTCGCTCTGCATCAGGCCGACTTCCGCCGCCGTCAGGTCACTGTTGCCGGGTAGCAGGTGATAGCCGGCGGCCTCAGCGTCGACGATAAGCTCGCGCATCGGGATATCTTCCAGCAACAGGTGGTAGCTGCTCAGTTCGACGTCATGCTTGTTCACGCCGCTGCCCATGGTCGCGTTGCCCTGCGGATCGAGATCGACCAGCAGCACCCGTCGCCGTGTGGCGGCCAGCGAGGCGGCCAGATTCACACAGGTGGTGGTCTTGCCCACGCCGCCTTTCTGGTTGCTGATGGCGATGATACGACTCATGATGTTGTGGAAAACTCCGCGGTT
>CAJXFW010000161.1 GCA_913053655.1 uncultured Thiogranum sp. | reverse complement strand
TGGGAGGGTGACTATACGTCTGAATACTGTCCTGCGTTGCCCGCCTGGATTAACAGTCTCTCGGACTGCCTCGCGCAGGGCTTGCTGCTGCTGATCGACTACGGTTACGGGCGTAGTGAGTACTATCATCCGCAACGTTCAATGGGTACCCTGATCTGCCACTACCGGCACACCGCGCGTGCAGACCCGTTTGTTTACCCGGGTCTGCAGGATATTACAGCGTTTGTAGATTTCACCGCTATTGCGGAGGCGGCGAGTGATTCAGGCATGCATCTGGAAGGCTATACCAGCCAGGCCCGGTTTCTGGTTGCCTGTGGCATCGACCGGTTGATGCAGGAAACAGATCCTGAAGATGCACAGCGTTTTCTGGAACTGAGTAACGAAGCCAAACGTTTGATACTGCCTGGTGAGATGGGTGAGCGCTTCAAGGTTATAGGGTTTTCGCGAAAACTCGATAAAGGTGTGACAGGTTTTAGTCCACAGGATCTGCGCAGTCGTTTATAAGGTAATAAGGTTTATATGAGCAATTTTCACGCATTCGTTCTGGCGCTGGTACAGGGCTTCACAGAATTTCTCCCCATCTCGAGTTCAGCGCACCTGATTCTGGTGCCCATGTTATCCGACTGGCCGGACCAGGGGCTGGCATTTGATGTGGCAGTACACTTCGGTACCCTGATGGCAGTAGTGGCCTATTTTCGTACCGAACTGGCTGGCATGGCATCGTCCTGGTTCCGGTCGTTGGGTTCGCGCTATCCGGATGAAGAAGCCAAACTGGCCTGGGCAGTGCTGTTGGGCACCATCCCGCTGGGTTTTTTCGGTTTACTGTTTCATGACCTGGTCGAAACCGGTCTGCGTTCTCCGCTGGTTATTGCGACTACCACAATCGGTTTTGGTGCCCTGCTCTGGTATGCCGATGTCAAAGGTCCGCAAACGCGTTGCGAATACCGCCTCAATGCGGGACGGGTTGCAGCAATCGCTTTTGCGCAGGCACTGGCATTGATTCCCGGGACTTCACGATCGGGTATAACTATTACCGTAGGGTTACTGGTGGGTCTGGACCGAAAAGCGGCAGCGCGTTTTTCCTTTCTGTTATCGATACCGGCCATTTTGATGGCCGCAGGTTATGAAACCCGTAACCTGCTGATTGCCGGAGAGGTTGTGGAGTGGGTGCCGATGCTGACCGGTGTGGTGGTATCCGCGGCCAGTGCTTACGTTTGTATACACTTCTTTCTTAAACTGCTCGACCGCGTGGGCATGCTGCCGTTTGTGATCTACCGGTTCGTGCTGGGCGTGGTGTTATTCGCTTTGTTCCTGTGATGCGCCGGCGCTGTCCCCGGTCTTCGCACCCGGCACAGCCCATACAGAATTATTATCCACCCACTTCATACTGAGCCAGTACCAGAAGGTAATGGGGATCATCATGGCCACCCAGCTCCAGTCATCGATCAGGAATACGCTGGAAATCCAGGACTCCCCGGTAAACAGGCGGGACCAGGGGACGCTATAGATGCTGAATAGCACACTGCTCAATATCAATATCAATGCACCCTTGCGGGTCTTGATAGACGAAAAAGCCAGGAAGACCCAGATCGGCATTTTTTTTGTTTTTTCCATAGGAGGGGAAATCTATGTCACCTGTGGCACAAAGTCAAAGTGACGAGGGGAAAGGCCGTCCGGTACCCTTTGAGCGGCTGAACCGGTTCTGCCGTTCATTAAGTCTCGATGACCCGGTGTGGTCTACCGTTTCACGTTGTTCCCGTGGCCGTCTTCCCGGGCCTGCTGTTCTTCCCGCTGCTGATCTTTCCTGTCCATACGGCGTGATGCCCGCCTGAGCATGGCCGAGTAGGACGAGTAATCAGGTTCTTCGTGAAAGCGTTCAATCGGGCGTAATCTGCCGGAACTTCTGGGTGTGCTGCACATGGCTATCTCCGGAAGCAGTGGATGTAACCTTGTTAGCGGCCATATGCCGGGAAATTTGAGCATCTAACACTGATATTTCAGTCGGCAGAGCTCTGAATTTAATCTGTTTCATCAATGAGTTGCAGTCTCAGGACGCGTATCGCCTCACCTATTGCAGGTCCGCGAAGACTTTGGTCGTCAAGTTGGGCGGCGTTTATACCGCCGGCCTTTTCCGTCAGCGCCATGAGTTTGTCAGCACGGGTCTGGTTCAGTATGCCGGTTGTCGTAAAGACGGCCAGTAACCGTTGCCAGTGCCGGGTATTTTTGAAGGCGCCACCGGACTCCATAAGTAAAAGAGTGTCTTTAGCGATTCCACTGTGCGCACGGTGCGCCAGCCTGATGGCGGCCAGTGCCAGCCGGGTGTAATCGTTGGGGATGCGGAAGCGTTTACACAACGTCCCGGCCTGATTGATGCGAGTGTCCTCATCGAGATCGTTGCCGAGTGTGTTGATGAGTGCGGCGAAGCGGACACACGGATCGTCACTAAATGCCGCACTGGTTTTCAGTACCTCAAGGGCAGGCGGGAACGATGGCCCGTCGTGCGCCTGGCCGTGTCCCTCGTAATCGTGGTTGATTTCGGGAAACAAAACAGCCAGTGCATCGCAGCCTCGCAGCACGGTGAAAAACTTTTGCGGCGAATCCGTAACCAGGGCTTTTTCCAGTTCCGACCAGACACGTTCCGGCACCAGGTGGTCGACTTCCCCGTGACTCACCATCTGGCGCATCAGGGCGTTGGTAGCGTGTGTTACCTTGAAGTCAAACTTGTTGAAGCGTGCCGCAAAGCGCGCCACGCGCAGGATACGTACCGGGTCTTCAGCGAAGGCGGGGCTGACATGGCGTAGCAGGCCGGCCTGAAGGTCTTCCTGACCATGATAAGGATCTATGAGTGTGCCATCCGGTGCTTCGGCGATAGCGTTGATGGTCAGGTCACGGCGTTCCAGATCCTGTTCCAGTGTGATATCAGGGCTGGTATGAAAGGCAAAGCCTGTGTAACCGGGGCCGGTTTTGCGTTCGGTGCGCGCCAGCGCATATTCCTCGCCGGTTTCAGGGTGCAGGAACACCGGGAAGTCTTTGCCGACCTGTTTATAACCCCGGTCCAGCATCTCTTGCGGAGACGCACCGACCACAACCCAATCCTTCTCCGTTACAGGCAGGCCGAGCAGTCTGTCGCGCACCGCACCACCTACCCGATAAATTTCCATCAGGATCGGCGTGCCTGTGACCGGTAGCGGCCATATTGGGCGCGCATGTAACTGTCGCCCAGGTAGGTGGGGACTATTGCTTCGACGGATCGCGGCTTGATTCCCAGCGCGGTCAGTGCCGGCTTCTTGCACACACTGTCTTTTTGCAGCGAGTAGTAGTTGTCGATGGTGAACGGTTTGCCCGGCACCAGGCCCAGTATATGTCCCTGAATCCGGGCGGCAAAATCAGGCAGGCCAATGACCCGGGTGTTGCGGCCGACGATTTGTGCAGTGTACTGTACCAGCTCTTGCAGACTGTACGTTCCGGGTCCGCACAGCTCCAGACGCCGGCCGATAAGACTGTCGTTGCCGAGTGCCTCGACAAAGGCATTGACAACATCGCCTGCGTATACCGGTGCAAACCGGGAACCGGCACAGGCCAGCGGAAATATCAGTGGTGACATGCCCAGCAGCTGTGCAAAGCGATTGAAAAAGCTGTCTCCCGGCCCAAATATTACCGAAGGCTGGAAGCTGGTTACCTCAATGTTGGGCGTGTGGTGCACCAGGTCTTCACCCTGACCTTTGGATTTTAGATAACGGCTGCGCGATTCATTCACATTGGCGTTCAGTGCACTCATGTGCAGCAGGCGCTTGACACCGGTAGCGCGCATAGCCTTGACAACGGTGCGCGGCAGGTCGACATGCGCACCCTGATAACGGCTTTTGCCCGCTTCGTTAAGAATGCCGACCAGATTGATTATGCAATCCATCTCCTGGAAGGCGGCTTGCAGGGCAATCGCATGGTACGGATTGGTTTCCAGTAGACGTACGGCTGAACCGATACGGAATTCGCGATGCCGTTCAGGGCGCCGGGTCAGTACCGTGACCGAATGCCCCAGGCCGGCCAGCCGGTATACCAGGTGCGAGCCGATGAAACCCGTGCCACCCAGCACGCAGAGATTTAGCGCTTTCATGAGAATCCTCCATTAATGCTCAGGCAGATTTTAAATAGCCTGACGGTGATGTCTACTGGTCAATAACGCTGTTGTATGGCAGGCATACGCTGCGAGAGCCGGGTCACCGGCCGTTGCAGGCGCCACTCGAACACCGTCGAGTAGGCCAGCACACGGCGCACGTAGGTGCGTGTCTCCTTGAACGGAATGAGCTCCGTCCACAGGCTGGCCGGTATGCTGTGATCGGTGGGTAGCCATCGACTAACGCGGTGCGGGCCGGCGTTGTAGGCAGCAGCAGCCAGCACCGGGGAACCGTTATAACGCTGCAGCAGCTTGTTAAGATAGGCGCTGCCGAGGCGGATGTTCTTGTCAGACTGCAGCAGTGCCTGACTGCCACGGTAACGTATTTTCAATGCGCGCGCGGTTTGTTTGCCGGTGTTGGGCATCAGTTGCATAAGCCCCAGGGCGCCGACCGGCGATCTTGCGTCTTCCATGAAGGCGCTTTCCTGGCGGATGACACCGTAGATCAGGGCCGGGTCCAGGTCATACAGTCCGGCGTAGGTAAAAATGGACTCCCGGTGTGGCAGCGGGAAACGCAAGGCGAGATCGGACCAGTAACCGGCCTGGGATGCTGTCAGAATGGCGCGGTCGTGCCAGCCCCAGCGGTGTGCCAGCAGCGCAGCCAGCTTCAACTGACGGTGCGTCAGTGATGCGGTGGTGTGGAACCACTCGCGGCGTGCCTCCGTATGCTTGCCGGCCAGGTACAGCTCGCGGGCACGTACAATGCCCGGGATACGCCCGACAGTCTCCAGCTGGGATGCCTGATACTCCAGCCGGGCATCATTCATCCGGTAGGGGCGCTGCAGCCGGTCGGCCGCCAGAAAACCATAGTAACTGCGTTCGCCGCTCAGGCGTGCATAGTCGGTGAAGGCATCTCCGGCTTCACCTGTGGCATCCAGCGCGTACGCGCGCCAGTAGCGCCAATTGTCAGACTGGCGTTCGGTCGGCGTAAGTTCGTCAATCCAGTGCAGGACACCCTTCCAGTCTTCGTTGCCCAGTGCGGTGCGCACTCGCCATTGGCGGATGTTGGTATTGACAGCTGTCGCGGGCACTGCTTCCAGCCACGCGCCGGCCTGCGGGTGATTCCGCCGCGCACCGTACAGAGCGATACTTTGCAATACATTACCCACCTGTTGATCGCTAAAGCGGTGGGTTTTGGTGACCTGCTGCCAGTGCTTCCAGGCCTGTTCCGGTTTATGGCGCGCCAGGCGTCGTAATGCGTACACCAGTATTTCCCGGACCAGGGGAGTGTCCTGTTTCGCCCAGTCTTTCGACAATGCAGCGGTGGGGCGCCGGCGCGCGTAGTGCCAGCGCTTCACCCATTCCCGGTCCTCGGCGGACAGGCGCTTTGCCAGGTACAGGGCGAGGCTGGATTTCTGGCTGGCGAAGGCCAGCCGCACGCGCTGCCAGATATCGGCACTGGTCATCAGTGAACTGGCATAGAGCTGGTCGAATGCCGGGTCGCAGGCATCAGGCCGGGAATCGCCAACCAGCCACAGGCGCAGCGTATCTTTCAGCGCCTGTTGGCGATCGCCTTTGGCAAGCCGCGCGCGGACGTCGTAACACTGCAAGGTAGTAGAGGCCTGTGGCTGGTAGAATTGCAGGTAGTTGTTCCAGTCCCTGCGTTTGCCCAGTTTATGTAACCAGCTGTTGCGCAGACGTGTCGCAATCGGCTGTCCGGCATATTTATCGAGAAAAGCCTGTACATCGCCGGCTTTTGCACTGCCCAGGCGGCGCCGCAGCTGCCAGTATTCCAGATAACCGTACAGGGGATA
>CAJXFW010000160.1 GCA_913053655.1 uncultured Thiogranum sp. | reverse complement strand
CAAATTTAACACCGAGACGCGCCTTGTTCCGGTAACCCCACACCGGCCCGGTCAATGGATCGAGTACGCGCTCCGGCGTTACCTTGCCAATACGCTCCAGGTTATCGAGCAGTGTCTGCTGCTTGGACAGGATCTGCTTACCGGTCTCCTGGTGCTGGAGACTGCAACCACCGCACAACATGAAATGTGGACACTTGGGTTCAACCCGGTCAGGTGAAGCGGAAAACAGTTCGCACACCCTCCCCTCATCGTGTTTGCGGGAACGCGCCGTGTACATGAAGCTGAGTTCTTCACCCGGCAGCGCGCCGTCGACAAACACCGCCTTGCCATCCACGTGCGCCACGCCCCGGCCATCGTGGGAGAGAGACTCTATGGTGACGCGAACCGGGTAGTTGGGGAGTTTGGGTTTTCTGTTGCGCCGGCTCATGACGAAGGCGCTGGTTCCCAGTGCTCCAGGAACTCGCGAAAGTGGGGCTTGTCCTCCTGCTCCAAAGTGCTCCTGAGCAGGTCGAGTTCCTTCTGGTAAGCCGCTTTGGTCAGGCGCCCGCGTATCAACTGGAAGCGCTGATAGACCAGAAACGTATTCAGTACATCGCTTTCGCAGTAGTTGCGTATACCCTCTATCTCACCGGCTTGATAGGCATCCCAGACATGTGCACCGCTCATACCCATCTTGCCGGGAAAGCCCAGCAGGGTCGCCACTTCATCCAGTTTAGCGTTGGCACGCATCTGGAAACCGGCCAGCACATCCATCAGGTCGGTATGCCGTTCGTGATAGCGGCTCAGGTAATTGTTCCATTTGAAATCCCGATCATCGCTGCCGTTATCCCAGTAGCGCGGCGCCTGTATACCGTGCAACAGCGACCGGTAGTGCAACACCGGCAGATCAAAGCCACCGCCATTCCACGACACCAGCGTCGGCACAAACTTGTCGACCCCATCGAAAAAGCGCTGTACCAGTTCCGCTTCACCGGAATCCGGCTCACCCAGCGACCAGACCTGCACCTTGTCGGCGTGACGCAACACCACGGAGATAGCGCAGATACGGTGCAGGTGCAGCGGCAGGAACTCACTGCCGGTCTTCTGCTCGCGCATGTGAAACATGGCCTTGCCGGTATCTTCATCGCTGAGACCGTCGAGGTCATACAGCCGCCGGCCACTCGCCACGTCGGGAATGGTTTCAATATCAAATACGAAAATATTCACAGGGATTATTTTTGCTTCCAGTTACCGCCCTTGTCCTGGTACCACCAGCCACCCGGTGCGTTACCGATCCAGCGACCGGCAAACGTCTTGCGGATTTCCGCTTCCCAGCCCGGCTCCCCGTTGGCACGGGCGATTTCCCGGTACAGGACATTGCGATCACGGTTCTCGGCGGCCACCAGCGTATTCACCGTCTTGCGGTCGCGCAACGCGATAGCATTCAGATCACGTATTTTGATCAAACCATCCTGCGTCATACCGACACTGCCGCCCACATAAAAAGGTTTCAGCTTGGGGAAGCGCGCTTCCATGGTTTTGCGCAGGGTACTGATGGCCGGCGTCTGGATATTGATATCGCCATCATTCGCTTGCGCCGGCGGCACCAGCCAGTCAAGCGCACTCACCCATATGGGCTGCTCAGCGCCGGGCGTATACAACCGGCTTTGCGGCTGTGGCACCTTGTCCGGCGTACTCGCAGGCGCCTCGTCCTCGCCGTAGACACCGCGGATAATCTCGTCGGCCGCTTTGGCCGCTTCCGCGTTGGGAAAGTAAACGTTGATGGTGACGCAGGCAGCTGTAAACAACAGCATGCCCAGTAGCGAACTCAGACGGATAGTGTGTATCACTTTGACTTTCCCCTGTTACATGACCTGTTCAGACCGGACCATTATAGGCGCTAACGCCGCCCTGCGGAAAACGTTATTGCACGACAACGCCTTCCCCTTCGGTGACGGCTTTCAGCCGTTCGACCAGGACCTTCCAGTCGACCTTATCGGAGAAGCCGATCACGTCGAGCCGCGGCGGAAACCAGCGGCCCTGCACCAGGTAGTAGCCGCGCTCGGCAGGCGCAACCCCGCCCATGTAGCAGACACCGTTTTTCAGGCGACAGCGGATACCCAGGCGTCGGTAGGGAAAGTCTTCGAGAAAGCGCAGAAAACTGCGTGACAACGCCCCGCCCAGGCCGGCGCCGCCAAGATTGGAGATATTATCCACCGCCTTCTGGCTGATACGGTGCCGACTGTTGTCATTATCGGGGGTTCGAAATTCGGCGTCGAAGGCAACCGGTTGCCAGGCCTCCATGTACAGACCGTCGACGTGCCCTTGCAGGCGCCCCTCGATACGGCCAAAGGAAAACGTCCGGGTCAGCGTTTTCAGGTCCAGGTTGACGATTTTCGTATCCGCCCACAGCCGCGGCACCGGCCCCAGCGGCTGTTCGATACGCAGGTTACGCAGCGTAATATCCCCGTCGAACGCCTGCACCAGCAAGGTGCCACCCAGTGTCAGCACACCGTTTTCATAGCGCACCTTCGGCACCATGCCCGACAGCGTACCGGACAACTCCGGCCAGCCCAGCGCCGTACTGAAGGCTCGCATGGACACCGGGGTGAGGAAACCGTCCAGCAGCCAGTTCACTTTGCCGTCCACCAGGTCGAGCTCAAATTCTTCAACGTGCAGCTTGCCGTCGAGCAACGGGACTACGAGTGGCGCCAGCATTTTCATGCCGTGAGCGGCGGTTTCCAGCGCCAGTTGCGCAGCGCCGAATTGCAGCCGGTAGAAATTGGCACCCTGCCACGCCAGCGTAGTGGTATGCCGATGGCCCTTGCTGTCCCACTTCAGATCGCCGACCAGCGCCTGTACGCCGAACTGGCCACCCTGTTCTTTGAAAGACACCTTATCGAGTGTGAGTTGCAGGTCTTCAGGACGGCCATCGATCAATACCAGCTTGCCACGCAAGCCCCCTTCCGTCTCCAGATTGCTCAGCGCGGTACCCGCCAGCCAGGGTTGCAGCCAGTTTTCGTAAAGACCTGGAAACGTAGACTCGTCAATCTCCAGGGTGAGTTGCCGCACCGGCTGGTCCGCTGCCGGTTGCAAGCGCGCGTCGAGCCGCCCGGTCACCACCCCCGGCTGATTAAAGGTCAGTGATCGCACCCGCAGCTCGCCCTTGTCACTCAGCCAATCCAGGTCAAACGACAGTTCCAGCGGTTGAGCAGCGGAGAATTCGAGATAAACGGGCTCGGCATACAACATGCCCGCGCGCGCGTTAAGGGTAGACTGGATGCGCCAGCCCGAAGTCAGCGGCCGGGCGGAACCCCGGCTGGTCAGTTGCAGTTCTTCCGCTGCCTGGCTGCCCTCGGTATTGCTATAGCCGGATGCGCGTGTCTGCAAATCCCAGCTGACGCGCTCCAGCCCACCGCTGTTACCCGACACCTTCAACTTGCCGCTAAGATACCCTTGATAACCCAGCGCCGGAACGCCCTGCCCCGCATCCCTGATCAAGCCCGCCACACCGCTCAGCAAAGTATCGGCAAGCTGCGCCTTGAGCCGCCACTCACTGCCCTGCTGATGGAACTGCAAACCCACCTTGCCCCCGGCCAGCGGCAGCGCCGATACCGACACCTTGAGTTCGCGGGTATCAAAACGGTAATGGAAACTCGCCGGCACAGTGTCCGCGCTGACGGCATCGCTGGACAAGCTCAACTGCCCGTTCGGGCAATCGACTGCGGTGGGCAACAACTCGAAACCGGCACAGGTCAGGTGCAGCTTCTCGATCCGGTAACGGCCAATCTCCAGCGATGCAACGTCGATACGCAAACCGGATTGATCCGTTGCCAGCAGATCAAACGAAAGACTAATATCCTCCAGCCGCCAACCTTCAGACTCGATATCACCCAGGTGGAGTTGCACCTGCTCGATAGCGGAGGCAGGACAGGACAGCAGAACAAGACACAGCGCAGCCGTTGCACGAAACAGCGGGCGCAGAACCAAGAAACCCCAGACTAGTCCGTCATTCCGGCGCAGGCCGGGATCCAGGCGGCTTAACCAGACCTTACGGATTCCGGCCTGCGCCGGAATGACGGGGTTGTTTTTCCCCGATTCAATCAGGAAACACACCGGTAGACAAATAACGATCACCACGATCACAGATAATCGCAACAATCACCGCATTTTCCACATCCTTGCTCAGCATAAGCGCAGCAGCAACCGCACCCCCCGACGACACACCACAGAAGATACCCTCCTGCGCAGCCAGCGCCAGCGTGGTCTGCTCCGCATCCTCCTGCCCCACATCAATCGTGATATCCACCCGGCTGGCATCAAAAATCGACGGCAGGTACGCCTTCGGCCAGCGCCGGATACCGGGAATGGAAGCACCCTCCACAGGCTGCACCCCGACAATCTCAATCGCCGGATTCTGCTCCTTGAGAAAACGCGACGTACCCATAATAGTGCCCGTCGTCCCCATGGCGCTGACAAAATGCGTAACCGTCCCCTCGGTATCGCGCCAGATCTCCGGGCCGGTCCCTTCATAATGGGCCAGCGGGTTATCGGGGTTGGAAAACTGATCCAGCACCGTACCCTTGCCCTCGGCCTCCATCTGCTTGGCCAGATCGCGCGCACCCTCCATGCTCTGTTCGCGCGTCACATAAATAATCTCCGCACCAAACGCCTTCATCACCTGGCGGCGCTCAACACTCATGCTGTCCGGCATGATCAGCACCATCCGGTAACCCTTCATGGCCGCCGCCATCGCCAGCGCAATACCGGTATTCCCGCTGGTCGCCTCGATCAGCGTATCGCCAGGCGCGATATCACCCCGCGCCTCCGCATGGCCGATCATGGTCAGCGCCGCACGATCCTTGACCGAACCGGCCGGGTTATTACCCTCCAGCTTGACCAGAATCGTATTACTGGTCTCGCCGGGCAGGCGTTTCAACTGCACCAGCGGCGTATTACCGACAAATTCTTCAATACCGGGGAAATTCATGTTGTTAGTGTCTCAGCGTATTGGGTGAGGATCAATCGGTATTCTAACCGGGGCGGGGGTTTGGGCGAATATGTCAGAAAATCGGCGACAGGTGGCTCATTCGGCTCGCACCTGGAAAAGGCGAGCGTCGAGTGTTTGCGGTCGTGATACGCCCCTTCTATGCCTGTATGGATAAACAGCACAATGTTCCATAGTGAATCGACAGGATGGAGATAGGCCGCAAATCGAGTCAATCCCACAGATGAATATCGATTGGGATATCCCTTTACAAGATGGATCAGGATATATAGTGGCTTGTAAAAAAAGGGGTACAGGCGTAGTTTTCACCTAAAGAACATGGAACGCACCGGACGGGGAGTTGCGGGATATATCTGAAATTCACGCGTTTAAACACCTTAGTTTCCCAGATACACACTGTTAGAGATCATCACACATCAAATGAACTCCGGACGAAAAGACAGGAAAACCAGGTTAACAGACTGCCGTACTGGCTCCTGGGCGAGTTCTTCCCAGGATTACCTTCGCCACGCAACCAAGCTATACGAACACTCTGCAACCCATGCACGCTCAGTTGATGGTAATTGTTCTCCCTATGCACTGTCCGGACTGCCCATTTTATGTTCGACTCTCAGGGCTATGCTGATTGAAGCGAACAGCGGAATGTATGGGTTAGGTCGGGATCAACAAGCGCTGAAACAAATCGCGGGCGCTGCTAACGATATGCCGTTTCTAACTAAGAAGTACTGCTTGAGCGAAGAACAAAACTCTCACCTCTCACTTCTATATGAAGTGAGAAATGAGATTGTTCATCCGGCCCATATGCCAGCTGGAACATCACACGGTACACCGGTTAATATGATCTGCCTGCGGGAACTAGGCTTGTTACAAAGCTTGAGCACCGACAACAGCGACTACGATTGGATATCGCAGCTGCAATCTCACAAATTGTTTCGCTGGGCATTTGCATCTATTGAGGGTGCCACAGCTATTGTTTTGAAAGAACATCATTCCGTTGAAGAAAGCTTATCCCTACACATGCGGTCCTACACAAGATATAGAGAGTATGATCTCTA
>CAJXFW010000159.1 GCA_913053655.1 uncultured Thiogranum sp. | reverse complement strand
CCATGTCGGTCTGCACCCAGCCGGGGTGGAGGATTGCCACTTTCACCCCTTTGGGTGCAAGGTCGATGGCAGCGCTCTTCATAACGGCATTGAGTGCCGCCTTCGAAGAGCGATAAATGTAGCACCCCCCGGAACCGTTATCCGCCATGCTGCCCATTTTACTGCTCATCGCGGCGATCAGCTTGTGTTTGCTTGCGGCCACCTGTGTCAAAAACGCTTCCATCATCTTCATCGGCGCGATGACATTGGTGTGCAGACACTCCATCCACCGGGCTTCATCGGTGTGACCGAAGATGGCATCAGCAGGTCCGTAGACCCCTGCGTTATTGAACAGGATGTCGATGGGGCAGTCATGCAGATGGGCGGCGAGCTGCTGCACCTGGTCCTGCTGCGTCACATCGAGCGTGTAAAGGGTGATGGCAGGGAACTGTTCGCCAAGCCGGTTAAGCGCGGTTGCCTGATCAGGACGTCGGCAGCAGGCGAGCACCTGCCATCCCTGCGCTGCGTATTGGTGTACGAGTTCCAGACCGATGCCCCGGTTGCTACCCGTGATAAGAATGGTTTCAGTCATTACGGTGTCCCTGGTCTGATTAATTCGTTTCTCGTCATTCTGGCGTATGCCAGAATCCAGTGGTTTCAAAGAGTTGGATACCGGCCTGCGCCGGCATGACGAATTGATCAGAGTTTCCCTGGGTTTTTACTCTGACCCCAATTATCTTTGTGAATGACCTCCTCATCCTGGAGTATACGACTGTGCCCCGGTTTATGGGTGTCAAACAGTCTGGCACTGGGCCATGCAGTGGAAAGCTCTTTTGCATGACTGTAGGGGACGATGCGATCCTTTCTGTCATGGACAATCAGTCCGGCAGTTCGCCGATCGGTCACCGTAACGTGCAGCATGACCTGTACCGACGCCACAGTCTTACGAAAGAGGGTATCCACACCAGGCGATCATCCGCTTCAGGAATCCTGGTTTTTCGCTTTCTACAGGATCACCCTCGCGATAGGCCCACGCGAGGCAAATATTGTCACTTTTCCCCTGTCCCTGCCGGCTGGCCAATTGTACCAACTGTCCGGCATATTCCTGGTCAATGGCAGTACCGTCAGTTCTCGAAAACATGTCCTCTACGTCTACCTGCCCCCAAAATCCGTCACTACAAAGTAGAAAAAAATCGCCTGCCGAAACTTTCGATGCGTAAAATTCAGGTGCTAGCGCGTTGTTTCCACCCAGGCACATGTAGAGCTGATTCTGTGGTGCTGACTGCCGGGTTTCATCCTTAAGATCGCTCTCATGTTCCTTCATTAATTGTGCAATAGAGTGATCTGCGGTCTTATGCACGAGCCTGCCGCTATGGAACTGATAAAGTCGACTATCGCCTACGTGTACGCAGTAGGCTTGACCGGCCGTTAAATAGGCAATAACACAGGTGCTACCTGGCGCAGATGTGCGGTTCTCCGATAAAGCCAGGATGGCGTTATGTGCATCCAGGCAGATATTTTCCAGAAACTTCCTGGGATCTTCTATCCTGCTTTGGTTAAATCGACTGGAAGCGATGTCTATAACGGTTTGCGCTGCTGCCGCACCGTCTTTATGACCCCCCATGCCATCCGCTACTACGAGTAAGTGTGCCTGTCTATCCTCCAGGTGGAGAATGGCGGCACGATCCTGCTGTTCTTCCCGATCGCCAATCGTTAGCGCCGAGGCAGTTTGCCAGGTCATATGCGCAATTCCCTATCGGTTTTTTATTATCCGGTGAAAGAACTGCATAGACAGATTTTTAACACGTAAACAGTCTCCATCCATGAGTTTGACGGGTTGTGTTAACGGTTCTTCATTTCTCATCACACGACCCCGCTTTTGCGGTAGCAGGTGGTAGCCATCAGTGTTCCGCTGAATTTCCGCGGCAAGACCAAAAGACAACCATACAGAGGTGCGAATATCACATTCTTTTGATCTGCCGATCCTGAAGTTCTGCTCCCTGAGCAAGAATCTGGATTGATTGCCTTTAGCATCCAGTAATTCCACATACGCCGTTTTCTTCTTTTCTCTTAGCTTAAGAAGCTCCTGAACGTCAGATATATTCACTTCCATGGTGCCGGTCTGGGACTGATCTCCATCTCGCGCAATATCCGGGTCGGCTATTCCGTGGAGTCCGCGCGATGCCATATACTTCAGAACATAGTTGTATATCTGTATCTCATCCCGGTATTCGAGTCGGTGCTGGTTGATTTTATTGCCGTTGACAAATACGCCATTACTACTGTCATTATCGTCTATGACGTATCCACCTGCCTCCTTTTGAATCCATGCGTGATGTGAGGAGACGCCCGCATTATCAAGGACAATGTCACTATCAGCACTTCGTCCGATGGTCATGTGATCCTTATTCATTTCAACCTGATCCATCAGCACCTCGTTGAGGTATATTCGCATGTAGGGCATGTCAGTTATCCACTGGTTACTTTATTAAGCTCATGAGAAGGGTGATTTGATTTTCTTCCAAAGCCTTCCCGGCGCATCTCGAAATGCGTTTGTGTTTTTCTGCAGCTCTTGTAATCTGGCATTGTCCGGCTGAATCTTTAGCCCTTGATGCACATACTGCTTTGCAGCGACATAATTGAACTTATCCAGCTTGCTTTCGGCAAGGTCTCCAAAAGCATCAGCGATTCTGGTGATGCCTTTAAGCGCCTGTTTGTGCTTCGGATGCAGCTCAAGAATTCGTTGATAGTAGTAGTAGGCATTGTTATTCTTCGGCCTTGTAAGCCGGTCTTCTTTAAGTGCTGTGGCAGCCTGCGATAGTAATTGCCCTATGTTTGCTTTTTTCTGCAGCGCCTGTAGCCGGTGATTGGCCGGATGAATGGTTAGCCCTCGATGTAAATGGCGCCTGGCGGCTTGATAATCGTACCGATCCAGATCGCTTTCAGTCAGGTCTGCATAAGCATCAGCGATTCTATTGATACCCTTAATCGCTTCTTCGTGCTGCGGATGTAATTCAAGGATCTGTTGGTAGTAGTGATAGGCATTGTTATTTGTTGGTTTTGTAAGCCGGTATTCTTCAAGTGCTGCGGCCGCCTGTGACAAAAGTTCCTTAATGTGTTGTTCGTTAGTGCTCATTGCAACCGGTGTTTCTTTTACCGGATCACCGGGTTCCGGAGACGGCATTTCGACAGTAACCGGGGGGCTTTCCGGGATTACGGCTTCGCTTGTTGTCGTGCCTGGAGTCGCCGGATGCTCGTTGCGCTCGGGAATGATCGATTGCACTATCAGTACGACGCCACCGATTCCAATAATTGTTGCAAGAGCTCCAGCAGGTGCCCATGTCATTCGCCGTGCCTTCTTTACCGGCTTTCTCAACTGCTGGACAAAGCGCACCATTTCCGCAGCGTTTGTGAATCGATCATCAGGAGATTTCGCTATCATTTTATTAGTCAGGGTGCGATAGCGATGCAGCTCAGGCGGAAGGACGGGGAGTGGGTCAGACATATGAGCGACGATGGTTTCAATATGGGAGTCGCCTTTATAAGGTTTATTCCCCGTTAGCATTTCATACAGGACGATTCCAAGACTATAGATATCGGTGCGTCTATCCAGCTTTTTAGAGGCGGCCTGCTCCGGGCTGATATAGTAAGGGCTGCCAAAGGTGCGACCATCCAGTGTCAGACCGGCGTCGGATTCCTGTTGTTTGGCGGTCCCAAAATCAGTAAGAATCGGTGTGCCGTCTTTGTGAAACAGAATATTGCCTGGCTTGATGTCCCTGTGGATGATGCCCTTTCGGTGGACGAAGTCCAGGCAATTACCCAGCACTTCCAGCCATTGCAATGCATCCTCCGGGTCCACCTTTTTCGGAATTCTTGCGTCGAGATCTCCGCCCTCAAGATATTCCATGGAGATATAGGGCCGCCCATTATCGGTAACACCGACATCATGAATATTGATGACATTACGATGATTCAATGAAGCGATTATCCGGCCTTCATTGAGGAAACGGGTTAACTGCTCTGGATTATCAAATTTTCTTAGCAGTTTTATGGCGACATGGCGCTGCAGGGATTCCTGAACAGCCAGATAAACGGAGGCCGTACCGCCCTCGGCTATCAGGTGTTCGATCTTGTAACCCGGTATCGTAATTTTCACAGCTGCAGCGCTTCGATGGATACTGTTGATTCATAGTGTATTTGGTGTCGGTACCGATCACCCATAAAAAGTCGTTAAATACCCTTATGTTATCGTCATTAATCAGAGAAGCTTTAGAGCGTCCGATCGAGCTCGGATTTCTGTAACGGGTTGGGATAACTGCAAAAAAAGGGTACTCTGATCCGAATTATTAGAAAATTTCGTCAACCCTGTTATAGGGTATGACTTCGATACCATCGCTAAAGGACATTGCCTCACCACTGTAAACGACATAACTGCGTACAAGGGGGCTGTACTTTTCGGAGAAGTGCATCAGACCTTTCTTGAAACTCTGATTCCAGGTTGCTGCGGCTTTGATTTCTACACCGGTTAATCGGTAAGAAGGAGGATAGTTTGTGTAATAATGGATTGTAAGTCCATATTTGCACAAAATAGACGGGTCTCTCAACGAAGACCCCAATTATCGCTGGGAGTGGTGACCATGAAACGGATTGAAATAGAAATCATGCGCTCCCGCGACGTGCTGAAGGCAGCCGTAAAGACCTGGCACCAAGCCAGATCCGGCAAACGGGTAACGCCGCGAATTAACCGTTCCCTACGATGAGATTGTTATTCATGCGAGTTTGACAGAACCTCGGCCACAGACTTCATCGAAGGAAACCAGATCTTCGGCTCATTTCTTTTTGGCATGTGTTCGGTGCCGTTTGGTATTCTGTTATTGCATGGATGGTATGATACCACTCGATTCCAGAAACTCTTGCGAAATATCCCTATTTTTACGCCCGGCGATTGCGTAGTAATACAGAGGTTCGCCTTCAATAGAGAGTCGATGCCTGTATCGCTCGATGTGATAGACATGAATAAACTCCGAAAAAATCAGTTCACGGATCATTGATGAAAATCCAGTCTTATCGCTCTTTTGAAAAAATGTTTCCTTGATGTTAAATGCCACCCATCCCTGAGTAGTAATAATATTGAATGCCTCAATGAAAGCATCGGTCGGAATATCGCCGAACCCCAGGGCAGCAACAGTCACCAGGGTGTCACATTGCCATGATGCAATATCTTCTTTCCTTTCTTCATCAAGAGCCGTGAAATCCTCGACATAATATTCATCATACAAACCGGGTCTGTCACGGATAGTGGCTTCATAAGCCTCCGGGATTATGTCCACGCCTACCAAACGTGATACACCATGTTTTTTTAACTCCTCACCCATCATCCCGTTGCCTGCACCTAAATCCAGGACACGTAATTCTGTGAAACTGTCCTGGGATTGTCTGACCGCGGATTCGAGAATAGTCGCTACTTTTACCGGAGAGGTGCATTTCAAGCGGTCATAAAATATCTGTTCATACAGACCGGGCACTTGAAAAATTTCGTCATAATCGTGAAATCTGATTTTCCGTTGACCACCTGAGCCTTGCAGGTAGAAGTAGGATTCATCCTGATGGAGTTTGGATGTCTCGGATTTCGGAAATCGTATTCTGTGTCTTTTCGGCATTATTATTCCATGTCAATTAATAAATTACGTTTGAAAGGCATAACGAAACTACCATTATACGCAGATTCCTTGAGTACCATTGGCAAATCCAACACACTCTATTGATGCTGATACTCTCCAGCGTTTCCAAACGCTATAACGATACCCTGGCCCTGGCGCCGACTGATCTCCAGATTCCAGCTGGCAAGACCACGGTGCTCATCGGACCCAGTGGCTGTGGAAAATCTACACTGCTACGCTTGATCGTTGGCCTCATTCAGCCGAACACCGGCAACATAACCCTGGGAGGGACAAAACTGGAGCCAACAAACCTGCTCGAAATGCGACAACGCATGGGCTATGTCATTCAGGAGGGCGGCCTGTTTCCTCATCTCACGCTGCGTGACAATGTAACGGTGATGGCGCGCTATCTGCGGCG
>CAJXFW010000158.1 GCA_913053655.1 uncultured Thiogranum sp. | reverse complement strand
TAGCGGCATCGTCTCACTGCCATCGTACAGCAGTACACCCATTTTGAACTGATCATGTGCCATGCTGGCGAGCTTTTTCAATCCACGCAGATCGCTCTGTTTGACAGTAGCAGAAGCTTTCACCTCGACTCCGACCAGTTGTCCGGCAGTGTTCTCGATCACTACGTCAACCTCAAACTTGTCCGCATCCCGATAGTACATCAGCCGATAATTATCGGTTGACGTTGTCGTATGCTTGAGCAGTTCACCGAATACAAAGCTCTCCAGAACATTACCGTAACGGGTCTTATCCAACAGAACATCTTTGCCACTGATGTATGCATGGGGAATAAAGTATCGTAAATCAGGGAATTTAGAAACGTATATTACGGAATATATGGGCGATAAATTCGGAATATAACAGGTGGGGTGTGAGCTGTCCCTATAGTGGGGGAAGATCGTGAAATCCTCCGGTACGGCGAGCTGTGACATCCTCGACTGGGTCGACAAAAGCTCACCGAGCAAAGATATTAGGGGCAGAAGCAGAACGAGTTATATGCTGAGGAAGGCAACTGCGGAAACTGATTTTTGAACATGGTATTTTTCATGGTATTTACTCTGCCCGCCAGCTCTAACCAAATTGTATTTACAATATTTAACGTAACTACTCAGCCCCCAAAGGCTATTTGCTGCCAGGAATAAAAGGCTGCCCCTTGACGGCCATCACGATGGAATCGAAGACGTTGAGTGAGTTCTTTCATTGGTGTTGGGGAGTCTTCATCCAGCTCAATCCCCAGGCGGAAGGCTTCGTAACGGGAGATATCTTCCTTAACTCAAGTTTCGGAGTTCACTGACCTCGGATTGAGACAACACAAGACATTGTCAATATGAACTCCGAAACTGGAGTTCCGTTTGTATGCGCTGGATAATTTTGTCCAGGTGCTCGCGAAAACGCGCATTTTGCTGTTTCAGCTTTTCCGCTTTTGCCCAGAGTTTCTGGAATTCTGATGGTTTCTTTCGGGTTTTCTTCTGTGCTGTAAGGCGGGTCATCGGGTTTCTCTTGGTTCTTTCGGCTGGAAATAAAGGGGGCCGTGATGGGAAAGCGCGTTAATACTTCTATACTCTACGCTGCTGCCGGAGATGATAAAGGTGGGTTATCACCAGCAGGTGTTTCGGTTGCCAAAACCGGGAGTAAACAATTATCGCCTGGAGATGATTGTTGAGGGGCGGTGAATGGTGCTTGGTTTCGTCAACAAAACCAACATTGAAACCCGGAGGCGGTATAGAGAAGCACCGCCCCCGGATGTTTGCACCTATCGGCGACGACGGGTTACCGTGATCGTACCCGACTCACCGCTATGGCTATCGGCATCGGTCGCTATAACAGTCGTCGTGGCAGGAAAACGCCCTGCACTAAACAGTCCTGTCTGCGAGTCGATACTACCTGCGGCCGGATTGCTCAGCGCCCAGGTGTAGGGTTCCGGACCACCTGTAGCAGAGAACTGGATGGAGCCAAAACGACCCACCGTCGCTGTGTAGGGAGCGATATCAATAATGTGATCCACACTTACCGTAATCACCCCGCTGCTACCGGAAATACCATCTGCATCGGTTGTGGTAACCACAACTGTGCCTGCGGCAATCCCTGTCAGCAAACCACTGGCCGAATCGATGGTCGCCACTGAACTATCACTGACACTCCAGGTATAAGGCGCTGCTCCACCCGTTGCTGTGAACTGCAGTGTCGCGTTGATCAGAACCGCGGCCGTCTGTGGATCGACAACAATATCACGTACGGTAATGTTTCCACTGCTGACCGAAATCCCCGTTGCATCCGTAACGGTTATTTGGGTTATTCCCGCGCCAACCGCCGTTAACAAACCATTCGCATCGATGGTTGCCACCGCCAGGTTACCACTGCTCCAGGTGTACGGCTGGGTACCGCCCGTCGCACTGAATTGCCGGGTATCCCCTACGGCCAGAAGGGCGGTGCCGGGACTGATCGCGATATCGGATACCGTAATATTGCCCGTGGTATCACTGACACCGTTAGTATCAGTTGCACTAACCTGCACACTGCCGATCGCCAGGGCGCTGAGCAGACCGGTACTGGCATCAATACCGGCCACAACCGGATCGGAACTGCTCCAGGCATAGGGCGCGACGCCCCCGCTGGCGCTGAACTGTAAGGTATCGCCCACGCGCAGGGAGCCACTATCGGGACTGACCGCAACCGTGGTGATGGTGGCTTGCGCCGCGCCACTCGCATTATTGGTATCGGTGGCCGTAACGGTTACCTGTCCCTGCGCCAGCGCACTAAGCAGGCCGGCGGAATCGATACTTGCAACATTGGTATCGGAAACCGCCCAGCTATAAGGCGCCACACCACCTGTTGCGTTGTACTGCTGGGTATTACCGGCAGCGATGGTCGCTGTTGCGGGCGTTACCACAACGCGAACCAGACCGGCAATTGCGTTTGCTACATTGAGGCGACCACCGGTTACAGTAATACCGGCCAATGCACCAATGGCATCTACATTGTTCATGAGCACTGCTTTAAGTCCCACCACATCAAGTGACGGATCTTCTGCCAGTACCAGCGCCGCTGCTCCGGCTACATGTGGTGTCGCCATGGACGTACCGCTGAAACTGGAATAGGTATTGGCGGGTGTCGTGCTGAGAATATTCACGCCAGGCGCACCCAGATCCACGGTGACGGCGCCAAAGTTGGAAAAGCCGGCAAGCGCATCGTTGTCATCGGTGGCGGCAACAGAAATTATATTATCCAGATCATAACCGGCTGGATAACTGGGCGTCGTATCGGTATTTGCACCATCATTACCGGCTGCAGCGACAAACAGATGACCTGCAGTTTGTGCTGCCGCAATCGAGTCATAGAGTGCCTGGCTGAAAGAACCTCCACCCCAACTGTTATTTGATATGCGTGCGCCCATCATAACCGCATAATCCAGGGCACTGATGGCATCGGCGGTACTGCCGGAACCACGGGCACTGAGGAATTTAAGTGGCATTATACGTGCCGACCAGTTCACCCCTGCCACGCCAATACCGTTATTGCCTACCGCCGCGATAGTACCCGATACGTGGGTACCATGATCATTATCATCAAAAGGATCGTTATCACCATTGACAAAATCCCAACCCATGACATCATCGATATAACCGTTGTTGTCATCATCAATACCGTTGTTGGGCGTTTCCCCCGGGTTACTCCAGACGTTACCGATAATATCTTCGTGGTTGTAATCCAGCCCCGTATCGATAACGGCCACTACAACATCGGCGCCGGTCTGCGAATCCCATGCTTCAGGCGCATCGATATCGGCATCCACGGTACCACCTGTTTGCCCTGTGTTATCCAGACCGTAGAGCTCGGAAAAACGGGGGTCGTTGGGAATGGCGGCGGCACTGACGATATAGTTCGGTTCTGCATAAAGAACCTGGCTGTTACTGCGTAACCGCGCCAGCGCCGTCTTTGCCGACATGCCGGACTGCACATTAACCAGCGTTAACCCCTGCACCAGTCGAAAACGCCTGGCTTCTGTACACCCGGCATTTTGCAGGATTTGTTGACGGATTCGGTTATTCGTCGATGATTTAAATCGCAACAGAAGTCCTTCTGCCTGTTGCGTACTACTGACAGCTTGCCCCACAACAGCGTTGGCTGTCAGGGGGAGCGCAGACATAAGAAGAAACAAGCCGGCCAGAATTGAGGACAGCCATGGAATGATAGTATTTTCTGATCTAAGCTGTTGTTGCATATGATATTTCCTCCGAAGTTTTCCTGTTTTTACTGTTGTGGTGACTTTTATCCACCCCAATGAGTTCTAGAAAATATTATTATCAGAACAGCTGGATACTATAAGGCTCCCCTGGATGATGTCTGTGGTTAAGGTCTGTACCTTTTCGCACACAACTTGCGTGATACACTCACCTGTAAAGCAGGATCAGTACACGGGACGGGAAAATTACAATAAATAAGGCTGGCGGTTTTTCTAATATTTCAATGGGGGGTGACTATCATGTATCTGGAGGAGGTGGATTCAGGCAGCAACGTTCAGGCCCTGCTGCATCATTGTTACCCGGAATTTGAGACGTCATTGCAGCCTGCCGTCCAGGCAATTCTCACTTCGGCACAACAGACACAAATCCCGGCCGGGGTGCGACTGTTTCATGAAACAGAACGTTGCCAGCATTTTATGTGGTTACTGGAAGGCTCGGTGCGAGTTTTCAAGCATTCACCGGAAGGACGGGAGATTACCCTGTACCGGGTCAATCCGGGCGACTTCTGTGTATTGACACTAAGAGGGTTGCTGCTGGAAGAAGGATTTCCTGCTGAGGCGGTTGCAGAAACAGATATTTTTGGCCTGACAATGACCCGATCCAGTTTTTATCAGGTTATTAATAATTCGCAGGCATTCCATCTTTATCTTCTCAAAATACTGTCCCGGCGCATTGGCGATGTCATGCGGCTGGTCTCGGATATAACCTTTCAGAACCTGGATTGCCGCCTGGCCTGTCTGCTGGGGCAACTGTTTGAACGTACGGCAGGTCTGTCGCTCTCGATTACACATGTACAACTTGCGCGGGAACTGGGTACCACACGGGAAATGGTCAGCCGGATACTGAAAGACTTTGAACACCGGCAATGGATCCGCTTGTCACGGGGATCGATATATCTTGTTTCCCGTGAAGGACTGAACTGGTTTACGCGCTCATAAGTCTGGAAACTGCGGCTCAAAATAAAACCCTGCAATCTGGACGGCATGTTTTCCCATCTTCGAGAACGAACACCATAACCCATGCGGCTTCGTCGGGACCGATGCCCTTGATGAAATCCGGATCCTCATGCGCATGTTCGGGCCAAAAGGGAACCCCCAGGCGAGCAACCTGTTTGCGGTGATCGGTTATCTGCAGGAGCAGGAGGGCATACATCTGGAAGTCAAAGCCCGGAAGGTAGCCTAAGGTGCTGTGTGGCAGCGTTCTGTTGGCAATTTTCAGTGGCGATTAGCAACAAATTCTGGACATGGTATTTTTCATGGTATCTCTCCAAATGATCCTTGCGTTCCATGAGGAGGATCGATGAATGCCCTATCTTATTTGCGGGCTGTTCAAATGCTTGCAATACGTACCAAACGGCTGGCCCCTGGGCATGCCTGTGGTGCGGAAGATGGAGTCAGGGCTTTGGGGAATCCGATGCCGGCTCGACAAATGTATTGCTCGAATATTGTTTACGGTGAAAGGCACGCAAATGGTTCCGTTGCACGGATTCATTAAGAAGTCCCGGAAGACGCCACAAGCTGACTTGCAACTGGCCAAAGAGTGCAAGGCGAACCTGGAGAAGTGATATGAAAAAACACATTGGTAGTAGCGTCGACTCTCTTCTTGACAGGTTTTTATCGGGTGTTTCGGCCAATAAGTGATAGTGATTATCCATATAAACAATAGGCGTGGATTACCCGGTTGAATCGGTCACAGACTTCAGCCAGTACGGTATAGAATGCACTCTGTCATTATCATCAAGGTAGATCGCTTCCTGACCCTGTGGCTCACGGCTTGTTCGGCTGACCCCAAGGAAACCAACCATCTAACTTAAATTGCTGCACTTGGGCAGAATTCAGCAGGATTTGTGCTGAGATCAGGGCGAAAAACGAGGTGAACGGCTGTTCAATAACGGAGGACTTTTGGGGAAAGGACTTTTATCCTTCCTGTACTCGTCTATCCGGATCTCGCAATGGATATAAGCAGTTGAGTAATCATACGATTCATCTGTATTTTGATGGTGCAAACCGACCACAAGCAAGGTTATCGGAAAACTACTGAAGTTCAAAGGGTCCAAAGTAGTCGATCTGGCCTTCAAGAGAGGCAACGAACTCCATATCGCCGTCAAGCCGTTCAAGAACGACTGTCGCTGGATGACAGTGGTAAGGAGAGGTCGCCTGGAACCCATGAAAAAGGTCGTGGGAACGGTACAATAGATAAACCAGAGTTAGTGATCATGCGTTGCGAATTCCGGATATAGCCGCCTTTATAGATGCTCCTGCCAGCGGTCGTAATGGCTCAGGCGCTTAGGGTGGCAGCA
>CAJXFW010000157.1 GCA_913053655.1 uncultured Thiogranum sp. | reverse complement strand
GGTACGGCGGCCTTCATTGACGCCGAACACGCACTGGACCCCTCGTATGCCGAAAAACTGGGTGTCCAGATCGACGACCTGCTGGTATCCCAGCCGGACACCGGTGAACAGGCGCTGGAAATCACCGATATGCTGGTACGCTCCAGCGCAGTGGATGTCGTGGTCATCGACTCGGTCGCCGCACTGACGCCCAAAGCTGAAATCGAAGGTGAAATGGGTGATTCACACATGGGGCTGCAGGCCCGCCTGATGTCACAGGCGCTGCGCAAACTGACCTCCAACATCAAGCGTTCCAATACGCTGGTGATTTTCATTAACCAGATCCGTATGAAGATCGGCGTCATGTTCGGCAATCCCGAGACCACCACTGGGGGTAATGCCCTGAAATTCTATGCCTCCGTGCGTCTCGATATTCGCCGTATCGGTGCCATCAAGAAGGGTGATGAAATTGTCGGTAACGAAACGCGTGTCAAGGTGGTCAAAAACAAGATGGCGCCACCCTTCAAGCAGGCCCTGTTCGAGATTCTCTACGGCGAGGGTATTTCCCGCCAGGGTGAGCTGATCGAGCTGGGTGTCAAGGAAGGGCTGGTCGACAAGGCCGGTGCCTGGTACAGCTATAACGGTGACCGTATTGGCCAGGGTAAGGACAACGTGCGCAATTTCCTGAAGGCCCACCCGGAGATTGCACAGGACATCGAGCAACAGTTGCGTGCCAAATTGCTTGAACAGGGTGCCGAGTCGGAAACAGCCACTGTCACGCCCATTGAATCCGCAGGCTGAAACAGGCAATAGCGCGGAGATTTACCAGCAGTCGTACGCAACCGCGTTACGGCTGCTGGCACGGCGTGAGCACAGTGAGCTGGAGTTAAGGCACAAGCTGGTCGCGCGCAAATTTGCCGATGCCGTTATCGATACTGCTCTGGACGAGTTGCGGGGCGAAGGTCTGTTGAGTAACCCGCGGTTTGCCGGAATTTATGCGCGCGGTCGTTACGAGCGAGGCTACGGGCCGGCGAAGATACAGGCCGAGTTGCGCGAACGGGGAATCGATGGCGAGCTGACGGAGCAGACGCTGGCGGACCTGTCGCAGCTGTGGTTTGCTTCTGCTGCCCGGCAGCGCCAAAAGCGATTTGGTCGCCTGCTTCCGGATGAATACCGCGAACGTACCAAACAGATGCGCTTTCTACAGCAGCGTGGCTTTACCGGAGAACAGATCCGCGCCGTATTTGATGCTGTTTGATATCCTCATACTAGTATTAAAGGCGTGCCGGTGCCACAATCACTACGGGATCTCTGATAAATGATTTTGAACCGCCAAGACGCAGAGAACACCAAGAAAAAGGCTATTGAATAAAAATAGAAAATCTTGGCGTTCTCTGCGTCTTGGCGGTTCATTAGGTTACTTGGTCTTCCTTGGGTATTGATGAGTTCAGGGCCAGGGTGTGGATGCAATATTGTTCAATATCCTGTACCTTTTCGTGCCATGATCAGCAAGACTAGCAAGATCGGCAACACCAGCACCACAGCTATTCGCAAGGCTTTCCTGGGCTATTTCGAGGCCAGGGAGCATGCCGTAGTGGCCTCCAGCCCGTTGGTGCCGGCCAATGATCCAACCCTTCTGTTTACCAATGCCGGCATGGTCCAGTTCAAGGACGTGTTCCTGGGCAGGGAAACGCGTAATTATGTGCGTGCGGCCAGTTCGCAACGTTGTGTACGCGCGGGTGGCAAGCACAATGACCTGGAAAATGTGGGTTATACCGCACGTCATCACACTTTCTTCGAGATGCTTGGCAATTTCAGTTTCGGGGACTATTTCAAACACGAAGCGATTCGCTATGCCTGGGAGTTCCTGACCGAAGTCCTGCAGCTGCCGGCTGAACGCCTGTGGGTCACCGTCTATGAAGAAGACGAGGAAGCGGCGGATATCTGGCTGAAGGAAATTGGCGTGTCCGCGGAGCGGCTCTCACGTATTGGTGCCAAAGACAATTTCTGGTCCATGGGCGATACCGGCCCCTGTGGTCCATGCTCGGAAATCTTCTACGACCACGGTTCCGATGTGCCCGGTAGTCCGCCCGGGACGCCAGAGGAAGATGGCGATCGCTACATCGAAATCTGGAACCTGGTATTCATGCAGTACGACCGTGATGCCAGTGGAGAGTTGAATCCTCTGCCGAGGCCCTCGGTGGATACCGGCATGGGTCTGGAGCGCCTGGCCGCGATTCTGCAAGGTGTGCACAGCAACTACGAGATCGATTTGTTCCAGAGACTTATCGAGGCGAGTGCCGAAGTAACGGGTACAAAGGATCTGGAAGATAAATCACTGCGTGTCATTGCCGATCATATCCGCGCCTGCGCGTTCCTGATTGTAGACGGTGTGGTTCCCTCCAATGAAGGTCGGGGTTACGTGCTGCGCCGTATCATTCGCCGCGCCATCCGACATGGTCACAGACTCGAGAAACGTGAAGCTTTCTTCCACAAGCTGGTTGCTGTGTTGGTCAGTGAGATGGGTGAAGCCTATCCGGAGCTGGTCAAGGCGCAGGAACAGGTGGTACGGGTGCTCGAGCAGGAAGAAACGCGCTTTGCCGATACCCTGGATAACGGCATGAAGATCCTGGAAGACGCTATTGCCGGTCTGGACGGAAAAGTGATCCCCGGCGATACCGTGTTCAAGCTCTACGATACCTACGGATTTCCGGTTGATCTGACGGCGGATATTGCTCGCGAGCGTAAACTGTCACTCGATATGTCGGGCTTTGAGTCTGAAATGGAGGCGCAACGCGATCGGGCGCGCGCCGCCAGCAGTTTTGGAACACTGGAGACCGGCGGGTTTGATATCGAAGGAAGTACAGAATTCACGGGCTATGAGCAGATTCAGGACAGGGCGGCGATTACTGCCCTGTACAAGGACGGGGAGGCAGTTGATGTCCTGCACGGTGGTGAAGAAGGGATTGTCGTTCTTGATCACAGCCCGTTTTATGCCGAGTCCGGTGGCCAGGTCGGTGACCGTGGCGTCATTCGTGTTGACGGCGGCGGCGTGTTTCGGGTGATCGACACGCGCAAGCAGGGCAGCGGTGTATTTGCACACATAGGGCTGGTTACGCAGGGAGAAATCAAACAGGGCGATGAAGCTGAAGCGCTGGTGGATGAGCAACGTCGCGACGCGACCCGGCTGAATCATTCCGCGACCCATTTGATGCATGCCGCATTGCGACAGGTGCTCGGTGATCATGTGCGGCAGAAAGGATCGCTGGTCGATCCGGAACGTCTGCGCTTTGATTTTTCGCATTTTCAGCCGCTCAGCGAAGATGAGTTACACCGCATAGAAACCCTGGTCAACGACCAGATCCGCGCCAACGCCAAAGTGGAAACCCGCGTCATGCCGGTCGATCAGGCTATGGAAGCCGGTGCCATGGCTTTGTTCGGTGAAAAATACGGGGACGAAGTACGCGTACTCTCGATCGGTGAATTTTCTGTAGAGCTGTGTGGTGGTACTCACGTCGACCGGGCCGGTGATATCGGCGTATTCAAGATCCTTTCGGAAACCGGTATAGCGTCCGGCGTGCGCCGTATCGAAGCCGTTACCGGTGCCGGGGCGCTGGACTATATCGGCGAGACGGAGAAGAACCTCGCTGAAGTCGCCGGCCTGGTTAAAGCCGGTCGCGAAGAGACGGCCGCCAAGGTTGGCCAGCTGCTGGAACGCAGCCGCAAGCTGGAAAAAGAACTGGATGCGCTGAAAGCAAAGCTGGCGAATTCCCAGGGCAGCGACCTGGCCGGTCAGGCACAGGACGTGGGTGGCATTATGGTCCTGGCTGCACGGCTCGAAGGCGCTGATGCGAAAAGTTTGCGGGAAACCGTCGATCAACTTAAAAACAAGCTCGGCAATGCAGCCGTGATACTGGGCGCAGTCAGTGACGGGAAAGTTGCACTGGTTGGCGGCGTCACCAAGGCTGAGACAAAGCGTCTCAAAGCCGGTGAACTGGTCAACCATGTGGCGAGTCAGGTTGGTGGCCGCGGCGGTGGCCGTCCCGATATGGCACAGGCGGGCGGGAACCAGCCCGAGAACCTGGACAGCGCACTGGCGTCGGTGGCCGACTGGGTCAAACAGCAAATTGCCGCGTCTGAGGCGGTTTAGTCTTTCATCTAATCGTTTTATCCTGCACCATTTGATCACCTGATATGGCACTCATTATTCAAAAATACGGCGGCACCTCGGTCGGCAGCCCCGAGAAAATCCAGGCGGTGGCCGAGAAGATTATTGGCTACCGGGCCCAGGGTCACCAGCTCGTCGTGGTGGTTTCCGCCATGAGCGGCGAGACCGACCGCCTGCTGGGGCTGGCCGGCGCGATGTCTGAGCGCCCGACGCCGCGGGAACTCGATGTACTGCTGGCGACCGGCGAGCAGGCCACCATCGCCTTGCTGTCGATGGCGCTTGAAGAGCGCGGCTGTCCGGCGCGCTCCTACACCGGCGCGCAGGTGCATATCCTGACAGATAACGCCCATAACAAGGCAAGAATCAGGGAGATCGACGCAGATCGCGTCGCAGCGGATCTGGCCGCGCAGCACGTGGTGGTAGTGGCCGGTTTCCAGGGAGTGGATGATAAGGGCAATATCACCACCCTCGGCCGCGGTGGTTCCGATACCACTGCCGTGGCGCTTGCCGCAGCGTTAAAGGCGGACGAATGCCAGATATTTACCGACGTGGACGGGGTATACACGACCGACCCCAGGGTTGAGCCTGATGCCCGGCGTCTGGAGCGTATTACTTTCGAGGAAATGCTGGAAATGGCCAGTCTCGGCTCAAAAGTGCTGCAAATCCGTGCTGTCGAGTTCGCGGGGAAGTACAATGTACCCCTGCGCGTACTTTCCAGTTTCGAGGAAGGTGACGGAACGCTGATCACGTATGAGGCTGAGGGCATGGAACAGGCGTTGATTTCAGGAATCGCCTTTAATCGCGATGAAGCGAAATTGACTGCGCTCGGGGTTCCAGACCAGCCCGGCGTCGCGCACCTGATTCTGGGTCCCATTGCTGCTGCAAATATAGAAGTGGACATGATCATCCAGAACATGGCGGCGGATGGCAAGACCACGGACTTTACCTTTACCGTGCATCGGAATGATTTTTCGCGTGGCCTGGAAATTCTGCAAAAAGTTGCGGGAGGCATGGGCGCCAGTGAAGTTGTCGGTGACCCCAAAATTGTCAAGATTTCGCTGGTGGGCGTTGGCATGCGTTCACACGCGGGTATAGCCTCCTCTATGTTCGAGACACTGGCGAAGGAAGGTATTAATATAAGGATGATTTCGACCTCCGAGATCAAGGTCTCGGTCGTGGTCGACGAAAAGTACCTGGAGCTGGGCGTTCGGGCGCTGCATGAAACATTCCAACTTGATCAGGTCGTTACCGCCTGATCTGCCGGGGGCTGCCACTAGCGGCATTAAGAAAACCCAATAAAAACAAAAATCTGTTGTGCGAGTTTAGTTTTGTAGTGTGTGGCCGACAAAGGTCTTATGTTGGCTGCCTGAGTATGTGCCGACTGCAGAAGAGTGTGGTTGGTGAATTAGCAGGTCAAGGAGAAACCAGGAATGTTGATACTTACACGGAGGGTTGGCGAAACCCTCATGATTGGTGACGATGTCACGGTTACCGTACTGGGCGTCAAAGGCAATCAGGTGCGCATTGGTGTCAATGCGCCAAAAGAAATCGCGGTGCATCGTGAAGAAATCTATGATCGTATCAAGCGCGAACAGCAGGCAGGCACCAATCCGATAGAAACAGCCGAAAACTAGGATTTGACTTTACCTGAAGGGATAGCGCCGGTATTCTACCCGCCTTCTGCAAATGACTGACTCGAAATCGATTTGCCAGAAGGGAGAGGTGGCCGAGCGGCTGAAGGCGCTCCCCTGCTAAGGGAGTATGGGTTAATCGCCCATCGAGGGTTCGAATCCCTCCCTCTCCGCCAGACACTAAAAAAGCCCCTTTCGGGGCTTTTTTAGTGTCTGGCGGATTTCAACCCAAGCCTTGAGTTTTAGTCGCCTCTAACGGATAATCGCGCGCTTCCACGCGCCCGTAGCTCAGCTGGATAGAGTACCTGGCTACGAACCAGGCGGTCGGGAGTTCGAATCTCTCCGGGCGCGCCA
>CAJXFW010000156.1 GCA_913053655.1 uncultured Thiogranum sp. | reverse complement strand
TCCCGGCCTGCGCCGGGATGACGGTTGTGATTTCGGCTTAACTTAGTGCCATTCAATCAGAGGTTCCTTTTATACCGAGCGCCGTTTCTACAATATATTGTTGTTGTGCCTGGTGCACCTTCAAACTGCCTGACGCAGATGAAGCCTGCGACGGCCGGCTGACACATTCAAGGCTGATATTGTCACCCAAAATATTAAGCAGGTGATGCTTCTGACTGTACCAGGCGCCCTGATTGCGCGGCTCTTCCTGGCACCAGACGGCCTGCCTGACACCGGGGTATTGCTTCACAATCGCTGCAAGCGCTTTCTCCGGAAACGGGTATAACTGTTCTACACGCACGATAGCAATATTTTCAATATTCATACTGCGGCGCTTATCATTCAGATCGTAGAAAACCTTGCCCATACAAAGAACAAGTCGTGTGACCCTGCCGGCATCAACCGTATCAACATCGGCTATAACGGGCCGGAACCGGCCACTGGTGATATCTCCGACCGTGCTCAGCGCTTCAGGATGGCGCAGCATACTCTTGGGCGTTATAACAATCAGAGGTTTTCTGAAGCGACGCAGCATCTGCCGTCGCAGCATATGAAAGACCTGTGCCGGTGTGCTGGGTGCGCAGACCTGCATATTAGACTGGGAGCATAGTTGCAGGTAACGCTCAATACGTGCCGAGCTGTGTTCCGGCCCCTGCCCCTCGTAACCGTGCGGCAAAAACATAACCAGGCCGGACAAGCGTCCCCACTTTTGTTCCCCGGAGCTTATAAACTGGTCAATGACCACCTGCGCGGTATTGGCAAAATCGCCAAACTGGGATTCCCAGATCACCAGCGCGTCCGGTTCGGTGGTGGCATAACCGTATTCGAATGCCAGGACCGCTTCTTCGGACAGCAGTGAATCGATCACAACAAAAGGGGCCTGTTTATCCGACAGGTTTTTCAACGGGACGAAGCTATGACCATCGTTCTGATCGTACATCACCGCATGCCGATGGAAAAATGTGCCGCGACCGGTGTCCTGGCCGGACAACCGCACGGCATAACCCTGTTCCAGCAGAGAGGCATAGGCAAGCGTTTCACAAAACCCCCAATCCAGTACCTGCTTTCCAAGCGCCATCTGCCGGCGCGCTGTCATTACCCGCGTCACACGGGTATGCAACTGCATATCCTCCGGCACGCGGGAAACACGTTCGCCCAGTTCCCGGAAGTAGTCACCATCAAGACCGGTATTCACCGCTTCGTCCCACACTCCACCAACAAAGCGCTTCCAGTCAATAGGGTTTGTCCTGGCCAGTGCTTTGCTGTCCAACAGATTGGGGACCACCGGATCACCCTGTTCCAGCCGTCGGCGACTGGTCTGCACCATCACATCCGCATCTGCTTCACTCAGGACTTCCTGCGCGAGCAGACGTTGCACATATCTCTCCCGGGTAGTGGGCAAGGCACGGATCTTTTTATACATCAATGGCTGGGTAACTGCCGGTTCATCTGCCTCGTTGTGGCCGTGGCGCCGGTAACAGACCAGGTCGATAACCACATCCTTGTGGAATCGTTTGCGGTACTCGAACGCGATGCGGGTCACAAATACGACAGTCTCCGGGTCGTCGCCGTTAACGTGAAAGACGGGCACGTTAACCATTCTTGAGACATCCGTGCAGTAAAAGGTCGAACGCGCATCACGTTCAATATTTGTAGTGAACCCGATCTGGTTATTGACGACGATATGTACCGTGCCATGCGTCTTGTAGCCGCGCGTCTCGGAAAGATTGAATGTTTCTGTCACCACACCCTGGCCCGCAAAAGCCGCATCACCGTGTATCACTACCGGCAGAATGCGATCGCCCGGACTCTCCTGCCAGCGATCCTGGCGGGCCCGTACCGCACCCTCGACAACAGGGCCCACTATTTCCAGGTGGGACGGGTTAAAGGCCATGGCCAGGTGAATCGGTCCACCAGGCGTGTTCATATCCGAAGCAAAACCCTTGTGATATTTCACATCGCCGGAGCGGCGTGTCTCCAGACCCTGTTCCTCGAATTCCCTGAACAACAGTTCCGGCGACTTTCCAAGAATATTGACCAGCACATTCAAACGCCCGCGATGCGCCATGCCGAACACGATTTCCCGCACGCCTGCGGCACCGGCATGTTGTATCAACTCATCGAGCAATGGAATGAGGCTCTCGGCACCCTCCAGAGAAAAGCGTTTCTGACCTACATACTGAGAATGCAGATGGCGTTCCAGCATCTCGGCAGCCGTCAGGCGCTCCAGAATATGAATGCGCTCACTGTCACTGTACTCGGGGACCGTCTGAACACCCTCCAGCTGGTGCTGCAACCAGCGCTTCTCTGTGGTGCCCGGTATATGCATATACTCCACACCAATGCTTCCGCAATAGGTTTTCTGCAACTGATCCAGAATTTGTGCCAGCGTCATGCTGGCAGGCGCTGTTAGAGAGCCGGTATTAAAACTGCTATCCAGATCCGCTTCTGTGAGATGATGGTAGGCAAGCGTGAGTTCACCGGGATCCGCCACGGGATTTTCTTCCAGTGGATTTGTTCGCGCCCGCAAGTGTCCGAGAAAACGATAGGCGTTGATGAGCTGAAGGACGCGTGCCTGCTTCTCCCGGGTCGCATATTCGAGCTCTTCATCTCTGGCCAGGGAAAGCGCGTTAAAATAATCCTGCCATTCTGCAGACAGGTCGTCGGGATTTTTCAGGTAAGACTGGTAGAGTTGTTCGAGATAGGTCGCATTTTCCGCACTCAGCGGTGATTCACCCGTTGGGAGACGCTTTGGCAAAGTAGCAGCTGGTTTCCGGTGTTTGCTCATATGACGCTGCCACCCTGTATCCCTGTGAAATACGTGCAAATACTGTCAAGTATAGTATCACGGTGAGCATGAACCCCGAAATCACGCCTGTGCGTTGGCAGTTACTCTCAACGGTGTGTTGTCACCGGCGGCGTACCTGCGTATCGTCATACCGATGTATCAGCAACGCGGCGACCAGGCCCCTGGTAAACCCGGCATACCTCCGACCTGGAGCGGTGGACGCAAGAATGCCGTGGGTTGTTCCCTGGGTCCGTCACGCCTGTGGTTTACCCTCGGCCGCGGCATCATCAACGAGGTCTACTATCCGCGCGTCGACCTGCCACAGATCCGCGACCTCGGCTTCATCATTGCCGACAGTGCCGGCTTCTGGGTGGAGGTCAAACGTCTGGATGATTACACCATCAGCCAGCCCGAACCCGGCATCCCCGCCTTCACGCTGGAACACCGACATCCGCGCTTCACACTGACACTGCGCGTCACGCCTGATCCGCAGCGCGATGTACTGTTGATCGAATGTCGTCTGCAAGGCGATACGGCGCTACGGCCCTATGTGCTGCTGGCACCTCGCCTGGGCGGGACCGGAAAAGACAACCAGGCCGCGGTAGCACGCTACCGTGGCCGCCGTGTGCTATGGGCGGAACGGGGTCCGTTCGGTCTGGCGCTGGCGGCCGTAGATGCCGACCAGCATGATGCCTGGCGGGAAGCCAGCGCCGGTTTTGTCGGCAGCAGCGACGGCTGGCAGGACTTCAATCGCAATGGTGCGATGCACTGGCAATACTCGCAGGCCGGTCCCGGTAATGTGGCACTGACCGGCGGCCTGCCCCGCTACTCGGTACTGGCGCTCGGCTTTGCCAGTAGCAAGGAATCAGCCGCCACGGTGGCGCTCTCCGCGCTGCCGAGATCCTTTGACAGTCCGTGGCAACAGCAGATCAACGACTGGCGCGACTGGCATTCTAACTGTGACCGGCGCTGTGTACTGGAGCTGGACCTGCCCGAAGCCCTGCGCAACGAACTGAAGATCTCGGCGATGGTGCTGCGTACCCATCAGGACCAGATATTCACCGGCGCCATGATCGCCAGCCTGAGTATTCCCTGGGGTGAAACACGTAATGAACGCGGTGGCTACCACCTGGTCTGGCCGCGCGACCTGGTGGAAAGCGCGGGCGCACTGTTAATGCTCGGCGCGGACGACAAGGCGCGCGAAATTCTGCGTTATCTCATTGCCACCCAGCTGGACGACGGTCACTGGTACCAGAACCAGTGGCTGGGAGGAAAGCCTTATTGGCAGGGCACCCAACTCGATGAAGCCGCGTTCCCGGTATTGCTGGCAGCAGAGCTGGCAGCGCGCGGGGCGCTGGATGGTATCGAGATCGGTGACATGGTATCTCGCGCACTCACCTTTATCGCGCATAACGGTCCTGCCTCCGACCAGGATCGCTGGGAAGAAAATGCAGGCGTCAATACCTTCACCCTGGCAATTTGTATTGCCGCACTGGTCAGCGGCGTGGATTTCCTCGACGGCCCGGATCGGGAAACTGCGCTGGCCATCGCAGATTTCTGGAACAGCCGGATTGAAACATGGACCGTAGTACGCGATACCGCGCTGGCGCGGCAGCACGGGGTTGCCGGTTATTACATTCGAACCGCGCCGGCGAAAGCCATTATGGACGAGGAAGCAGTGAGTCAGCAGTTGCCCATCAAGAACCGTCTACAGGATCCCGGACTGACCGCAGCGGAGCAGATCAGCACTGACTTTCTGCAACTGGTGCGTTTCGGGCTACGGCGAGCCGATGACCCGTTGATCCGCGACAGCGTCCGGGTGGTCGATGCGCTGCTCAGGGTGGAAACGCCGAACGGTCCCGCCTGGTACCGCTACAATGGCGACGGCTACGGAGAACATCGTGACGGTTCTGCATTCGATGGCACCGGCCACGGTCGCCCCTGGCCACTGCTCACCGGTGAGCGTGGCCATTATGAATTGCTGGCCGGCAACGACCCACTGCCCTACCTTGGCGCCATGGCCGCGATGGCCGGACGTGGCGGTATGCTCCCGGAGCAGGTCTGGGACGCTGAACCGGTCCCCGAACGACGGCTGTATCCCGGCTGCGCAACGGGATCGGCGATGCCGCTGGTGTGGGCCCATGCAGAATTTATCAAGCTGGCGCACTCTCGCGCTGCGGGTCATCCGGTAGATCGACTCGACACGGTATGGCGCCGCTACGAGGGACAGCGGCCGAAGGCTGCACTTGCGGTGTGGTCACCCAAAGCACCCATCGATGCGATTTTCCAGGGCGAGGCCCTGTGTATTTGCCTGCCACAGCCGGCCACGATCAGTTTTCGGATCGGCGACGCAGCGGATACCGATAAGCTGGAAACAACGCCCGCGGGTCTTGGCCTGCACCGGGTCACCCTGCCGGTTGAGGCACTCAGCATCGGTGAATCATTGCAGTTCACCATTGAAGCGGACGTGACAGGTAAAATATCCCGGCACAGCTACCGGATCGAAATTACAGGCCAACCGGCGGATAAACGCTGACTACGAGCCGGTTTCGCAATTTCCGTCATTGATCACCGCATGGTCACCAAACTGGTTTTTCAGCTGTTCGATTAACGCACAGGGGATGCCCTTCACGCCTTTCAGACTGACACGTTTCAGCTCACCGAAACTCAGCAAGAGTTCAACACTATCCAGCGGGTTCTCATCGAGGGTAATACGCGCCAAATCTGTTAACCCGTCCAGCGGATCAAGCGACCTGACCTGATTGTACGAAAGATCAAGCTCGATCAGATCAGACAGTTGCTTCAGGACGCCAATATTAATAATCCGGTTACTGGCGAGGTACAGATTTTCTATCTTCGTCAGTGTCTCCAGACCGCCCAGTTCCGCCAACCGGTTATAACTCAGGTCCAGCTCTCTCAATCCGGTCAGCGTCCCGAGTGGATGACTGTCGGAGATGGCGTTATGACTCAAGTCCAGCACCTGCAGGGCATGCGCGTTACCCAACAGAGAAATGTCTGTCAGCCGGTTATGCCCAAGCGACAGAAACTGAAGATCAGGAAACTGTCCGATCCAGGCAACGTCGTGGATGCGGTTATGATCGAGATTCAGGTGAGTAACCGTCAAATAAGAGGCCCCTTCCGGTATATTACTGACCTGATTGTAGTCAAGATCAAGTCGCACCAGGCTTTCCAGACCGTCGACCGGGCCGATATCGGCAATGGCATTGTGTGCCAGGTCGAGTTCTTCAAGATTAACCAGTTGTTCGATACCAGAGAGGTCAGTGACCTGTTTGCCTTCCGTATTGACGCA
>CAJXFW010000155.1 GCA_913053655.1 uncultured Thiogranum sp. | reverse complement strand
TTTCGGCCAGCAGCTGTGCCATGCCCAATATGCCGTTCATGGGGGTACGGATTTCATGACTCATGGTGGCTAAAAAGTCGGACTTGACCCTGTTTGCCGCCTCGGCCGCTTCTTTGGCCTCCACCAGCTGCGTAGTTCTCTTCGATAGATCGTGTTGCTGACGTTTTCGTTTGCTGATATCGCGCAGAATGCCACTGAACATGCGCTGCTCGCGCAGTTCGATTTCCGCCACATACATTTCCACGGGGAACAGTGCGCCATTTTTGCGCAGACCCTCGAACTCCTTCATCGTACCGATAATATGTGCCTCGCCTGTTTTCAGATAGTGTGCCAGGTGGCCGTCATGCGCGCGAGCATGCCGCTCAGGCATGAGCATACTGATGTTGTTTCCCAACACCTCTTGCGCCGTATAATCGAAGATACGTTCTGCGGCCGGATTGAAACTGTCGATTTCACCCTTGTCATCGATGGTGATCAGTGCGTCGGGCATTGAGTCGAACACCGCCCGATGGCGAGCTTCGTTAAACTCGGCGACAATGATCGCCTGTTGCATATCGGCACGGGTTTGTTCGAGTTGCAGGCGTGTGCGTTCGAAGGCGCGGGTCAACCGTCCCAGCTCGTCGTGGCCGGCCCTGGGTAGCGGTGTCTTGAAATCGCCGTCGGCAAGTCTGGTCACAGCCCGTTCCAGGGGCAGCAAGGGCTTGCGGATGAGAATGCCTTGCAGCCAGGTGCCAAGAAGGCCGGTAAAGGCAAATAATACGAAGGCCAGCAGTTCGATGCGCCGCACGTGAGCGAGCTGTGCCTGCCATTCGTGCGCCCATGCAACACTGAGGGACAGGGTTGCATAAACGTGTTGCTCGTCGTCTTCGTCAGATTCCAGGAACAACTGGTGCGAAAAGGTGATGACTTGTTCGCTATCAAATGATGCAGGTTCTGCATCGGGGTACAACCGTTTGCCCTTCGTATCGACTAATACCAGCTGCCGCCAATGTGGTTTGTGGGCAAACAATTCCCAGTCCAGAAAACCGTGCAGGGCCTCCCTGTTACCCGCCAGCAGCAACTGCATCACCGCCGGCTCCATGGTCACCAGATTATCGTATAGTTTGCGTTCAAAGGCCGCGCGTTCATGTGCCAGATAAGCAGGTTCCCAGAAAAAATGTATTACAATAGCGAACAATGCAAAGCCTGCAACTACCGGCAAAAAAAGTTTGGTCCGCAACCCCACCGTCGTTTACTCCCGTGCCTGCTTGTCGCCCCACCGGCATACCGCTTCCACCCGGTTGCCCGGTTCCCGGTAAGTTATGGATTCACAAAGCTGCCGGACCAGGCCGATACCTCGCCTGCTGTAGGTACCCTCATCAGCACTGCGGAATAGCTCCGCCCGCCAATCAAAACCGGCGCCGCTGTCTTCCATCTGAATCAGAATATGGCCACCCTTGTTCATATCGACCAGACGTACCGATAGATGCACGTAGCCTGAATCGAGGGCGGCGAGCCGCCGCTGTCTTTCGTTGTAATAGCGCTCGAATCCCTCGCCGTCCTGTTTAAGAGAGGAGTCCAGACCCAGGACGCCGTGGTCCAGGGCGTTGTTAAAAAGTTCGGTGAGAACCGTAAACAAGACTTGATCCGATGCTTCATCGCCAATAATCGGTTGCAACTGATTGATTATATCAGGGACCGGATCCGCATTTCGTAGATAGGGCCCTTCAAACAATAAGGACAGCATAATTTCGTGCGGGATGCCGCTGTCTCCAGAAGGTTCTGTTGTAGTCTCTACCGGCGTATACGGTAATCTTTCCGTGCCCCAGGACGGTAACAGTTTCGGGTCACAGAGGATCTCGGCCAGACTGATATCATCCGCTTGTAGCGCTCCATTACAGAATGCATCCAAAGCTCGCACTACGCTGTCTAATGCATAACCCTGGTCATTTGTTTCAGCCAGTGCGGCTATTAAACGTATATCGCCAAACTGCCTGGCATCTGTATTACAGGCCTCGGTAAGACCGTCACTGTACAACAGGATACGATCCCCCTGACTAATCACCATATGCTCACAAACGCTTTGACAATCAAGATCCGCAGTAACGCCCAGTGAAAGGCCACGGGAAGGTGCCCGGGTTTTGACGTTACCCTGAGAGTCAAGTAGCAGCATGTCCGGCATGCCGCAGTTACATACCATAATACTGTCAAAATCATGCGGAATTCTTATCATGGTGGCTGCCATAAACATCTCCGTCGGTAACAGACGATGCAATTTGCGGTTAATCGATTGAAGAATATCGACGACAGAGTAACCCTTGGCGGACATCGCCCGGAACACTTCTGAAGCCGGCAGTGCCCCGATGGACGCGGCCAGACCATGGCCGGTAAAATCGGCCAGTAAAATATAAAGATCGCGTGATGGTGAAAGGGCACTCAGCAGCATATCACCGCTGAAGGTAGCGGCTGGACGCAAAAGAGTCCGGACCAGATCGAGCGTGACATTGTCCCGGGTAACCACGCGCTTGAAGATGCTCTCCGCAATCTCCTCTTCGTGCTTCATCTGGCGATGCAAACCGTTGAGTTCGCGTTGCTGGTCGCGAATCCGCTCCATGGCCCTGATTTTTGCCCGCAATAATGTGACATTGACAGGCTTGGTGATAAAATCGTCGCCACCCACCCCGATACAGTGCGCCAGGTCGTCTTCGTTACTTATCGCGGTGAGGAAAATGATAGGGATGAATTCGTCACCCGCCAGCGCTTTTATCCGCTGCGTGGCTTCGAAGCCATCCATGACCGGCATCGTGACATCCATGAATATAATATCCGGGCAGCACTTCTCATACTGTGTCACGGCTTGCGCACCGTCTTCGGCTATAACGATCTCGAAACCGATTTTGCTTAACAGCGATCTCAGCAGCAACCGGTTGGTTGCGTCATCATCGACCACCAGTGCCGTTCCGTGTGGCGCTGCAGCGACGTTTTCAGTTTTTCCGGCCGCGATGTTCAGAACACATTCCATGTACGTTATCCGTCAATATTAAGGAAGGTCTGAATATTTTATCTTTCGTCATTCCGGCGAAGGCCGGAATCCAGGTGATTCAATGTACTGGATGCCGGCCTTCGCCGGCATGACGGGTTGATCGGACCTTCCTTGAAGAAGTGCTTAATGTGTCATTACTGCAATGACAAAACATTGCATTTAATCAGGCTTTCTTAAATTACCGGAGTACTAGGCCTCGGCGGAAGCTGCTTCTACATGAACCCCGGAAATCTCAAACAATTTTCCAAAGTTGGCGATACGCAGGATTCGTTCAACCGTGGAACTGGGGTTGCGAAGCAGCACGTCAGCCTTATCGCCGCCGGCGTGCTCACGCAACAGCAATAACATGCCGAGTGCCGAGCTATCCATGTAGTCAACGCTGGACAAATCGATTTCAAAACGCATGCCTGTTCCCCGCGTCGATTGATAGGCATCCCGGAACTCTTTGTGTATGGAAAAATCGAAGCGGCCCGACACAACTATGGTGCCTTGATTGCCGTCGCTGGAAATATTACTGCTGATACTCGACATACTTTACTCCGTCAATCCTTCGCGACTCTAAAACAATTCGACCTCACCACCCTGCATGGATTCCTGATCCACCGGTTTCACGCCTCTGTTAGCATGAATCTCTTCCAGTACCGCCAGTTCTGCACGCAAGGTCGACAAATGCTCGCTGTTCGGGTTTGCAACCAGGCAGACCAGTTGCTCCAGCAACTGCTCAAGGGTTCCGAGACGCCCCAAATGATCCTGCGCCGAACTCAATGACTGGGTTACCATATCCTCGAACTGCAGGCAGCGCACCGCGTGCCCCACATCTTCTCCAATCTTGTCGCTGATAACAGACATATGGTTAATCTGGCCAACCATGAACGTGTTGTGTTCATCCATCTGTTTAAGCGCGTGATCGACATCTTCCTTGGCGCTGATGGCCACATTAATATCGCGCGTGGCCATTTTCCCCACCGTTTCACGTACCGCATCTATTGCCTGTTTGCTGGCGTTGACGGTTCCGCGGATTTGTTCGTTCATGGTGTTGGAACGCATTGACAACTGACGAACTTCGTCGGCGACCACGGCGAAACCACGGCCGGCTTCACCGGCTCGCGCCGCTTCTATGGCCGCATTGAGCGCCAACAGATTGGTCTGATCGGCAATAACCTTGACGTCTTCCAGCAGGCGGAAGGTGCCATCCATATGTTTGACCATATCATCAAGGCGGTACACGGTCTCGACACTCTGTTTGCTGACATCGACCAGCGTATCGATAAAAAACTGCATCAGCTCGCCGGCCTCACCGAGTACGGAACCGGACCCATTCTTGGAGACGCTGACAGCAGCGCTCTTTTCCATAATTTCATGGGCCAGCTCTTCGCCGGTACGACTCTGGTTATTAAGATTCTGAAAACTGTCGGTTAGACTCGAAATCGCTTCCTGCACAATCATTTTGACCCGGTCGACTTCTTCCCTGACGCCACCCATTTCTTCGGTCAACAGGGTATGCAGCGGCATAGCCGCCTCGTCCACCCATTCGGTATCGCCGGCGTCTTCCTCCAGCTGGTCGGTATCGGGCTGATTATCACGCAACAAAGACCACCACCAGGCGCCGCCTGCCCAGGCCAGCGTTACCGCCAGCAGTCCGCCGCTCCCGATGGAATCAAGCCATCCTCCTGCGAGCGCCACAAACAGTGCGGCACAGAGGGCGATCGCAGGTAGAAAAGCTGTCATGGCTTTGCGCATAAGATTCAAGTCCCTTGTTCCGCTCAGAACTCTCCCCACTCGCTATCTTTAGCAGCTTCAGAAGGTGCCGGCCGTGACTTTGGTGCTGCGGCCGGTTTGGTGGAGGCACGCGCCGCCCGTTGCACGGGCCTGGCAGCCGGCGCAGTACGCACTGTGCCGTTATCACCCATATCAAAGTAGGACATCAGCTCATTCAGTCCATTAGCCTGCTCATCCAGCGCTTCACTGGCAGCTGCGGCCTCTTCGACAAGTGCGGCGTTCTGCTGGGTGACTTCGTCCATTTGCATAACCGCCTTGTTGACCTGCTCGATACCGACGGATTGTTCCTGGCTGGCGGCTGCAATTTCAGCGATGATATCAGACACCTTCTTGACGCCAGTGACGATTTCACCCAGTGTTTCTCCGGACTCATCCACCAGCTTGCTGCCCTCGGTTACCTTCTCCACACTGTCCTGAATCAGGCTCTTGATCTCTTTGGCCGCGGTAGCGCTACGCTGTGCAAGGTTACGCACTTCACCGGCCACGACGGCAAAGCCACGCCCCTGTTCACCGGCACGCGCCGCTTCGACAGCCGCGTTCAGCGCCAGCAGATTGGTCTGGAACGCGATTTCGTCGATGACGCCGATGATGTCGGCAATTTTCTTGCTGGCGGTATTGATCTCACCCATGGCTTCCACCGCCCGACCCACGACGTTACCGCCTTTTTCAGCTTCTTCGCGAGCACTGGCTGCAAGCTGGTTGGCCTGACGGGCATTATCAGCATTCTGTTTCACCGTGCTGGTAAGCTCTTCCATACTGGATGCGGTCTCTTCCAGGTTGGAGGCCTGTTCCTCGGTACGCTGACTGAGGTCCTGGTTACCTTGCGCAATCTCTCCGGCTGACGAGCCGATATTGGCGCCGGCTTCGAGAATCTTGCTCACCATGCTGCGTAATTGTTCCACTGTGGTATTGGAATCGTCCTTTAACTGGCCGAACAGCCCCTCATACTGATTGGTGATGTTTTCATTCAGATCACCCCGGGCCAGAGCTTTCAGCACCCGCACCACTTCATTGAGACCAACATCGGACACCTCAGCCAGCGCATTCAGGCTGTTGCCCAGGTCCTTGTAGAACCCGTCGTACTTGTCCACCTCGATGCGCTTGTCGAACTGACCGATATTGGCGGCATCGACAATCATGTTGATATCGTCCACCGCCAGGCGCAGCTGTTTCACCGTGGTATTGGAATCGTCCTTCAACTGGCCGAACAGCCCTTCGTAATTGTTCTCGATGGTCTGGCTCAGGTCGCCGGAAGCAATCGCCTTCAGCACCCGCACCACTTCATTGAGACCGACATCGGACACCTGTGCCAGCGCATTCAGGCTGTTGCCCAGGTCCTTGTAGAACCCGTCGTACTTGTCCA
>CAJXFW010000154.1 GCA_913053655.1 uncultured Thiogranum sp. | reverse complement strand
TGTTGATCAATGCCGGCAAATTGGTATCGAACCCGGTGACGAATACCAGAGTTTTTCGGAGTCAAATCGCAGGAAAGGCGGGGTGAGTGGCTCTGTTTGAAAGCTTGACTTGCGGGGGCAGGGCTTTTATTTTACCTATTCACCTCGCTGCATGAAGTTGACGAACTGATCGTGATCAAGCGCTGGGGTACACCGCATGCCGTGATGATCCCCTATGATATTTTTCATGCGATGCGCAAGGAAAACCGCCAGGCGCTTCGTGTCGATGAGCTGACTGATGAGGATATTGAGGCCATTCTTGACAGCCACCCACCGGGCATGGTCGAAACAATAGCGATTTTGATGATTGAGCATGCGGCGTGAATCACATAAGGGTGTTGGATCACGGTCATATTTACACCACACGACCAGGGATACAGCCAGTTTCTACCATGGTACGGATGAGGAATCCGCCTGGTCGGTCATGTCGCGCGGTTTCAGATTGGACAATGAGCGCTGGGGGCGTGGCTGGGGCAATGGAGTATACCTGAGCGGCACTGATGACTTCGCTTCGACTTGGGGGCAAATTATCATATGTTGTCGACTGCAGACTGGTACCCGGTTACTCTGGCATAAAGACTATGCTCGCAAGGTTATCGATTCACTACGCAGGGAATTTGGCAAAGCCATCTTGTCACCGGAGTTCTGGAAGGTCTTGCCGCGCAACAAGCAGTTCACACGCAGCGAGGTGATCCAGCTCTGGCACTACCTCGTTACCCGGTACTATGAAAGCCCGCGCCGCTTCAGGATAGGCCGTTTCGAACGCCTGCAGAAAAACTATTCTCGTATCTACGAGCAATTAAGGCGGCATGGCTACGACGGGGTCGGATTTCATGACTCAGACTGGCCCGAAATCCTGATATTTAACCCGGCGCGGGTGCAGCCGGTGTCTGCACATCGCTGGTGCCACATAACCCACCACCTGGGTGCACCGATTCCCGTCGGGCGTCTGAAACTGATGCACGCCAAGACTGTGCGCGGACTCATATCTGATCCATAGCATCATACCCGAGCCAAACGGTATGCTAATGGTGAGTAACCTGTAGATTCCACGTAACTTCTCAATACTCGTGGGCTTGGCACAAGGCAAACCTTGCCACCCGGCAGGTTGGGCAGATAGGGTGCGCGATGCTCCCGCCTGAGTCGGTCGAGGAGAAAATCCCAGAAAGCGATGCCCTGTTTCTTGCAGGTCTTTTTCAGGCGTGTAAAGGTATCCTTGCATAGTCGTCCGTTTTCCAATCGGGTGCCACCGCTGATCTTTCGTTTAATGGCGTATTCCCGAATGTCACATTCACTCAAGTTGTTGTGGAACGGGTTATCGGGTCGCTCGAGTACAAGCAGCAGTTCCTGCTTGTTGCACGCCAGTCGTTTGAGGGCCTGATTAAGGGTGGCGAAGGTGGTGGTTTTAATCCTGCACAGTTCGGTACCTGGCTACTGGTTCGCTTTGCTAGGGGGCTATCTCAGACCACTCATAGATTTGACAATAACTCTTCTAGCACATACTGTTACTGAAGCTGTCGCACTGTGCTTGGCGTGATGAAGTGCAAGCTCCGTTTAACAAGTGCGCTAGTGTCAGGAGGGGGAGAGTCTGTAATAGTGGCAAATGAATTGAAACGGGCAATGATATGCATCGGTACTGCATCTGTCGTGCTGGCTTCTGGCTGCGCGTTCAACCAACAAAGTGGGCGACCAGGATTTTCGCCTGCCGTCAAAACGCAATTTGAGAGTATTTTCAACAACCCCGATCCCTGTTCGAACAATGGTCGTAATATCGGTATGGCTGTCGGTGCGGTTGTCGGTGGCGTGGTTGGATATCTTCGGAAAGGGAAAAAGGGCGCCCTTGTCGGTGCAGCAGTGGGTACTGGCGGCGGGGCGTTAATCGGGTATTCCCTTGACCAGCGCCGCTGTAATCTTTACAAGATTGCTCAGGCCAATCACCTGAAAATTGCCAGCGCTCGAATCACAGCCAAAAAGCTCAAACTGACGCCGTCGGAGAAGCAGGCTGGCAAGGATTCTGATGTCGGTCTCGACGTACAGATTCAGAACCAGGAAGGGGAATTTGTGCCGGGGACAGCACATCTTACGCCCAAGGCGCGCAAGTACATCAGTTCCATTGCTGAGCAGTATGTCCCGAATCGCAAGTCAGGAACATCCTCGACGTCGCAGGACGCAAAAATACATGACCGCAAGGTTTTAATCGTCGCACATGCTGATGAATCCCACGATGCACGTAAATCAGCAAAACTCACGGAACAGCGCGCCCGTGCTGTGGCGAAGGTGTTCAGGGAAGCTGGTGTCCCTGCGCACAATATCTACTTTCAGGGTGCCGGTAGCACGCTGCCTATTGCCAGCAATGACAATAGGCAGGGACGAACTGAGAATAATCGTATACAGATCGTTGATCTGCCTAATGAAACAGACCTCAGGCGCTACCTACAGCTGCGCCAGCCCAACGGGCGGTATTTCAGTACTGCTGTGAAGCGACGAGTGAACATTGATGCGTCCCCTTCGAGAAAGATCGTAAAGCGTTCTCGTAAGCAGAAGTATCAGGGTTATGATTTTGGTGGTACACCGTTAGCGCAGGCGGCAGGGAAACCCATTGACCTCGGCAACCCGGTGGTGCATTCCAGCTTCAGTATCATCTCCGAGGCGCATGCTGACGAGCCTCTGTTAGTCAATTCCTGTATTGATGATGCGCCTCATCTCGCGTCACCGGTACGTAATCTTGAGACTGATCACGAATTGCCGATTCGTGACTATATGCCGGGGTTTTTCGGTGCTCCCTGGCTCGGCGGCTTTCACGGTAACCTGGTCGTTGTTGACAAGGCGTATGTCCCCCGTGATTCAGGCAGCCCGACACCTCACCCGAAGTTGGTGATTTACAAAAACTACAAAGGTAATGTCAAAACAAATCCATCTTATGTAGCTCATGTTCCTGTCAATGTTTACAGGGGTGACAAGGCAACGCTGTACCGGATGTTCGTCGATGGGCCACTTGAATGCATTGATTTCGTAAAACCGAATCGGCCGGGTAATGCTGACGCCAGGCTCTACTATGCAAGAAATGGTCATACCTATCTTGCCTCGGGCGCATTCGCCCTGAAGAAATAATCTCTATACACATACAGGAGACCCCCCAGCTCTGCTGGGGAGGCATTAGCAGTTTGACAGTAACGGAAATCTCATAGTAACTCCCGAGCGTGAGCCGCCAAGCACCACGCTAAGGAGAAACCATGAGACAAGTGAACAGTTTAAATCACACGCGATGGGAGTGTAAGTATCACATTGTGTTTATTCCGAAGCACCGTAAGAAGATACTGTTCGGGCAGGTTCGAAAGGAATTGGGCGAGGTATTTCATCGACTGGCCCGGCAGAAAGAGAGTTTGATAGAGGAGGGACATCTGATGGCAGATCATGTACATATGATGATAAAGAGTAAGGAGATCCGCAATGTTCTCTGAGATGCCGGGTTATTTTACCACCCACCTGCTTTGGACCGTACCCGCTGCCATTTCGCTACTGGTGGCGATATTCATGTTGTGGGTTAAATTGACGAATGACCTGCTGTGGACCGATTTCTGGGTCATTTTCCCCTTTTTCGGGAAAATGCGTAAATGGGTACAGGACACACACGGTGTCGGTGACCGCAGTAGTTGGGAAAATGATGGCATGCCGCGCCCGGAAAGCCAGCTATGTTCTACCTACCTCGACCGCAAGAAAGATCCGGTAGCTGGCGAACAGGACTTCGAGCGTGCTAATGAGTATCTTAAACTGACTCACCAGTCGGACATCACTCCCACCTCCGCCTGGATGTGGGGGCTTCTCATCATTCTAACCGTCGCTGAGGCGGCAGGTACCGGGCTTCTCATCGCACCATTTGTAGCGAGTGAGATTACTGGTAATCAAATGCTTTGGATCGGCTATGTTATCGCCTTGGTCATGGCTGCAGGCCTGCTGGGTCTTACCCACTTTGCCGGAGCACAGGCGCACAAGTTTGGCACAATCCGTAACCATATAGGCAAGGTGGGCAAGGCCCACGATGACCTCATCACCGACACTATCACCTGTGGTGATGAGCAGAATACAGATGAAAATATCGAAGGAAAGGATCGAGCGCAGATCGCGAAGATACGCTATGCCAACCGTGTTCTGGAAGGCGCGCATGATCGTGGAACACTTGCATGGGTATTCGTTGTTGTCGTGGTTCTCGCCAGTCTGCTCGCGGGCATCACCTGGATGCGTATCGAGGGCCTCAAGGTGGAATTGACCAAGCAGACTGCTGAGCAGGCGCAGGGTGGCGGTAGCATATCCTCAAACCCATTCGCTGGCATTCCTGGCATGGATGGCATTAGTGCAGTGCCGGAAAAAGTATCGAAGTCATCGGAGGATGCGAAGAAGGATGTTGCCGCTGAACTAAATAATGAGCAGTATAGCCAGGGAATCGCTGGCGCAGTAGTGCTGGCCCTCATCTACCTCATCACACAAGGCCTTGGTTTCCTGCACGCGCTCAAACACTCGTTTGTTGGGAGTGGGCACCGCGCATACAACCTCACCAGAGGCGAGACAAGCTACAAGACCTATGAAAGCAAATATATAATGCCGGTTATCAACACGGCGCAGAAGCGGCTTGAATACCTGCGTACCCGTCTGTCGGAGAACGGCGACTACCGCAAGCATCCTTCCAACATGAGTTGCTACGACTACCTCATCCAGCGGCGGCAGGAACGTGAGGGTAAGCATATCCATGCTGCCCCGCATATCGTATCTGTCAGTGATTCCACATCAATGCACGATGACGATCTGTTCCACGAGGCGCGAAAGATTCTCGCCGAATCTGATACCGATATGCGGCGCAAGTTGCTGGACTATGCGGCCGATGGCTCGGACAAAAAGCGTGATCGTCTACTCAGCGTAATTAAGCAGATCAGGGATGATGAGGTGCGGGAAAAGGAGGATGAGTCTCGTAAAGAGGCGCAGTTGAAACGCGAAGACGAGATATTGGGAGGGCGAATGGATGGCAATCGAACGTAGAATAATTCTTGCGCTTGCCTGCATAGGAATTGTCTTTTTTTGCACCAATATTGTGTTGGCAGGGACGGATAATGACGTGCCAAGTTGTTACACAGCAAATAAGATTGAACACTATTCACCAGCCCACGACAAACTGATTTACGTATTGATCGACCAGACCCTGTCGCTGGACAAGTCACTACAGAAGTCGGTTCTACGTAACCTGTCACAGATACTAGACCCAGGTACAAAATTCGTGGTCTCCGAGTTCTCTGCGTTTGCCCAGGGGCGCTATTTGCGTGTGATAAACACGGGCGTGATTGAGAAACCGATACCACAAGATCACATTGGTGATGTCGTAATGACACGCCTGAAGAACTTCCAGGCATGTTTAAAGAGTCAGAAAAATTATGCGAAAAAGCTGGCCGTCAGTGGAGCATACTCATCCCTATCCAACAGTACTAACAATCTGAAACACTCGGATATTCTCATTGCTCTGAAAACGGTTTCTACATCAGTGTTGCAGGATTCTGCTTCGGAAAAACTGTTTTTCCTGGTTTCTGATGGATTGGTGTACTCTTCCATAACCTCATTCTATGCCAGACGGACGTTGCGACACATCAATGTGAGTACTGAAATAGCCAAGGTCAAAAAGAGTCAGTTGTTTGGTGATTTCGGTGGGGCTCGTGTCTATGTTCTGGGTGGTGCCGACCTGCCCACGATCACACATGGTACGCCAGCCCAACGTGAAGGTTACCGTAACCCGGCAAGCCTGCTTGCACTTAGACAGTTCTGGGACGAATATTTCAAACACTCAAATGCAAAACTGGTGGAATTCGGCGAACCTGCCTTGCTGACACCCGTCTCGTTCCGAAAGCCTAGCATGGAAGAAGCAAAGTGATAATCGATTAGTCCCACAACATACTAAGGAGTACGCAAGTAAGTAGACATGTGATGATCAGAAGTGCACTAATTCCAGCGGAAAGGGCTGGAAACACTATAACGTACTCATTAGTATGTCTACTTACTTACGGGCTTATGACCCCCTTAGGGGGCGTTAACAGTGAAGACTCCACCGGCTAAAGCCGGTGGCTTCGAGTTACGGCTAAAAGCCGGAT
>CAJXFW010000153.1 GCA_913053655.1 uncultured Thiogranum sp. | reverse complement strand
TCACTTGATTTCGAGTCAAGCCCATTCGGCCAGCTCTGGCACCTCTCCAGGGACTGATTTCTACTTGAAAATCAACAAGAAGTGGCCCAAGCTGTGGGCACTTCCAGAGTACGGCGCAATTGTAACCCAGGCTTTGCTCTGAAGGCTAAAATTTCCCGCCGCTGACCCGCTAACATTGGTATAGATAGTCGAGTACAGAGCTTTCGTCATACCCCATGCGTTTAACCCTTATCCTGCTTACCCTCTTTATTACCGCCTGCGATCTGTTGCCGCAGTCGCGGCTGGAGCAGGTCAAGAAAAATGGCGAGCTGCATGTACTGACCCGCAACAGCGGCACCACCTATTACGAAGGCCCGAACGGGCCAAGCGGGCTGGAGTATGACCTGGCCGCTGGTTTTGCCAAATATCTTGGCGTAAAACTGAAAATCGAGACCCCGGAAAGCCTTTCCCAGGTCCTCAGGAAAATACAGGCCGGTGTAGCCGATATGGCGGCTGCGGGTCTGACGATCACGGCCGAACGTCAGGATCTGCTCAACTTCAGCACCAGTTATCAGCGCATAACGCCGCAACTGGTCTACCGGGTCGGAACACGCACACCCCGAAACCTGGATCAGTTACAGGGTAGCCTGGAGGTTATCGCTGACAGCAGCCACGCTGAACGGCTGCGTATGCTGCAGGATGAATATCCAAACCTTTCGTTTCAGGAAAACAGCTCGCTGGACAGCGAGCAACTGCTGAACCTGGTCTGGGAACAGGTAATCGATTACACCGTTGCCGATTCCAACGAAGTCGCCATCAGCCGGCGTTTCTACCCGGAGTTGCGCGTGGCGTTCGATATCAGTGCTTCGGAACCGCTGGCCTGGGCGTTCCCGAACGGTGAGGATCACAGCCTGATTGACAAGGCGAACGAATATCTGAAAATGATAAAGGACAACGGCCGGCTTGACCAGTTGCTGGAACGTTACTATGGCTACGTGACAGATTTCGACTATGTCGGAACACGGCGCTACATGAAACATATAGAGCAGCGCCTGCCGGGCTTCCGACGCTGGTTCGAGGAAGCCGGTGAGAAGACAGGGATAGACTGGCGCCTGCTCGCTGCTATCGGATACCAGGAATCACACTGGAATCCCCGGGCGGTATCGCCTACCGGGGTACGCGGTGTCATGATGCTGACCCAGAACACGATGCGACAGCTGGGTATCAGCAAGAGCCGTCTGGATCCACAGGCCAGTATCGAAGGTGGAGGACGTTACATTGCGCGAGTGAGAAGCAGGATCCCGGAGCGCGTCCGCGAACCCGACCGCACCTGGATGGCGCTCGCTGCATACAATGTAGGCTCCGGGCACCTGGAAGACGCTCGCATACTGGCCCAGAGTGATGGCGCCAATCCGGACAAATGGATCGATGTTAAAAAATACCTGCCGCTGTTAGGTCAGAAGAAGTGGCACAAACAGACGCGGCATGGCTACGCGCGTGGCAACGAACCGGTGCGCTATGTTGAAAATATTCGCAGTTATTACGATATTCTGGTGTGGATAACGGACAGGGACAGCACTCCCGAACCCGTGTCACCGGCACTTACTATCACGTCACCGGCTTTGTAACGCCTTACGCCACCTGAACCGGAATTGAATTTCGCTGGCGTACAATGTGATTATCCGCATCAAGGTAGACCAGCGTGGGGTGAAACACGGCGGCTTCCTGCTCGCTTAATACTGCGTAGGTGCAGATAATGATCCTGTCGCCCGGATTGGCCTTGTGTGCGGCGGCGCCATTGATCGAGATAATACCCGAGTCCCGCTCGGCCTGAATCGCGTAGGTGGTAAAGCGCTCGCCGTTTGCCAGGTTGTAGATCTGGATCTGTTCGTAGGCATGAATACCGGCGGCATCCATCAACGCACGATCAATCGCACACGAGCCTTCGTACTCGAGCTCGGCGTGAGTGACGTGTGCGTGGTGCAATTTGGATTTCAGCAGTGTGATCTGCATCAGCTTCCAGTCCTGGCGGTAATCGGCGGGGCTATTATCCCAAGATCGGCAATGCTCTGCAAACCTTGGAAAATTCGGGATTTTAGAGACTTACATTGTCTATCAGCCGGGCCTTGCCGAGACGCACCGCCGCCAGCACCCGCGCGGGCATCTCACCTGTTTCGACCGGCTGCAGCGTCTGCGCATGGCGAATACTGACGTATTCCGGGCTAAACCCCGCCTGTTCGAGCTTTTCCATTGCCTGGCGCTCCAGCGTCCTGCACGATTGTTGCTGCGCCCGCACCTGCTCCACCACCTCGCACAGGGTCTGATATAAAACCGGCGCCAGTTTACGTTCGTCAGCGCTCAGGTAGCGGTTGCGCGAACTCATTGCCAGGCCATCGGCTTCGCGTACCGTCGGCACGCCATCGATTTCGATCGGCCAGCACAGATCCCGCACCATGCGCCGGATTACGGCCAGCTGCTGGTAGTCCTTCTCTCCGAATACTGCGATATCCGGTTGCACCAGGTTGAACAGGCGGGCCACCACCGTTGCCACACCGGCGAAATGACCGGGCCGGAAATCATCACACAGTCCACGGCTGACCTGCGGTACGCCCACATGCGTCGTATCCCCGGTACCTCCCGGATACAGGGTCTCAACGGCCGGTGCAAACAGCAGTTGCGCACCCTCCCGTTGCAACTTCTCCTGATCACTTTCCAGTGTGCGCGGATAGGCGTCGAAATCTTCACCGGGACCGAACTGGGTGGGATTGACAAAGATGCTGGCGACCACATGCGGTGCCCGGGTCAGGGCGTGCCGTACCAGTTGCAGATGACCCGGGTGCAAGTCACCCATGGTAGGTACAAACGCAATCCGCTCACCGACCAGGCGCCAGCCACTGATTACTTTACGGACATCCTCTACCGAGGCAAGTGTACGCATCAGTCAAAGCTGTGTTGTTGTGCCGGAAAACTTCCCGCCTTGACGGCCTCGACATAGGCTCGCAGCGCAGCCGGAATATCGGCCGCATGTTCGAGGAAATTGTGCGAGAAACCGGGACGCTTGCCGGGTGTAATCCCCAGCAGGTCATAGAGCACCAGCACCTGCCCGTCACACTCCGGGCCTGCGCCGATACCAATCGTCGGAATCTTCAGACTTTCGCTCACCTGTTTAGCCAGTGCCGTGGGAATACATTCCAGCACCAGTGCCGAGGCACCCGCTTCCTGTAATAACAGCGCATCATCCCGAAGGCGTTGTGCAGACTCCGCATCGCGCCCCTGTACCCGATAGCCTCCGAGCTGGTGGACCGACTGCGGTATCAGCCCAAGATGCCCGCACACCGGGATGCCCTGCGCAGTAAGGGCAGCAACGATACCGGAAACCTGTTCACCTCCCTCCAGCTTTACCATCTGTGCGCCACCTTCGCGCATCAGCCGTGCAGCATTATCCAGTGCCTGATCGACACGGCTGTAGCTCATGAAAGGCATATCGACAATGCGTAACGCGCTGCGTCCCGCTCTTGCAACACAGGACGCGTGATAAACCATATCTTCCATAGTTACCGGCAACGTTGAGTCGTGTCCCTGCAACACCATACCGAGCGAATCACCGACCAACACTATCTCTACACCCGCGTCCTCCAGAAGGCAGGTGAAGCTGGCATCATAACTGGTAACGCAACTGATTTTTTCACCGCGTTCTTTCAGTCGCAGCAATGTCGTGGCGGTGACGCGCGCACACTCAGCCATGATTTTCTCCGGCCATATCCATACACAAGGCCTCCGGCATCGGGTTGAAAAAATGACGTCCGCTTTTCACCAGCGCCAGCTGCTCCAGCAGCGCCTGGTAATCAGATTCGTTGTCCACCGGGTTGATCCCTTCGGCATTGACAATCAGTAATGGCGCTTCGTCATAAAAATGGAAAAACCGCGCGTAGGCTTCACACATGGACTTTAGATATTCACTTTCGATGTTGCGTTCGTAGCTGATACCGCGCTTGCCTATACGCTTGATCAACACATCCACCGGCGCTTGCAGGTAAATCACAAGGTCAGGCCTGGGCACGTCGATGGTCAGGTGTGAATATACCTGTTCATAGAGTTTGAGCTCTTCATTGTCCAGCGTGAGTTTGGCAAACAACCGGTCCTTGTCCATCAGGAAATCGGCGACACGTACCGGTTCGAACATATCACCCTGGCGAAGTTCCTGCATCTGCTGGGTGCGCTGCAACAGAAAAAACAGCTGGGTCTGCAGCGCGGCGGCGCGCGGGTTGCGGTAAAAGCGTTCCAGGAACGGATTATCGGTAGCGCCCTCCAGCAATAGCTCGCAGCCAAACGTTTCGGCCAGGCGCCGCGCCAGGCTGGTTTTACCCACACCAATGGGTCCTTCAACAACAATAAAACCGGGATTTTCCATGTTTGTTCTCTTTTTTATTTTAACCGACAGAATGAGCAGTCTCTTCCAGACACACCAGATCACCTCGCGGACACTGCGCCAGCAATACCTGCACACTGCCCAGACCCGGCACCATAGTATGATCGTCAATCTCGGCCAACGGGTACAATACAAAATTACGCTGCGCCAGTCCCGGATGGGGTATCTGCAAACATTCTGTTTCGATCACAGCGTCACCGTATAACAGGATATCCAGATCCAGCGTGCGCGGACCCCAGTGTTGTCCCCTTTCGCGTCCGTGAACCTGCTCGACACGCTGCAACTGGTCCAGCAATTCTTCGGGCAACAACCCGGTTGCCAGCTGTACAACAGCATTCACATAGTCCGGCTGATCCTGCGGCCCCATGGGTGCACTGCGATACAGCGACGATACAGCCTGCACGCTGGATCCGGGCAATCCATCCAATGCCTGAATCGCACGCTGTACCTGGGACTCCGGGTGCTCCAGATTACTGCCCAGGCCGATAAAGGCCACGCACTCATTCATCGGATTGTGGGGTGGGTTTACGTTTTCGAGGCCTGCGCCTGCGCTTTTTCTTCACCGGAGAAGACTCGATCTTCTGTTCGCGCTCACCTGCATTCAAGACCTGAAAGTCGGTCCACCAGTCGGCCGTCTCTTTGGGCGCTTCGCCAACTTCGCTGCGCAGCAGCATAAAATCATAGGCCGCACGAAAACGCGGGTGCTCCAGCAAGCGATGCGGTGCCTTGCCGCGCCGACGTTCGAAGCGCGATTGCAACATCCAGATCTCGCGCATCGGAAAACTGAAACGCTTGGGCAAGGAGGTCACCTGCACCTGTTCGGCTGCAATCTGGTTGCCGGCGACCTGGGCCGCTTCCAGCGGTGCCATCTCCTGATTCAGAAATTCCTGCATCTGCAGGCGCATCGGTTCCCATAGCAGGGCCGCAAACAGGAAAGCCGGCGTTATCGTTTTACCCTCTGCCAGGCGCGCGTCGGTATTCTCCAGTGCGCGCAGCACCAGCGTTATCGGAAAACCCTGCTCCTCGTGACTCAGAGCCTCGTCGGTCATCGGGAACAGATAGCGGAACAGATCGTAGTGACGCAACAGCTCGAAGGTCGCTACTGCACAACCACCCTGGAACAGCTTCAACACTTCCTCGAACAGGCGCGCCGGAGGAATATCCTCCAGCAGGTGACCGAGAGCGTGCATCATGGCCTCGCTGTCGGGGTCGATCCGGAACCCCAGCTTGGCGGCAAACCGTACCGCCCGCAACATCCGCACAGGGTCTTCCCGAAAGCGCTTTTCGGGGTCACCGATCACGCGCATGACACCGGCTTTCAGGTCATCAAGACCACCGACATAATCAACTACGGAAAAATCCTTGATGTCGTAATAGAGTGCATTCACCGTAAAGTCACGGCGCCAGACATCATCCTCGAGACTGCCATATACATTGTCCCGCAGAATACGACCCTCATCCGAATGCGCGCTGTCCCTGTCGTCAATCGCTTCACCTTCATGGCGTGCACGAAAGGTGGCAACCTCTATCACCTCACGCCCGTAACGCACGTGCGCCAGCCGGAAACGGCGCCCGATCAGGCGACAGTTGCGAAACAGACTGCGCACTTCATCCGGGGTCGCGTTGGTCCCAACGTCGAAATCCTTGGGTTCACGGCCCAGTAACAGGTCACGCACTCCGCCACCCACCAGAAAACTCTGAAAGCCGGCGTCTTTCAGCCGGTACAGCACTTTCAAAGCGCTGGAACTGATGCTGGCCCGCGACACCGTGTGCTCAGGCCGGGGAATGGTGACGGGCTGGACGCTACCGGACTCGATATCGCCTTGATTGGTCACGTTATTTTCACTTGTCCCTTGATCACTGGAGCGTATAATACCACCCTGCTGATCCGCATACAGCGCCAAATGCTCCCTTCGTCTAGCGGTAAGGACACTGGCCTCTCACGCCGGTAACAGGGGTTCGATCCCCCTAGGGAGC
>CAJXFW010000152.1 GCA_913053655.1 uncultured Thiogranum sp. | reverse complement strand
ATTATGACCAACGTCAGACTGCGTTAAAATAGCGGAGAACTCGGTACTCTCAAGTAGATTCCTTTCATGTATAAATAACCACATGGAAAAAAACACAGTACAGAACCGGGTCACGCCTCAAGGCGACGTTTTCATAGATGGCATCATCGGCGATCCAGCCGACGGATTGACTTCAGCCATTCTGATCGAGGAAATTGACGCACTCGGTGACATCGACTTGCACGTTTTCATCAATTCACCGGGCGGTGATGTGTTTCAGGGTTTGGCGATTTTCAACCGCTTGGCGAATCACTCCGCTGGCGTATCAGTTGAAATCCTCGGCTTGGCCGCTTCCATGGCCAGTGTAATCGCAATGTCAGGTGACACTATCACGATGCCAAGCAATGCCATGCTGATGATTCACGACCCCTGGACCATTGCAATCGGCAACGCCAAAGACTTGCGCACAGATGCCGCAAAGCTCGACATGGTTAAAAAATCATTGGTCGGGATTTACACGAAGAAAACCGGCCTCAAGGCTTCCGAGATCGAGGCCATGATGCAGGCCGAAACCTGGCTGGATGCCGAGCAGGCATTGGCAAAAAACTTCATTGACCAAATCACCGAACCCGACCGTATGGCCGCTTGTATCGACTTGTCGGCCTTCAAATTCAAACACCCGCCAAAGGAGTACACCGCAATGGCAGAAGTAACCGAACCGAAAGAACCTGAAACCCGCGCAGAGAAAAAGCGCGCCTCGGGCATCATGGCCAGCATCAAAGCAGCAAAGCTCGGCGTCGATTTTGCAACTGAACTGATCGACTCCGACCTGACACTGGCGCAGGCTCGCGACAAAATCATTAACCAGCTGGCAGACGATGACAGCTTTGAGATCAACGGCCACATCAACGCACTGCCCGGCGATACGTTCGACAACCCGGAATTCAAAATCAAGGCAATGGCCGAAGGTTTGGCCGCACGGTATGCGCCGATCACCCCGAGCGAACTGGCGCGGGCATTCGCACACATGTCGACGCTGGATATGGCGCGCGAATGCTTGGAAGCCAACGGACTGAACACCCGGGGCATGAGCGCAAGCCGCACGATTCAAAATGCACTCACACACAGCGCCGGTGACTTCCCGAACCTTCTGACAGCGACCGGTGACAGAATCTTGCGCCAGGCTTATGAAGCGGCACCGGCTGGTGTGAAGGCGATTTCACGCTCAACCACTGCTGTCGATTTCAGGGCAAAGAGCAAGCTCAAGCTGGGTGAAGCACCGGCACTCCAGAAGGTTTTGCCGGGTGCCGAGTACAAACATGGAACGATGCTCGAGTCCAAGGAATCATATTCCGTTGCCACTTACGGAACGATGTTTGGCATCGACCGGCAGGCTCTGGTAAACGATGATCTCGGCGCATTCGCTGACGCATCGGTACGGTTTGGCCGGGCGACGGCTGAGTTTGAAGCCAAATTCATGAGCGATTTATTCTTGAGCAACCCGAAGATGGAAGACGGCACCGTGCTGTTCCATGCGAACCACGGCAACCTGGCAAGCTCTGGCAGCGTGTTGACTGTGGCCAGCCTGGACAATGCGCGTGCGGCTATGCGACTGCAAAAAGGTCTGGACGGCAAGACGCCAATCAACACCGCACCTCGATACCTCCTGGTACCGGCTGCACTGGAAACCATAGCCCAGCAGATGGTGGCAAAAATCCAGCCGACGACCGCCGCCGATGCCAACCCGTTCAGCGGGCAGCTGGAGGTCATTGTCGAACCCCGACTGGATGCCACCAGTTCGACAGCCTGGTTCTTGGTCGCTGACTTCGCTGTTATCGACACGCTGGAACATGCCTGGCTGGAATCAACGCAAGGCCCTGAATTTTTCACACGCGAAGGCTGGAGCGTAGATGGTATCGAATTCAAGGTCCGTGACGACTTCGGCGGCGGTATTCTCGACTGGCGTGGCTTCTACAAGAACGCCGGCGTCTGATCTGTTTGCCGGGCATGCTGAGAATTAAGCAGCTACGCATGCGACGCGCCTCCGGCCCCTGTCCACTTCCTACAGGGTGACGGCGCAAACATTTAGGTTCTTCCCAGCATGGTTATATACGGGTATACAAAGTGCAGTTATTTTGGATATTCAGGGTTCAGAAGTTTCACGTCCACCACCACATAAAAGGGAAACGCAATGGCGACAGACCTGAAGGCTGATCCCCTCACCTGCAACCAGGCCGAACTGGCTCAAATGGTCGGCGTAGATCGGACGACAATTCGCGCTTACGCACAAGCCGGGATGCCTTGCGCGCTTAAAAATAAACGTCGTGAAAATAATTATATCGTCCCGCTTTGCATCAACTGGATTGCTGGATACCAGGCCGCAAGAGCAAACGACCTGCCGATGATGAACCCGCTGGAGTTGATTCTTTTTGGCTACAGCACTGCGTTTCGGAATGCCTCGCTGCAAGAGTACCGCGCCGAGGCCACCGGCATTGCTGAGAGGGCCGGCGCAACAGGTGCAGAATTTGACGAGGCAATAGGATTTTTGAGGGGTGCGAAACTATTGCCCTGGTAAGCTTCCTCACTGCCGGGATTACGCGATTCAAGGTTCTAATCAACAATCTCTGTATAGCGGGTAGGTAGCTGGCCGTTGTTGGGTAGCGGCAGCGCCACAGGGCGTTCCCCCACAAATCGTTGGCGGCCCAGACGACAAGGCCAGCTGAAACACAGCCCCGCTCCGGCGTGGCTCTTCAATTCGAACGAAGTTTATGAAGGTCGATAAATACAACGGGCAGACGCCGCTCCTTGTTGTTCTCTGTATTCAGTATAGTAAACCCAATCCGCTTGTAGAAGCTGAGTGCGCCTGCCTTCGATTCTGCAACCAGGAACCGGCAGCCGATCCGAGGCATGATGTCTTGGCGGGCAATGGAGATTGCAAACTGCACCAAAGCATCGCCGTACCCACGGCCACGGATGCGGTGATCTACCGCCAGCCTGGCAATCTTCACTGCTGGAAAGTCATTGTAGCGATTCGCAGCCTTGCAGTCGTCCAGTGTGTGCGTATTGCCCAGCTTGATTTCGCTGCACATAAGCGTGATGTAACCCCAGATGGTGGTGTCTTCATCATCTGGAACGAGCACATAGGTTCGCGCGACATTGGCTTGGTGAAAGTCCTTGGCGCATTTGCGTAGGAACGTCTTGAGGGGCGTTGTTTCCTTATCGCCAAGAGAAAGGCCGGTAACACGATCACCGGCCTGAATCTCTCGAAGTATAAGTTGTTCTGGGGGCGACAACGAAGGCTGTTACTTGCTGTCGCGACCGCGCACCAACACCCGCCCGGTTTTATCGAACTCGGCACGCAGCCGGTCACCCTTCCTGGCGGATTCAGCCGCAGCCTTTTTCGGGCGGCCATACACGACCTGCCGGCGGAACGTCTCGGCTTCTTGGCCCGATAGTACAACGCCTCCGAATATGGTTGATTTTACGGCCATGGTCATTACTCGCTTTGCAGTGATTGCCCCAACTATCATGCCGCTGGGCAGGCTGGTCACATCATACTATAGCGGCACCGGGAGGCGATAGTTCACCGACTCGGCGGGTGAGTATGAGCATGCGGCCTCCTTGCCAGAGTTTTCACCTGAGTTTTCACCCGTGGGCATTTCAGGCATGAAAAAGGCCACTCGCTGGTGGCCTAAGTACTTGTTTTATTTGGTAGGCGCGATTGGATTCGAACCAACGACCCCCACCATGTCAAGGTGGTGCTCTAACCAACTGAGCTACGCGCCTGAAGAGCGCGTAAGATACCGGATAATTCTGCTATTGTCATCCCGGCCAGACAGCCGCTAGCCGGTTTCCTCCATCAGGCCGAGATTGCTCTCCTGGATATGCCGGATCCGGTCGCGGATTTTGGCCGCCTCTTCGAATTCCAGATCCCGGGCGTGCTGATGCATCTGTTTTTCCAGTTTTTTAAGCTTCTTCGCCAGCATGGCTGGAGACAGCGCCGCGTACTCGGCAACATCTTCGGACACTTTTGCGTAGCGCCGGGCAGCGCCCGCACCACCGGCGTAGGCGCCCTCCATGATATCCGCCACGGCCTTGCTGATGGACCGCGGTGTGATGCCGTGTTCTTTATTGTGCGCGAGCTGGCGTTCCCGACGCCGTTCGGTCTCTCCGATCGCTCGTTCCATGGAACCGGTCATTTTGTCTGCGTAGAGTATGGCCTTGCCGTTAATGTTGCGCGCGGCGCGGCCAATGGTCTGGATCAGTGAACGCTCGGAACGCAGGAAGCCTTCCTTGTCGGCATCCAGTATCGCCACCAGCGATACTTCCGGCATATCCAGCCCCTCTCGCAGCAGGTTGATCCCGACCAGTACATCGAATTTCCCCAGGCGCAGGTCGCGGATGATTTCCACACGTTCAACGGTCTCGATATCCGAGTGCAGGTAGCGCACCCGCACATCGTGTTCAGACAGGTACTCGGTCAAATCCTCCGCCATACGCTTGGTCAGGGTGGTGACCAGCACCCGTTCCTTGACCACCACACGCTTGTGAATTTCGGATAACAGGTCGTCTACCTGGGTGCTGGCCGGCCTGACTTCGAGCGCCGGATCAACCAACCCGGTTGGGCGTACTACCTGTTCGATGACCGCACCCGCGTGCTCCGCCTCGTAGTTTCCCGGTGTGGCCGACACAAAAATGGACTGACCGATGGTGCGCTCGTATTCATCGAAGCGCAGCGGCCGGTTATCGAGCGCTGAAGGCAAGCGAAACCCGTAATTCACCAGGGTTGTTTTGCGGGAAAAGTCGCCTTTGAACATGCCGCCGATCTGGGGGATGGTGACGTGCGATTCGTCAACAATCACCAGCGCATCATCCGGCAGGTAATCCAGCAGCGTCGGCGGCGGCTCGCCCGTTTTGCGTCCCGACAGGTAGCGGGAGTAATTCTCGATGCCGGAGCAGTAGCCCAGTTCGACCATCATCTCAATATCGAAACGGGTACGCTGTTCGAGGCGCTGGGCTTCTACCAGCTGGTCCTCGTTGCGCAAGTGTTCCAGGCGCCCGACCAGCTCTTCCTTGATGAGATCAATGGAATCCAGCAAGGTCTGGCGCGGCGTCACGTAGTGACTTTTCGGGTAAATGGTCAGTCGCGGCACACGCCGGATAATCTCGCCCGTCAGCGGATCAAAATACGACAGGTTCTCGATTTCGTCGTCGAACAACTCGATTCGTACGGCTTCATAACCGGATTCAGCGGGGAAAATATCGATCACCTCACCATGCACGCGATAGGTGGCGCGGGCCAGTTCGACGTCGTTGCGCGTATACTGGAGTTCCGCCAGGCGCCGCAGGATGGTGCGCTGGCCTATCCGGTCACCACGCACCAGGTGCAGCACCATGCTCAGGTAGGAACGCGGATCGCCCAGGCCGTAAATGGCCGATACCGAGGCCACCAGCACCGTATCGCGGCGTTCCAGCAGCGCCTTGGTGGCCGACAGACGCATCTGCTCGATATGCTCATTGATCGACGCGTCCTTTTCGATAAAGGTATCTGATGCAGGAACATAGGCTTCCGGCTGGTAATAATCGTAATAGGAGACAAAATACTCCACCGCATTGTGTGGAAAAAACTCCTTCATCTCCCCGTACAGCTGCGCGGCCAGGGTTTTGTTGGGTGCCAGAATCAACGTCGGACGCTGCACCTGCTGCATGACGTTGGCGATGGTAAAGGTTTTACCGGAACCGGTAACACCCAGTAATGTCTGGTGCGCAAGCCCGGCCTGCAGGCCCTCGACCAGCTTCTGGATCGCCTCGGGCTGGTCGCCGGCCGGCGTCATATTACAAACAAGTTTAAATTCTTTGCTCACAGGGATTAAGGAAGCTCTGATCAATTCGTCATGCCGGCGCATGCCGGTATCCAAGGCATTGAAAACTCTGGATACCGGCATGCGCCGGCATGACAATAAAGGAATTAATCAGAGTTTCCTTAAGTAACAGGTCTGTTTTCAGTATCATTAGCCGTGGTAAAACAACTATTCGCAAAAGGAACTCCGGCGTGAACGAAATCACCCTGTCGCAACGCGTGCAGCGGGTCAAACCCTCCCCCACCCTCGCGGTAAGCGCCCGGGCAGCGGAATTGCGCGCCGCGGGTAACGACATCATCGGCCTCGGCGCCGGCGAACCCGACTTCGACACCCCCGAGCACATCAAACAGGCGGCCATTGAAGCCATTCGGCAGGGCGCCACGCGCTATACGGCCGTTGACGGCACTGCGGAACTCAAAAGCGCCATTATAAACAAGTTCCAGCGCGATAACGGGCTAAGTTACCAGGCAGACCAGATCCTGGTGTCCTGCGGGGGGAAACAAAGTTTCTACAACCTGGCACAGGCGCTGCTGAACCCGGGTGACGAGGTCATCATCCCCGCGCCCTACTGGGTGTCCTATCCAGACATGGTCAGGCTGGCCGACGGTGAACCGGTCATTATCAGAGCCGGGCTGGATCAGCGCTTCAAGATCACGCCGGAGCAGCTGG
>CAJXFW010000151.1 GCA_913053655.1 uncultured Thiogranum sp. | reverse complement strand
CGCATAAAACACCTGTTCTGGAGTATCAACCCGATGACGGAAACTCTTTCCGAAAAACACGCCCTTGCAATAGTCAGTAACTGCCCGTTTCCGGTGCTGGTTATGGATAGCCAGAGCCATGTACTCAACTACAATCATGCTTTCGAGCAACTCGTCGGGCGAGACCAGGCGAGCGATCTGCTGGGCCATGAATACTCCAAACCGGGTGATCACCCGCTCGGCGCACTGCTCGGCAGGGAAAAGTCCGTATGCTGGACCGACGGCAACAAAAGCAGACACTATTTCAAGATCCACTTCATTGACCTGGAAGGCGAGGCCCGCGCGCAGGCCCGCCTGTTTATCGATGTCACCGAACAGACTGAGCTGGAACAATCGCATGCAAAATTGAGCGAGGAGCTGAAGCAGCACGTTCTCACCGACACCATCACCGGACTTTTAAACTGGCGGGGACTGGTGCTGGCACTGGAACCCCAGGTTGCCCGGTCAAGGCGTTACAACAGTCCGATGTCAGTCATCATGATGGAGATTCACTGCGAAGGAAACCGGGACCGCCTGTTACTAAAAATCGCCCGGCTGCTGAAAGACCAGCTGCGCTGGGCAGATCTGATCGGCTGTAGCGAACACCATGAATTCGTTCTGGTGCTACCGGAAACAACAGCGGAATCGGCAGTGCAGCTGGCTGACAAACTCGAACAACGTCTTGCAGATATGGGCGATGCGACTGATGGCCGAAACCTGTCAATCTGTTACGGAATCACCGGCTGGCGCAGAAAAGATAGTGCGGGCACGCTGCTCAATCGTGCCGGCATGTCATTGTCAGAGGCACGCTCCCGGCAAGACGAGCACTCCATCGCTTTATAGCGACAGGCATTTGCGTGGCCACACCCCGTAAACAGGCGCCGGATTCTCAAGCCGCTCTACTAACAGGCGACGCAGGGCGGCGTGTCGTCAAGGCAGATTTCAGTAGCGGCCGCAAAGCTGGCATTGAAATCGATGCACTGGAGTTACGCGCGGTAAAACGCCGTTTCCTCGCCCTCAACAAGGACCGTCTGCGCCGGGTTCAGGATTCCCTGCAGGTGCGCCAGCGTGTTTTCATACAGCTGCTACCGCTGCTGTTTCACATCAATCATCCGATGTTGCCGGGCTACCTGTCCAAAAAGACGCCGTGTGGAATTTCAGGTTATGCGCCAGGAAAACGCTGCATCCAGTCGGCGCGCAAACTGGCAAAAAGTTTCAGTCACCGGCGCCGGGCGCAGCGCCGCTATTCGATTCACGGGCTATACCTGATGGGCAGTACCGGCACAATTGCCTACTCGAAATCCAGTGATTTCGATATCTGGATTTGCCACCGCCCCGGATTGTCTGAAGTGGATATCGCTGCCTTGCAGGAAAAGGCCGATGGTGTCCAGAGCTGGGCTGAATCACTGAACCTGGAAGTTCATTTTTTCGTCATGGATGACGTTTCATTTCGCCGCCAGGAGCACCAGCAGTTAAGCAATGAAAATGTCGGTAGTTCCCAGCACCATCTTTTACTGGATGAGTTTTACCGTACCGGTCTTCTGGTCGCCGGGCGCTATCCGGTCTGGTGGCTGGTCCCGGCAAAACACGAGCAGGATTACGATGCCTATGTCGACAAACTCATTGTTAACCGCTTCATTAAAGCCGCTGACATTGTGGATTTTGGAGGCCTGTCGCACCTGCCTATCGAGGAATTCTTTGGTGCCACACTCTGGCAACTCTACAAGGCAGTCGACTCCCCGTATAAATCCATCCTCAAGATCCTTTTGATGGAAGCCTACGCTAACCAGTACCCTGATATCGAGATGCTGGCTATACGTTTTAAAAGCGCGGTTCACAATGCCGAAGCCCATCTGGACCAGCTCGACCCCTACGTCATGATGTGTAACACAGTTGAAGAATATCTGTTTTCACGCAAGGAACTCGAGCGACTGGACCTGGCCAGGCGTTGTTTCTATTTCAAGGTCAACGAACCCATGAGCAAACCTGACAGGGGATGTGAACAGTCATGGCGTCGCGAAGCCATCCGCGAACTGGTTGGAGTCTGGGGCTGGAGCAAGGCCAAGCTGACGTTGCTGGACCAGCGCAGGCAATGGAAAATCAAACGCGTACTGGAAGAGCGCCATATGCTGGTGGACGAATTGACACGCAGTTATCGAGCACTGTCGCAATTCGGGCGTGAACAAGGCGGCGACCTGGCTATCAATTCAGCCGACCTGAATCTGCTGGGGCGAAAACTCTACGTCGCCTTCGAGCGCAAGGCCGGCAAGGTGGAAATGATCAACCCGGGCGTCTCCAGGGATCTGTCCGAGGAACGCCTGTCTCTGCACCGTATAGATGACATTCAACATGGCTGGGCTATTTACAGGGGCAATGTACTGACCCGCGATGTGGCTGAACATACACCCTTAAAGCGCACCGGGAGCCTGCTGGAGCTGCTGGCCTGGTGCCATTTTAACGGACTGATCAATCGTAATCCGTCTACCATCAGCATTCAGCCATCGGATTGCAGCCTCAGCCTGTGGGAATTACGCTGTATTCTCGATTGCCTGCAACAAATGTTCCCTAACGGGAAAACGCCGGAAAGCAACATGCAATCGCTTGAAGACCAGGCGATCATCCGGCAGGCCGTCCTGTTTATAAATCTGGCGCACGACCCGATGGAAAAACTCACACGCAATGGCATGCACCTGGTAAGTGAACGTATCGACCCGCTGAGTTACGGTGGCCAGTGGGAGAATCTTGCGGTCAGCTTCGAAATGATCGCTGCATCCTCATGGGGTGAGGTTTTAACCTTCCGCTACTCCGGTCATGCAGCACTGCTGGACTGCCTGTGTGATTATTTTGCCTGGTTACCGGTTACCTCCGGCAAGGTTCCGCCGCCGGTCCCGTGCTTCAGTTTTTCGTCTTCGCGCGGCGCCATTATTGCGCGCCGTCTGGAAGCACTTATTAACGAAATAGGGGAATTTCTCTACTGCAACTTCTGGCGCAAACATGCGCGCTACGCGTTGCGTATCGGGCAAACCTACTATGTACTGCAGTGCGAACACGATGTACCACGCCACCACGAACTGGAGTCGCATGCTGCACTATTGAACTATCTGGGCCGGCCGCAAGTTGCGTTCAGCCCCATACGAATGGACAGCCAGATGCTGGATGATTCACCGCTGGGGCTGATACTGGAACAGAATCGCAAAGATGTACTGCAGATGTTCTACCAGGTACGCGGCGGTCGTGCCCAGGTCTATATTCTGGATGAGCGTGGTTCATTGTTTCACCAGCGTGTTGCGTTTCACGATCGGCACACGTTACTGGGCCAGTTCCAGAAGTTTCTGGATAACATGCGCCACCGATTGCGAAACATGAATGTGCCCTACAGCCTGCAGGAAGACGAAGACTTTCTGTACTACCAGATTAGTCACGACAGCCAGGACCAGTACGTACTCGAACCTGTCAAGATAACGACTTACTCAGGAACACACCGCTACATGGATGTGCAGGTAATCGGGCATCTTGAGGACGAGCAGCACGGCTCTTTCAGCATCTTTTGTGGAAACCGGGAATTCTCCGCACTCGAGTACGGCAACAAACTGTTTGGCAAAGTCGCCGAACACATAACAAAAAAGCGGCAAAGCGGCAGCAATTACCCGATATATATCACTGACATTGATGTCAACCCGACCCTTCTGATCAACGAAAATCCGGAAGGGTTACAATCGGTACATTTCCTGAACTACAAAAAGCGAATTGAAAGTCTGCTGAATGAAGCGCTCCAGAATGGCAAGAAGGATTAGCAGCTACTCGGCGACACGCACCCGCTCCAGGATATCCCTGATAGTGGATTCCCAACGGTCAAATTGTAACTGCAGATCCGGACCGGGATAAAACGGTCGCAAATGCTTGAAGCTTGAAGCCAGCAACAGCGTTTCATCATTCTCTGCAAATATCGATATTTTCAGTGGCAAGTAGGGAATCAGTTCTGGATGCCGGTCACTGACTGCACGCAACTCATCGGCATCACCAAAGAATACCACACGGTACTTGTCCGTCTTGTAGCCCGACTTTGTCAGGCCGATATCGACACGCTGAACCCGGGAAACCTTATAACCGCTTTTGCCGATCGATTGCTGCAATGCTGACATGGCTTCCGGAAACGGCAGCTGTGAACGCACCATAAACAAATCCTGCGCAAGCAGCACCGGCGACACCAGCATCATTAGCGCTACGAGAATATTTTTCATAGCGTAGCATCCTCCATGATTTCCGCGTACATATCGTGCATCTGCTGACAGTAGCGATCAAGATCACTGTTGTTGAACAGGCGACTCAGATTTTTCGGGTTGATACTCATCACCTGTACACCGTGCTCCGTTTTGACAAGTGTGATACGACAGGGGAGGAACAGGCCCACCCTGGGGTCTATGGCAAGCGCATCATTCAGAAAAGCGAAGTTACAGAAATAGAGGATAATCCTGCGTGTATCTTCCTTGCCTTCAGGCGCCAGCCCCTGGTCCAGATACTGCTCACGAATAATGCGGAAATTGCGCCCTATCACCGCCTGTTTCAAATTTTCCAGTGTCTGTTTGAGGCTGTACGCAGACTCATACAGGATAACCGGCTCAAGCCCGGAGTTGTCCTCCGGCAAGACGTCCCTGTTCAGGGTGCGCAGATAGGCAACCAGGTCATCTGCATCTTTCTCCTTCAGACCAAATACCTTTATCGAAGGCATCGGCGTTCCCTCACGACCCCGCAAAAGAGAGGCTTTCAGCATGGCGTCACTGACCGATTCCTGGAACCCCGGGTTATCCAGTGCCGGTGCTTCAACGGGTGCCTCCCGAGGACGCGAAAATGTTACCCCGGTACCGATGCCGCCGCGCCCTTCGTCACCATGGCAGCCTGTACAGTGCCTGGCATACAAAGTCTTGCCACGCTCCGGGTTACCCGGCAACGGATCGCTGTTATAAACAGGCGCAGCCTGCGGTGACCAACTGCGGATGTGTCCGATAATGGCATCAATTTCCGTATCACCCAGATTGGCAAAAGCCGGCATGATGCGTCCGGGGCGACCGATACGTAGTGTTTTGCGCAGATAGTCATCACTGGCAACTGCAAGAAAATCCGGAAGATTAAGTGGAATACCGACACCACCGCCACCATTGTCACCATGACAAACGGCGCAATTCTGCCGATACAGCATAGCGCCCCCATTCGGCCCGGCCACAGAAACACCGGATAACAGCAGGGTGACAATAACCATTAATACCGCGCGTAAATTCATAGTGATCCATTCTGCATGACAGGTTATTCGGACGTCCTTGATATGCATCAATCAAGCCTCGCTGCGATCCATTGACGCAGGCTCTCCACCTGCGCAGGACACAGGCTGTGTTCCATAGTGTAGGTATGAAAATCCACGTGAAAACCCTGCGCCTCGATCTTCTTTCGCGACCGCTCTGCGACTGCGAATGGAACGACCGGGTCCTGTTCGCCATGATCCATGCGGATGGTCAGCAGGGCGGGGTCGGCGCGTTTTTCTTCTGCCAGCAGATCCGCCAACGGCAAATAGGCCGACAGCGCCAGTACACCGGCCAGCGGCTCGGCAAAACGAAGCGCCGTATGCACAGCAAGGGCGCCGCCCTGCGAGAAGCCGGCCAAAAGGATTCTGTCACTGGACAAACCCCGCTCACGTTCGCGCTGTATCAATGACATCAGCTGCTGCTGTGCCTGCTCAATACCCTGCCGGTCTTCGCCCTTGCCAAGACCAAGATCATAAAGATCGTACCAGGCGCGCATGACCATACCGTTATTGAGCGTGACGGGACGTTGTGGTGCATGCGGCAATATAAACCGCGTGCCCAGCTCATCGACCAGGCCCCATTGGTGTATCAGGGGCACAAAATCGCTGCCGTCAGCGCCCAAACCGTGCAGCCAGATCACCGCACTGGTTGCCGCTTGTCGGGGTTCAATTTCCAGCATCTCCAGCACCTGCAATCCTCTTATTGTGTAAACCGGGCGCATGGTACCCGCTATCGCGCATACCGGCACGCGCGACAACCCGACAGGATTTGGGCTTTTGGCTCCGGCTTCGTATACTCGCGGCAAACACGTAACCAGGAAGAGACCATGAGACCCTGTTGGGCACAATACCTGCTCTGGCTGATTATCACTCTGGCAGGCATCAGCGCCATACTGTCCGGCTGCGGCCAGGACGGCCCGCTGTACCTTCCGGATGACTCCGGGTCGCAGGAAGAAAAAGACCGGCAATAATGGATTATTTCGACTATCAGGACGACCGTCTGCTGGCGGAGCAGGTCGATGTACAGCAACTCGCCGCGACGCATGGCACGCCACTCTATGTGTATTCCCGTGCCACGCTGGAACGTCACTGGACGGCATTCGACCAGGCACTGGGTAACCACCCACACCTGGTCTGTTATGCCGTCAAGGCCAATTCGAATCTGGCGGTGCTGGCTTTACTGGCGAGACTGGGTTCAGGCTTTGACATCGTTTCCGGTGGCGAACTGGCGCGCGTGTTACGTGCCGGTGG
>CAJXFW010000150.1 GCA_913053655.1 uncultured Thiogranum sp. | reverse complement strand
GCAGAATCTGCGGGATGCGGTGGTGGAGCATGCGGGCTTTGGCGGATGGGAGCGCACATTGTCGCACATCGATGAAGCGATGAGTTGGGAGTCGGTCAGAAATCTTCGCTACATGAACAAATGCCTGCTTCTGATGCGCAATATTCTTGCCCAGGGTGATGCGCCGGAAGAAGTCGTTTTCTGGTTGGAACAAGTGGACCCGGTGATGGCTAAGGCGCTCCAGGCGCTCGGAGAGGGCGGGATCGATTGAGCCGTTCGCTTATAGCCGGGGGGAATGGCTCCTCTTGATCACTATCTCGATGATCTGCTTTCCTGCGGCCGAGCCTGTTTCTCGCGCGAAGAGGCATTGGAAGTGCTTGGCCTGATTTTCGCCGCAGTCACCTGCGATTCGGTAGAGTGATATCTAAAAAATACTGTAAAAACAATAGAAAAGAATTGAGTCGGTATTAATATGTCATGTTTTCAGAAGTAAAAACTTGTAATGCGTTGTGCACTGCGCTAGCTTATGAGGTAAGGAGATTCTCATGAGCATTGCACAAACCATTCAAAATACTGTTGAAGCGATGCCTGCTGGCCAAATATTCGGCTACCAGGAATTACCGAGCTATGCCAAATCACCCGGTGCTGTGATTAAGGCGATTAGCCGCATGGTGTCTGATAAGAGTTTGGAACGGTTCTCTAAAGGCAAGTTTTACGTACCGAAGAAAGGGTTGTTTGGTATGCGAAAACCTTCGGATGGCGAGTTGATCCGTTCGATGTTGTATAAGGGCGGGCGTTTACGTGGCTATGTGACAGGTCTGTCGCTCTATAACCAGCTGGGACTCACAACGCAAGTACCGCGCACCATCACCGTTTCATATAACGGCGGCCGTCAGGAGAAGGAATTTGGCACGATCCGCATTAAAACCGTGGTGGCGCGTATTCCCATTCAGGAAAAGGACGTTAAGTTCCTTCAATACCTGGATGCGTTGAAAGACATAAAAAAAATTATGGATTCAGATGTCAATCTCTCTCTTAAGATTATGCGCCGGTACATCTCTGAATTATCGGATCGCGAGCAGGGCCGGTTGGTTAAACTGGCGCAAAACTATTATAGCCCTCAAGTCAGGGCATTGGTTGGCCTGTTGTTTTCAAGTTTAAAACTATCGGTACCGGGTTCTTTGTCTCGTTCGCTCAATCCGACGACGATCTATAAACTAAAGTTGGATCAATCAAAGTGGCCAATGGCCAGGGAATGGAATATCCGGTAATGAGGCTGCATGAAGACAATGAGGTTTTTTCCGAATTAGTCGCAATGACCGCCGAAACCATCGGCTTGCCGCAGGTCTATGTTGAAAAAGACTATTGGGTTACAAGAGCGCTAAAATATCTTTCCGAATCTCCGCATGTTGATGAAGTCGTTTTTAAAGGCGGTACATCTCTTTCCAAAGCATACCGGTTAATAGATCGTTTCTCGGAAGATATTGACCTGGTTGTGCTCGCTGGCGATAAAGGAGATGCTGCGCGAAAGAAATTGCTTAAGGGTGCTGAGGGCACAGTGACTCAAGGTCTCACATATTTGAAAGAGGATGCGAGGGAATCCAAAGGGTCTAAATATCGTAAGACGGTTTATCAGTATCCGCGAAGTGTTGACAGTGGCGATTTTGGACAGGCGTCTTCTGAATTGCTTGTTGAGGTCAACGCCTTTACTAATCCTGAGCCTTTTGAGTCGCGAGAGCTGCAAACGTTGATTGCCGAGGTGCTTTCCGGGAAAGGCGAAACTGATTTGATAACGCAGTACGCGCTTGATGGTTTTTCAGTAAATGTTTTGTCTGTCAGGCGGACCCTTGTTGAAAAAATGCTGGGTGTTATTGCACGCAACAAAAAGGGAGAAAACTGACTGCCGGACTTTTGCGGGGGATAAACCCGACGGTCGGGGGTTCGAACCGAGGAGCACAAAGCGCGACGACAGACGCCAAAGGCGCCCCGCGAGGGTGACGAGCGTGACTGTAAATCGGCATTCAACTTTGACCCGCCCGGCTGACACAGATTCAAAGAGTTTAGTATACGAGCGTTTCGTTGCAGCACGTCGTGGTTTGGCGGTTTTCTTCTTTTTCGCAGCCCGCTCCTTAGCCTCTCTCATGCGATAGGACTCCCCCTCGATCACGAGGATCTCTGAGTGATGAACCAGTCGGTCGACAACATCTGGGCGGCGTTGATGAACAGCGCGCTATGCCCCTGCATCACGGCATGGTGGGCGATGTTCTGCGCGATCATCGACTTGCCGACGCCGTTCGGACCGACCGCGGAGGGCGCTTTATCGCTGATGGGAATATCGCGCCAGAAAACGCTCAGCGCATGGATAAGCCATCGGTTGCAGCGACGGGACAGGGGATCACATGTCCCGCACTGTCCTCTGGGTTCTGTGCTCGCATCACGCAGGACAGCGTCGATGTGTTGCAGAACCCGGGTAACTTCGTTTTCTACAGCGGAAGGATCGGCCAGTTTCCGATGCCCCGTGACCCCGATACTCAGTGTATAGGGAATCGCAATTTTCATGCCTGTTCCTTCATGTATGACGTCCTATCGGCGAAAAATCTCAAACCCGGCCTTGGCGAGAAAGGTCGGAAGATATTGGATCGTATCCCGGTCATAGCCCTTCACTTCCTCAGTCAGATCTTTCCAGGGTGCCAGATAAGGGCTCAACTTGGCCTCAATGTCCTTTTCCCCGTCAGTATACCGCCAGCCATCCGCCTCTCTCTCTTCCACCCAGCGCTCATGTTCCATTTCAGCCAGTTTTTCTATCTCGGGTTCGGTGAATTCAAACAGGCGGCGATCCCAGTCATGCAAAGGTGTGATATCGCAATTAACCGCCTTGAGTTTGGTGCTGATATGGTCGGCCAGTCGACGGTTAGAGCTTTTTAATGTATCCGGCAATTCATTCCATGCGACCATGGAGGGGTTGTCCTCAAGCGTGCGTCCAAGCCGTGTTTGTTCACGCACATAGGAATCATGGGTTGCACGCGCAATGATTTCATTGGTGCCACCGATGAGCAGTTCAGGGGTGCAGGTACGATCGAGCAGTCCAAACGCATCAAGATGGCTAAAGCTGTCAGTGCCATCCGTTTCCCGGTCCAGCAGTGTGGACAGACCAGCATCGTGATGCATGCAGACAACAATTGGAATATCCTGGCCCTGTGACCAGAGCCTTAAATTCAGCGCAGCAGAGAGTGATTCAGAATCATCGTCCAGGCAAATGTAGGCGCGGGAGATATCCTGTAGTTTGAGTTGTTCGGGAGATGACTGGAGATGATCCTCTATGAGCACCACATCAAGCAGATGATCAATCCGGGGATACCGGGCAGTGAGCTGTGTCCAGAGGTTTTTAACCTCGGGATCCACAACCGTGATGTGCAATTGTTTTGGGCTGCTTGCATAAACTTGTTTCCAGATCTTTGCCATATTGACCAGCAGACGTGACCCAAGCGCGCCAAGCCCGACGATGACGATATGAATATCCTCGGGATCCTTGTCTGTTTCTGTCGGTGATAACGGGTAATCAAGCAATAGCGTTTTTGCCCCCCGCTCATAGATGTTAAAAAACTCAAGACGAAATGCATCTGCGCTCTGTGTTGATATTTCTTTCTCTCTAAGCAGTTCAGCAAGGTCCGGGTTCGAGATATGGATATAACTGGTTAACGTTGCGTGCGAACGGTTCTCCAGCAGGCACTGCGCATGTGCAGCAATTTCGGCATTGGCACCATCGTCACCACAGACCGCAAAAATATACCGAGCCCGGTCAAGCCCGGACTGGAGAAGCATATCCTGATCCTTGCCACTCCCCAGGAGCACAACCGCACCCTGGTCCCGGCAAAGCCCGATGCGACTGTTGTCGGGATGCAATTCGATGACGACGACCCGGTATCCCGCCTCGCAGAAAGATCGGCAAAGAAGATAACCCTTTTCACCAAGCCCGCAGATGATCACATGTTGCTTCATATAGCGAACACGAAACAATTGCAGTTGATCGCGAAAGATTTCAATGAAGGCCCTGGCCGCGGTATAGACAATCACACCTGGCGCAAGAAATCGTGCAACGTCAAGCTGCCAGGGAAGCACATGATTGGTCTGTTGAAATTCAAGCGTGAAGAGCTGTAAGGACTGGTAAACAATACTCCAGAAGGAGCCGGGCTGGTTTCCGTAGGAATTGTACTCTGCGAATCCCCTTAGTCCCAATGCAAAGGCGATCATCGCCAGGATGCCGATGATCGACCACTGGTATTTCCTCCAGCGGCGGGTCACCTGTCTGGACCAGAATGAGGCGGATTTTTCAGTCTGGCTATTCACCGGGGTTCCCTTTTCCTATTGTTTGCCGGTTATCATATCAGCGATCATCCCGTTGAAGAACACGGAATACGCATGGATCAAGTCCCTACATACAGGATATGAAGTTGAGAGAAGCATGAAAATTCAGATATTCAGCGATCTGCACATCCCGGTTACGAATGCCAGCAAGTGATGACCGACTACCGGCGAATTCGCGTCTCGCCCCGTTACTCGAAACTCCGCTCAGTGGATGTCGCGGCAATACAACATGCAGGGGAATGTAACGTCGTGGTCACCCACCATGCCCCGAGCGCGCGATCATTACCGGAGTATGGAGCACAGGAGGCAGCCAGCGCCGCTTATGCATCCAACCTGGACCAGGTGATCGAGCAATATGCCCCGGTTGTCTGGATTCAGGCAGCCTTTCTTCGCGCTTCCCAGAGTTCGTATTCGGCTTGCATGCGCACCCACATTTCAGCCGTAGTCCCAAGTACATCTTCAAGAATGATCGCAAAGGAAGACGATATGCTTCGTTTCCCGTTGACGATTTCATTAATCTTGCGGGGAGAACACGCACACAATTTGGCCAGACCGGTTTGACTTAGTCCCATCTCGCTCATATAGATCTCAGCCAGCACTTGGCCAGGGTGCATGGGTTTTGGGTTTTTGATCATGCTCTAACCTCTGTGATAGTTCTCAATTTTCACCTCGGAGAATTCACCATCCTTAAATTTGAAGGTAATACACCAGGGTAATTTAATTGTGACGCTCCAATACTTTTTTCGATCTCCCTTAAGCTTGTGGAGACGAATATTTGGAGGTTGACCCAGGATGATCAAGTCATCCAGTGTCTGTGTTGAATGCATGATGGTCAGCAGTGCCTTAGCCCTGATCCAAAGCGCTTTAGGTAAGGTTTTGGACTCATCGGATTCCCAAATGTCCTTGGCGATCTTATTGGCTAAGCTGATAATCATGTCATATCTTGTCTATTACACTATACCAGATAGTGTAATTTATCAAGTCTGAGTCTGCCTGCGATAGGTGGCGAGTAATCACCAAGCGTGCCGGGACGTCGGAAGGGTAAGAAGGATCAGGCGTATAACGCAGCCTACCCGTATCAGGCTAATTATAAAAACGATTGACAATTAGCCATTTTTGGCTATATTGCCAGTATGTACATCCCACGTTCCGCCGAATCCAGGCTTCTGGACTTCGCTACCGGTTATCCGGTGCTGATCGTGACCGGACCACGCCAGTCCGGTAAATCCACGCTGGTGCGCCATGCCTTCCCCGACCGCGCCTACGTGTCTCTCGAAGACCTCGACCAGCGCGAATTCGCCGACGCTGATCCGCGAGGCTTCCTGGCTCAATTTTCCGAGGGCGCCATTCTTGACGAGGCACAGCGTTGCCCGGCCCTGTTCTCTTATATACAAACGCGGGTAGACGAGATGCAGCGGCCCGGTGAGTTTATCCTCACCGGCTCGCAACAGTTTGGCCTGCTGTCAGGTGTTACACAAAGCCTGGCCGGCAGGGCGGCATTGATTACCTTGTTGCCGTTGGCGCGTACAGAACTGCAGCGTTCCGGGAAAGCCAACACAGATCTGAATGAGACACTTTTTCAGGGAACCTATCCTCCTGTTTATGATCGTGCGCTCGATCCACATCCCTGGTATGGCAATTACGTGCGTACCTATCTGGAGCGCGATGTTCGGCAGCTGATCAATGTGCAGGATCTGGGTGCCTTCCAGCGTTTCCTGAGATTATGCGCAGCCCGTACCGGGCAATTGCTCAACCTGTCATCCCTGGCCAATGACTGTGGTATTACGCATAACACCGCCAAAGCCTGGATCTCGGTGTTGGAGGCCAGCTACATTGTGCATCTGCTGGCACCGCATCATCAGAACTTCAACAAGCGCCTGGTGAAGACACCGAAGCTGTATTTTCTTGATACCGGGCTCGCCATCTGGTTGTTGGGTATTCAAAATACCGATCAACTCGGCATCCATTCCCAGCGCGGTGCATTATTCGAGTCCTGGGTGATCAGCGAATTACTCAAATCCCGCTACAATGCAGGTGAGGTCTCGAACCTCTACTTCTGGCGCGATCGATCGGGCCATGAAGTTGATGTACTCATTGATCACGGCACCCACTTGTCTCCGTTGGAAATAAAATCAGGACGAACCATAAATCGGGACTATTTCAAAGGGCTCGAGTTCTGGAAGAAACTGGCTGGCGAGTCTGCAGGGCAGCCATGGCTGGTCT
>CAJXFW010000149.1 GCA_913053655.1 uncultured Thiogranum sp. | reverse complement strand
TCGAATCCCTGAGCCTGCGCATATCCCGCTCCAGCTGTTCCAGAAAATCTGTCGCCGCACCCATGGAATCCATATCGTATTCTGCCGCCATGCGCAGATCCTCGATCTCAAAAATGGCCTGATCCACCAGGTCCACATATTCCTCAGCCGTTTTGGGTCTACCTAGCACGTTCCACCTCCACTCAGTATCGCTCAGGTTTGCCTGGCCGCTTCAAACACAGAACGGGATTCCTTGACCTGCGCTGCCTCCAGCAGAAAAACCCCGTGCCCGCCGCGCTCGAACTCCAACCACAAAAATGGTACATCCGGAAAGCATTCAACCAGCATCTCCCGGGAATTACCCACCTCCACTACAAGAATACCGTCTTCGTCCAGATAATCCGCCGCCTGGGCCAGGATACGCACAACCACATCCAGACCTTCGCGGTCCGCCAAAAGCCCGATCTCGGGTTCATGCCGGAATTCCTCCGCCAGCTGCTGCATTTCTGTAGCCGGGACATAGGGTGGATTACTGATAATGAGCTGATAACGCTGTGCATCAATGGCACCGAACAGGTCAGATTCAACCACCCGTACCCAGTCCTGCAGGTCATGGCGCTCCACGTTCCTGGTTGCAACCTCAAGAGCTGCGGGGGAGATATCGACCAGATCGACATGCGCATTCTCAAAATGAGCGGCACAGGCAATACCGATACAACCTCCACCGGTACACAGATCCAGCACCTGTTCAACCGCATCCGGCTCCAGCCAGGGCTGGAAACCACGCTCTATCCACTCTGCCACAGGGGAACGCGGTACCAGAACGCGCTCATCCACGTAAAACTGCAGGCCGGCAAACCAGGCCTCGTGCGTCAGATAGGCCGCCGGCTTGCGTGTGTCGATGCGCCGGTGTATCAATTCCAGCACCGCCTCACGTTCATCCGCCGTAACCGCGGAAGCCAGAAGATAATCCGGAAACTGCGCCGGCAGGTGCAGCGCATGCCGTACCAGCAGCAAGGCTTCGTCAAATGCATTGTCCGTCCCGTGCCCGAACACCAGCCCTGCCTCGCCAAAACGGCTGGCGCTCCAACGCACCAGATCGCGGATAGTCTGTAATTCCGGCTGTATCATGGGATAATGCGCGCCTATGAAAATTTATATTATACCGATGTTACTGGCTGCTGTGCTGTTATCCGCCTGCAGCCCGCCCCGACCGCCACAGCTCGAACAGGGTACCCTGCTACCCTCCGCCAGAGCCATCACGGACTTTCAGCTCACCGACCACAACGGAAAACCCTTTACCCATGAAAACCTGAAGGGTAAATGGAGCTTCGCTTTTTTCGGCTACACCCACTGCTCCGATATCTGCCCCACCTCGCTATCGATGCTGGCGCAAGTCATACGCAATCTGAAAAAAGACGACACACTGGATACGCCGCCCCAGGTCGTCTTTGTCAGCGTGGATCCCGAACGTGATACACCGGAACTGCTGGCGGAATTCATGCCTCACTTTGACCCGGACTTTATCGGCGCGACCGGCGACCCGGAACAGCTCCTCATCCTGACCCGGCAGCTTGGCACCTTTTTCGGTAAAGCTCCGGATGATAACGCAGATGATTATCGGGTGAATCACAGCGCCGCCATCATCCTGTTCGACCCGGAAGGTAATTTTCGTGCAGTGTTTGGTGCCCCACATGACCCCGCTCTGATTGCACAGGATTTTATTGCCATCAAAAATTATTACGAGGCCACCGATGGCAGAAAAAAGTCTTGAAGGCCAGCCCGCAACAGGCAGATGCCAGCTGGCAGGATTACCTGAAATCTCTGTCAATCTATGCATTGCCGCAACACGCGGTGTCGAGGCTGACCTACAAACTGACCCGAATCCAGACACCCTGGTTTAAAAACCGGTTTATTCGCTGGTTTGCCGAGCAGTACCGGATCGACTGGAGTGAAGCGCTGTATCAAAACCCCGAAGACTTTATTAACTTCAATGCATTTTTCACGCGCGAGCTGCGCGACGGCGCGCGCCCTATAGCGGGTGACGAGTCCACCATCGTCAGCCCCGCCGACGGCCGCATCAGCCAGATCGGAAACATTGACCAGGATGCAGTATTTCAGGCCAAGGGGCACAGCTTCAGTGTGACAGCGTTGCTGGGTGGCGACACAACACGCGCACAGGATTTTCAAAACGGTCGTTTTGTTACCGTATACCTGTCGCCGCGCGACTATCACCGCGTACACATGCCGCTGACCGGTACACTGCGTGAAACCGTCTACGTGCCGGGGCGTCTGTTCAGTGTCGCACCCCATACGACGCGAACCGTTTCACGCCTGTTTGCACGCAACGAACGGCTGGTCTCCCTATTCGACACCAACGCCGGCCCTATGGCTATGGTGCTGGTGGGCGCGATCAATGTCGCGGCTATCGAAACCGTCTGGGCCGGGCTGGTGACGCCTCCCCACCGCAGTGAAATCAAGGTAAACGACCTGCGATCTCAGGCGATCAAACTTCAACGTGGTGCCGAGATGGGCCGCTTCAATATGGGTTCAACCGTCATTCTGTTGTTTGGCAAGGGTCGGATGAACTGGACCGGGGGTTTACAGGCGGAACAAGCGCTGCGCATGGGGCAACAACTGGGGACCAGTAACGACGAGCATGCCCCTTAAGCCTGACAACCCGGGTAGAACCCCGGTTGCGATTTGCGTCCTTCCTAAGGAAACTCCGAGCAATTCATCATACCGGCGCATGCCGGTATCCAACTCATTAAAATCACTGGATTCCCCTAAAATAGCCCTTATCCTGCTGCTGGGTGCCACCCGACCTGCATACGCAACTCCCGAGTACATCCAGAGTGAGCAAACCGGAGCGGGCAGTGTCGGCACATCCGTTGAGTCAGGCGAATATGCCTTCAAACCACCTGCTCCGGCCCGGGTCTTTACGAAGCTGGGGGACATGCTCAGTGAGAGCACGCTGAATCTTAACCTGCGCAACTTCTATTTCGGCCGTGATCGCAAGACTCAACAGAATATCGAGACCTGGGCACAAGGCGGTAAACTCGACTTTGCGACACCCTGGTGGAAAGATCGGCTGCACCTTGGCGCCACCCTGCATACTTCGCAAAAGCTCTATGGACCTGCCGACAGGGACGGCAGCAGATTACTCAAGCCGGGACAGAAAAGCTTTACCGTACTGGACCAGGCATATCTGGAAGCGCGGCTGTACAGGCAGCTGTCGTTAAAGGTCTACAGGCAACAGTCGAACCTGCCGTACCTCAACGGGCTGGACACCCGCATGATACCCAACACCTTCGAAAGCGTGACCCTGTTCGATACTTCCGGCAAGCGTTTTGTCTACGGACTCGCGCAGACCTGGCGTATGAAAGAACGCGATGCCGACAAATTTATCAGCATGACAAAAGCAGCCGGCATAGACGGCCCTGACCGTGCAGTATCCACTGCCGCAGCCCGTTACACCTTTCCCAATGATGCAAATATAGCTGTGGTAAACCACTATGCCCGTGACTTCATGAATATCTTCTATACTGAAGGCAATACGCGCACACGCACACGGATGGGTATGAAATTCCAGTTCTCGACGCAATACGCAAACCAGCGCTCGGTCGGCGACCAGCTCGGTGGAGACTTCGATACCCGCTTCTGGGGCGCCAAGCTTGCCGCCAGCCATGGTGGCCTGCTGTTCACGGTGGCACGCACCTCTACAACAAACAATGCGGGGATTCGCAACGACTGGGGCGGCGATCCCAGCTATATTTCGATCATCATCGAAAACTTTAACCGTGCCGGCGAGGATGCCTGGCTGCTCGGCCTGTCATCCGACTTCAGCTATTTTGGTGACAACGGGTTCAGCGCCTTCATCAATTACGCGCGGGGCGATACACCGGATAACGGTAGCAACGCCAGCCCGGACCAGTCTGAACTCGACCTGACTGTCGATTACAAGCCCGGGACAGGGCTGGCCAAAGAGTTATGGTTCAGGTTGCGTGGTGCCTTCGTCAATCAGGATGGTGGCAATGATCTGCGCGAAGTTCATCTTATTGCCAATTACGATTTTTCAGTGCTATAGGAATTGCTTGAGGAACCCTTTTGTAAATTATTTTTGAACCGCCAAGACGCAAAGACCACAAAGAAAAACAAATTATTTCTTGGCGATCTTTGCGTCTTGGCGGTTCAATGGTTTAATCAAAAAGCCCTTTGGCTATTTACCCGGCTTCGACTGAACAAAAGGAAGATGTATGGAATTTAATAACGGTGTCTTGCACTTCGGTCCTTTCTTCGCGGTGACGCTGGGTATCGTCGTGCTATTCCTGGGCAAGCGGGTAAACGATACTGTCGGGATTCTCAGGGAATTCAGCATACCGGAACCGGTGACCGGCGGAATGATCGCATCCCTGCTGATTGGCCTTGTCTATCTCACAACCCGTATCGAGGTCGAATTCGATCTGGCTACCCGTGATTTCCTGCTGGTATATTTCTTCACGACCATCGGTATCAATGCGAGCCTGAAAGACCTGCTGTCGGGCGGCAAGCCACTCATCATCCTGCTGTCGATCACCATTGGCTACATGTTCCTGCAAAACCTGACCGGCATAACGGTTGCTTCGTGGTTCGACCTGCCCACACCCGTCGGCCTGCTTGGTGGCACGGTTTCCCTCATCGGCGGACACGGAACAGCGATTGCCTGGTCACCCAGAATCGCAGAAGACTACGGCATTTCCAACGCCATGGAAATCGGCCTTGCCAGCGCCACCTTTGGCCTGATCCTGGCGAGCCTGATGGGTGGTCCGATTGCAAAACTCCTCATAACCCGATACAAGCTGAAACCGGCACAGGCAGAGCCGCTGGATGTCGGTGCACCCGATATGCAAAAACACAGCACCATCGGCCACCTTGACCTGCTGGACGCGATACTCGCCATTCACATAAGCGCCATACTCGGCTTTTTGCTGAACGCAGAGCTCGAGAAGCTGGGACTGCAACTGCCACTGTTCGTGACCTCCCTGTTTGCCGGCATACTCATTACCAACCTGATTCCGAAATCCTTTCCACGTATTACCGGAACAAAATGGCCGACCCGTACGCCTGCCATGGCCCTGATTGCAGACGTGTCACTGGGCACATTTCTGGCGATGTCGCTGATGAGTATGCAGCTGTGGACCCTGGTGGATCTGGCAGGCCCTATTTTTACCATTCTCGGCGCCCAGTTCCTGGTAGCCGTCGGCGTGACCCTGTTCATCGTATTCCCCGCCATGGGACGCAACTACGATGCCGCCGTCGTCTGCTCGGGTTTCGGCGGTATTTCCCTGGGTTCCACACCAACCGCCATGGCCAACATGTCGGCGGTTGCGCAACGCTATGGCGCTTCGCACCTGGCGTTTATTATCGTGCCGCTGGTGTGTGCTTTCTTCATTGACCTGGCCAACGCGCTGCTTATCCCTTTCTTCCTGGCAAACTTCTGAAACCAACCCGATAACAACGTTTATCTAATCCCGTAGAGCGCCGCCCTCCGGCACGACTGTTGGCAACACAACCCGTCGCGCCGGAGGGCGGCGCTCCTACGGGTGCTTCGAATTGTGGTTTGCAGCGGGGTTATTTTTTCCGAAAGGCGACTAGTATTCCACCAATTTTGTATTGACGAATACATTCACTTGTAGGAGCGGGCTTTGCCCGCAAAAAATTCGCCACCAGGGTGGCTCCTGCATCCATCAATGTTAAGGAAACTCTGATCAATTCGTCATACCGGCGTATGCCGGTATCCAACGCATTGAAACCACTGGATTCTGGCACACGCCAGAATGACAGAAAACGAATTAATCAGAGCTTCCTTAAATTGATCGAACACTAGCCGCGGGTGATTTCTTCCATGCGCCTGGTCAGACGCGCAATCTGTGCCCAGTCGTGCATGACTATGTCCTGCGCATGGGCAAGGTGATTGCGTAACGACTCCAGTTCTTTCACAGAACGTTTGGCGGCACTTTTGGAATCGAACCCCAGCTGTGCCAGTGACTCTTCGTCATTGATCAGTATCTGCGCCTTGTCCGAGAACTGCATGCAATCAATCAGCTCACAATACTGATTGCGGCGTTGCCGCTCGGCCTGAATATCCCTGGCCTTCTGCAAGCGCCCTTCGGATACGACTTCCTGCCAGCCGGCATCCGGGAAGCGTTCGTGAATCAACTGCACCATACCCATCTCGACCATGGTCACGATACCGAACAGCCACATGCGCACTATCGGCTTGTTGATATCGTCTCGGCCTACCACACCCGCAATACCACCCAGCATAGTTACAAAGCAATAATCATGACGAGTAAGCACATGGATCACATCAGCAAAAGTCGCACTTCCCGGCACGACCTGATCCACAGTAAAATTCCGGAAGTTGCCGGTGGCATCCGCGCTTTCGATATCCGACAGGCGCAGATACCCCTGTACCACACCGTTCACTCTTACACTGGCGACGTCCTGTCGCTGCCGTTTGAGCTCGTTCGCGACATCTACGCAGTCAAAACCGGTGTCAAACGACAACAATCCTTCTGCGATATCCCGGGCGGTAAACAGCTCCATGAACATGCGCCGGAAATGCTGGTTATCAAAGCCGGCGAGGCCGAGTGAATCCGGTGCCGGCATTTCCAGCCCCTTGTCGGTGTCCCTGGGAAAGCCCA
>CAJXFW010000148.1 GCA_913053655.1 uncultured Thiogranum sp. | reverse complement strand
CAAAGACCCCTGTGGCTGTTGTCTGTCCCGAAGCGGCTCGAAACCCGGGAGGGTTGCCCGCATTGGCACGGCCGACTCAAGCTGCAAGCCAGTCGTGAACGCATCGAGTCCGGTTGGTGGGATGGCCGGGACGTGGCGCGGGATTACTTTATTGCCACTAACCCGTCAGGTTCGTGCTACTGGATTTACCGGGAACTTGCCGGTGAACGATACTGGTACTTGCAGGGCATATTTGAGTGAGCCGGTTATTTTTCCGTACCATTACGCACCGCTTCCTTGTAGCGTCGGAAAAGTTGAATCATTGATTGCCAGACCGGGCCGGGCAGCCCATCTCCGACGACCTTGCCGTCCAGTCGGGTAACCGGGAGGACTTCCTTTGTGGAGCTGGTTACCCAGACCTCGTCTGCTTGCCGCAGAGTGTTTTCGCTGATATCGGTTTCAGCGTAAGGCAGCGCATGCTGTTCCGCCAGCTCCAGGACCAGGTCACGGGTGATGCCCGGCAGCATCTGTTCACCCTTGGGGGGTGTTAGAATGATGCCATCCCTGACGACAAATACATTGCTGGCAGATGCTTCGATGACCAGGCCATCACGGATCAGTAATGCTTCCGCCGCGTTGTTGTCCGCTGCTTGCTGACGCAGCAGCACATTTGGTAGCAGGGTGATTGCCTTGATTGCGCAGTGCTGCCAGCGAATGTCATCCAGTGTAATCGCGGCAACACCCTGTGTTTTGTCTACCGGGTCAGGTTCGGCCAGGGGAGTACTGAAAACAAAAACAGTAGCTGTGATCCTGTCCGGGAAACTGTGGTCGCGTTTGGCTGCGCTTCCGCGTGTGACCTGCAGGTAAACCGACTGATCATTACTGGCGCTGGTCTGCTCACGATTGCGTTGCAGTACTTCGTCGAGGATTTCCTGCCATGTGCAATCGCTGAGTGGGTTGGTGAGCCGAATACCGTCGAGGCTGTTTTGCAGCCTGTGCAGGTGATGGCTCAGCCGGAACAGTCTTCCGCCGTAGGCCGGAATGACTTCGTAGACACCATCGCCAAACAGAAAGCCACGATCCATGACCGATACACACGCATCCTCCATAGCCAGGTAGTTGCCGTTCAGGTAGACCGTAGTCATGCTACTGGAAGTACAACAGGCCTTCATCAACAATACGCTGCCAGAAGTTGCCTTCTGCAACGGGTTGCAGTGCGACCAGATCTCTTTCAGAGATCAGTTTGTCGTCGAGCTTTATGACGACACGTCCGAGTGTCTGGCCCTGCGTGATCGGTGCAGTAATCTGTTCCTGGAGTTGCATGGAAGCATCGAGATTCTTGTATTCACCACGTGGAATGGTGACGTAAAGGGTATCGGCCAGCCCCAGCTCTACAGAGTCGCCGGCGCCTTTCCATACCCTGGCGGTGGTGAGCCTGGTGTTGCTGTCGTACAGCTTGTGGGTTTCAAAAAAGCGGAAACCATAGTTCAGCAGTGACTGGCTGGCGTCTGCGCGCGCTTCCTCGCTTTTGGTGCCGAGCACCACGCTGATAAGCCGCATGCCATCGCGCTCGGCTGAGGTTACCAGGCAGTAACCGGCGGAATTGGTATGGCCGGTTTTCAGACCGTCAACGGATTCATCACGCCACAGTAGTTTATTACGGTTGTACTGGGTGATTTTGTTGTAGGTGAACTGTTTTTGGGAGTACCACTGATAGTATTCGGGAAATTCCCGGATCAGCGCGCGCGCGACACGGACAATATCGCGCGCTGTGGTGTAGTGCTCCTTGTTCGGCAGTCCGGTGCTGTTGACAAAATGACTGCGTGTCAGACCCAGTTGTTGTGCGTAGGTATTCATCAGGGCTGCGAAACTGGCTTCGGTGCCGGCAATCTGCTCCGCCAGCGCCACAGTGGCATCATTACCGGACTGAATGATCATACCCTTTATCAGATCGGCGACGCTGACCTGGGTATTGACCTCCACAAACATACGCGAACCCTGTGTACGCCAGGCCTTCTCGCTGATACGGATCTTGTCTGACAGCGCCAGCGATCCTTTACGAATTTCGCTGAAAATGACATAGGCGCTCATCAGCTTGGTAATGCTGGCCGGTTCCAGCGGCTGGTCCGCATCCTTTTCGGCGATGGACTGACCACTGAGAAAATCTTCTACCAGGTAGCCTTTGGCGCCGACCAAGGGTGCTTTGGGTACCGGTGTGGCGGCCTGGCTCCAGGTGCAGAATAGTAGACTGAAAGTGAGAAACAGGTAGGTAAGGGACTGGGTGAATTTTTTCATGGGCCTGATGTGTTACGCGCAAGCAGCCTATTGTCTGCGCTTGCACGGCATATTTCAACAGACTGCTAGTCGATGACGACCTGCGGAGAGCCGATACCCTGGTCGGTAAGTATCCGGGTCAGCCGGTCCGCAGTTTCGACATTGGCCAGTGGACCGACGCGTAACCGGAAAATATGTTTTTGATCGGAGACCGTTTCGGTGATGCGCAGCTCACCCGGAAGTTCAGTGGTGCTCAGACGGGCTCGCAGGCGTTCTGCATTGCCACGGTTATTAAAAGCGCCTAACTGTAAGTATAGCGATGGCTGTGCCTGATTCGACGTGGTGGTTGCCCGGTGCGCTGTTTTGGGCCGGCTGGCCGGTACGCTGCGTACCGGTCTGTTTGCAGTATAGGTGAGTGGATCGATGGCCTCGACCTCCACCAGTCCGGTCCCCTTGCCGAGCACACCCAGCCGTGCGGCGGCAGCATAAGACAGGTCGATAATGCGGTTTTCGTGAAACGGGCCGCGATCGTTGATTTTGACGATGACCGACCTGCCGTTGCGCAGGTTGCTGACGCGTGCATAGGTGGGCAGAGGCAGCGTTTTGTGTGCGGCCGACATCCTGTACATGTCGTAGGGTTCACCGCTGGAAGTGCGGTGGCCGTGGAACTTGGTGCCGTACCAGGAGGCGATTCCCCGCTCTTTGTAATTCTTGCTGGAGGCGAGCGTGTCGTAGCGCTTGCCCAGGACAACATAAGAGGATGGATTGCCGTAACGGCTCTTTGGTTCGACACGCGGGACGGCGTCCCTGACAGTGGAGACATCAACTGCCTGATAGGGTGCGCTGTCCTGTGCCTGCGAGTAGCGGCTGCCGGTGTATTGGCCGGATGAACAGGCCACCAGCAGCACGCCCAGCGTGTTCACGCACAGGATATAGCACCAGCGCATACCGGGTTTGCTGTGCTCAGGGCCGGCTGTGCTGGTAGGCATCTCGAATCGCTTCACTCAGTTGGTAGACCGCCATCGAGTATAACGGACTGCGATTGTATCGTGTAATAACATAGAAATTGTTACTGGTCAGCCAGTATTCGGGACCGTCTTTCTGTTCCAGTTTAAGCAGTGCAACCGGCTGGTCGTTCGCTAGAGGTGGTGTGCTGGTGATGCCTTGTTTGGCAAAATCGCCGGCAGTTTTCTTGCCGGGTTTGAGTTTTTCGGATATCTGTGTCGTCTTTATGGGGGCGGTACTGGTTACCTTGTCGGCGACTGGTTCACCGGCCTGCCAGCCATGGCTGTGGAAATAGTTGGCGACGCTGCCGATGATGTCGTCCAGGCTGTTCCACAGATTACGTTTTCCATCCCCGTTAAAATCGACGGCATAATTCCGGTAGCTGGATGGAATAAATTGCCCGTATCCCATGGCGCCTGCATATGAACCCTTGACTGTATGCGCGTCAACATCTTCTTCGCGTGCCAGGATAAGAAACTGTTCCAGTTCGGAGCGGAAGAACTTGCTGCGCGGCGGGTATGCGAATGCCAGAGTGGAAAGCGAATCGATCACCCGGTAGGAACCGGTATTGGCACCATAACGGGTTTCAACACCGATGATGGCGACAATGATGGCGGGGTCTACACCATACTGCTGCGCGGCCCGTTTCAGGATATCAACATTCTCTTTCCAGAATTTAACACCGCCCGCAATGCGTTTGGGTTTGACAAATATCTTGCGATATTCGTACCAGGGCTTGGTTTTTTCCGCCGGTCTGGCAATGGCTTCAAGAATATCGTCGCGTTTTTTCGCCTGGCTGAACAACGTTTCCAGCTTCTGCCGATTGAACTGATGCTGTTTTACCATGCTAGTGATGAAAACCTGGACCTCCGCGTCGTCCTGGAAATCTCCTGCGCAACCCGGCCCGGCAGCCAGTACACCCAACAGGCTGATAAGCAAAACACCAGGATTTTTTTGTTTTAACACCGTACTTCCTTTATGTAGGCAGCAGTTTTCTGTGCGTGTGTATGGACATCAGGATACCGAAACCGGCCATCAGCGTCACCATCGATGTGCCGCCGTAGCTGACCATGGGCAGCGGTAATCCTACCACTGGCAGTAATCCGGTCACCATGCCGGTATTGACAATAATGTAGACGAAAAAAGTCATGGCCAGGCTGCCGCCGAGCAGGCGACTGTAAGTATCCTGTGCCTGGGTAGCGATATACAGGCTGCGAATAATGATAAAGCTGTAAATCAGTAGCAGGACGCCGATACCGACAAGACCGAACTCTTCACCCAGCACCGCAAATATAAAGTCGGTGGATCGTTCCGGCAAAAACTCCAGGTGTGCCTGCGTACCGTTCAACCAGCCCTTGCCGAACAGGCCACCGGAACCAATGGCGATCTTGGACTGGATAATATGGTAGCCGGCACCCAGCGGATCCTGTTCCGGGTCGAGAAAGGTTATAACGCGCTGGCGCTGGTACTCATGCATAAAATGCCAGAGCATCGGTGCACCAGCCGCGGCCAGCAGTGCCAGGCCACCCAGCAGGCGCCATGACAGGCCGGCCAGGAACAGAACAAAAAAACCTGCGCTGCCGATGAGTAGTGAGGTGCCCAGATCGGGTTGCCTGGCGATCAATATCACCGGCACGATAATCAGTGCGCCGGCCACAAGCAGTCGCCGGCCGGCCGGCGGCAGACGTTTGTCGGACAGATACCAGGCGACCATCATGGGTACCGCCAGCTTCATCATCTCGGACGGCTGGAAACGCACAAAACCCAGGTCCAGCCAGCGTTGTGCGCCCTTGCCGACGTCACCCACCAGCAGCACCGCCACCAGTAACAGGAGTCCGATGCCGTAAAGCCAGGGTGTCCAGCGTTGCAGCCACTGGGGGCGTAGTTGCGCAGTGATCGCCAGGGTGCCGAAAGCGAGACCCAGACGCACGATCTGGCGTATCAGCAACTGTTCATCGCCTCCGGCCGAGCTGTACAGCACGAACAGGCCCAGCGTGGACAGTGCTGCCAGTGCGAACAGCAGTCCCGCATCGAGATGCAGGATATGCTGCCAGTCACGGCGGCTGGCGTCTTCACGGTGGCTGTCGAGCAGGGTACTCATGATTCAGGTTTTTGCAGATATTGATCGAGGATGGTGCGTGCAATAGGGGCGGCTACAGCGCTGCCACTGCCGCCGTTTTCCACGACAACGGCAATGGCGATACGCGGTTTATCAAGTGGCGCGAAGGCGATGAACAGCGAATGGTCACGCAGCTTCTCGGCCAGTTTTGCAGCATCGTATTTTTCTTCCTCCTTGAGGCCGAATACCTGGGCTGTTCCGGTTTTACCGGCAAACTGGTACTTCGCACCCCTTCCGGCCTTGCGCGCAGTACCATGCCTGCCCTGTACGACCTTGTGCATGGCATTGATCACGTCGCTCCAGTTTTGACGATTCTCGATCACGAAGTCCGGACCGGGTTCGACCGGTAAAGGCGTCAATTCTATATCACCGTAAATCTGGGTAGAAGCCACAACATGGGGTTTCTTGCGGTTGCCATAGCTGGCCAGGGTTGCCGTGGCGCTGGCCAGTTGCAGCGGTGTTGTCAGTACAAAGCCCTGACCGATACCGGTGATCAGGGTTTCACCCGGGAACCAGGGCAGGTTGCGTGCCGCGCGTTTCCATTGCCGCGAAGGTAACAGCCCCGGCATCTCACCGCTGATATCAATACCCGTACGTTGACCAAAACCGAATTTTGACAGAAATTCGTGCAGCCGGTCGATGCCCATCGACAGCGCCAGGTTGTAGAAATATACATCGCAGGACTGGGCAATGGCGGCGGTCAGGTCAACGGTACCGTGTCCGTAACGTTTCCAGTCGCGGTACTTGCGTGCTTTGCCGGGCAGCTGGTAGTACCCCGGGCAGTAGGTGTGTGCATACTTGCTGGTAATGCCCTGCTCCAGGCCGCCCAGGCCGACAAAGGGTTTCAGGGTTGAGCCGGGCGGGTACTGGCCGCGCAGCGCGCGGTTGAACAAAGGTTGTTTTTTGTCTTCGCGCAACGTTGCGTAGGTCTTCAAATCGATACCGTTCACAAACAGGTTGGGGTCGTAGGTGGGTTTGCTGACAAAGGCCAGTACATCACCGTTATTCGGGTCGATGGCGACCACTGCGCCGGTGTGTTTGCCGAGTGCCTGGTCGGCGACGTTTTGCAGTTCGGCATCCAGTGTAAGGTACAGGTTTTTACCCGGCACCGGTGGTGTGCGTACCAGGGTGCGTAATACCCGGCCTTCTGCATTGGTTTCGACCTGCCTGTAGCCAACCGAGCCATGCAGGGTATCCTCATAGGTTTTTTCAATACCGACCTTGCCGATGTGTGTAGTGCCGCTGTAATCGGACGTGTCTATGCGTTGCAGATCGCGTTCATCGATACGGCCGACATAGCCCAC
>CAJXFW010000147.1 GCA_913053655.1 uncultured Thiogranum sp. | reverse complement strand
CCGCTCCCAAATGGGTGATCGCCATGGGCGACTGCACCATCAACGGTGGCGAGTTTGGCTGCAACTACGCCACCGTCGGGGCTGTCGAACGCATTGTCCCGGTAGACCTGGTGATACCCGGCTGTCCACCCACCCCCACAGTACTGATGCAGAGTCTGCTTGCTCTGCTACAGCAATAGGCAAGGTCAACCCCTACTGAGCAGGCGGCCTTTGTGACGCTCTTTTTTCCCACTCGGCCGCTTTGCCTGGATCAGCCTGCAAGCCAAGATCGCCGTGCTGGTAAATATCGGCCAGTGTCTTCATGGCGATGCGGTTGCCTGCATTGGCCGCTTTGGTGATCCACAACAGCGCTTTTTTATTGTCCCTGTTAACGTCCCATGCGCCACTTTCGTAACGTAAACCCAGCTCATATTCTGCCTGTGGATCGCCCTTTTCAGCCTTGTCTGCCAGTACCTTTGCAGACTGTTGATAGACTTTTGTAGTCGTATCCACCATGCCGTTGATTACGGCCAGAAGATTAATGGCACCACTGTGGGCCTGCCCGGCTGCGCGGCTCAACCAGCTCCTGGCCGCTTCCTTTTCATAGGGAACGTTATAGCCTTCATAGTACATTTTGCCCAGCAGGTACTGGGCATCCTTGTTGCCCTGTTCCGCAGACCGGGTGATCCAGTAAACGGCCCGTTCAGGGTTCTTGCTGACCCCGTCACCTTCGAGGTGGGCCTTTCCCACCCGATATTGCGCCTTCGGGTTATCTTTTTCCGCGGCTTTATGCCACCACAGCACCGCCTGCTGCGGATCTTTTTCGACACCACGACCTTCGGCGTAACAGTTGCCGAGTGTCAGCTGGGCGTAGGCATTGCCGATACGGGCGGAGCGACGTAACCAGTACACCGCTTTTTTGGCATCCGGTTTGAGGCCCTCGCGTCCGTTGAGGTAGGCCAACCCGTACAGTAACTGGGCGCCGGGATCACCATCCAGCGCCTCGTGCGCAATCATTTGCAATTCCACCGGCGTGTCGTTAGCCGACCATACCGGCCTCATGCCGAGCACCAGGACAAGGCAACAGAGTGTCCTGGCAAGCCGGGAAGTTTTCATTGCGCATCGTCCGGGGCGCCGTCTTCACTAACCGCTGCTGATTCACCAAGGCGCTCACTGATCAACTCAATCGCGTTTCTTTCCGAGATAAAAATATTTTCAGAGCCGATTTTTTCGAGCAGACCGGTGCGCTGCATGACATCGGCCACACTTTCTTTCATGCTACTGAATGTCAGCGTTATACCGGCCTGCCCCAGTCTTTCGAGCAGATTTCTCAGCATTTCAACGCCAGAGGCATCCAGACCATTGATGCCGTTGCAAACGACCAGGATAACTTTCAGGTCCGGGTCATTACCGACCAGGTAGAGGACAGACTCTTCAAAATAGCTGACGTTGGCAAAATACAGCTGACCGTCAAAGCGTATCGCCACAACTTGCGGGTGCAGCTTCGGCAGGCTGAATCGTCTGGCGTTACGCAGTACACCGTGTTTATCCTGCCCCAGTATGACAATACGGGGCTTCATAGTGCGATACAGAAACAGCATCAGCGACAGGATAATACCCGTTAGAATGCCATTCTGGATATTCGGCGCAAATGACAGCGTAGCGACAAAAGTTACGATTGCGGCGACGCCATCCAGCTTGTTGGCAACCCAGGCGTCCTTGATGGATTCGAAGTTCAGCAGGCTGAACACGGCCATCATGATCACGGCTGCAAGTATGGGTTTAGGCAGGTGGTACAGCAACGAGGTAAAAAACAGCAACACCAGCAGCACCAGCAAGGCACTGAACACGGAGGCCATGCCGGTTTTCGCGCCAGTGGCCAGGTTCAACGCCGAACGTGAAAACGAACCGCTGACCGGCATGGAGTGATTGAAAGCGGCCACAACTTTGGCAATACCCTGCCCGATCAACTCCTGGTTCTCGTCCCAGCGGGTACGGGTTTTAATGGCAATGATTTTGGAACTGGACATAGCCTCCATGAAACTGATGATGGCAATCACGAAAGCTGAAGGCAGCATGTGCATACTGGCCTGCCAGTCAACCTCCGGCATGCTGAAACCCGGCAGTCCCTGAGGTATGGTACCGACCACGGTACCACCATCCGCTTCGAACCCGACGAGGTAGCTGATATAGGTCCCCACCGCCACGACGATGAGCACACCGGGCAGTTTCGGGGTGAATTTCTTCATCAGCGCCAGCAATGCCAGCGCCCCCACTCCAAATGCCAGCGACATAGTATGCATCAGATTGGCGTGTTCGATAACGTGCAGCACATCACTGAGAAAATGCGTACTGTTTTTCAGCGTCAGGCCAAGCATGGCAGGTAGCTGTGACAGGCCAATAATAATGGCGGCAGCGTTAATAAAACCGCGTAACACGGGGTAGGACAGGAAATTGATCAACATCCCCATACGGCCAAGTCCCAGGCCGATCTGAATCAACCCCGAGAGCAGCGCCATCAGGATGACATAGGTATAAAACTGTTCCGTACCAAAGGTCGCCAGTGTCATCACACTGGCTGCGGTGAGCAGCGATGTCATGGCGACCGGTCCCGTCGACAGCGCCGGTGAGGATCCCATCAGAGCGCCGACAATGACGGGCAGCAGTGAGGCGTACAAACCGTAGTAGGCGGGAACCCCCGCCAGCTGGGCGTAAGCGAGCGATTGTGGAATGGCGACCAGGGCAACCGTCAATCCGGCAATAAAGTCGGCTTTCAGGGTGGTCCGGTTCATGTTTTGCAACCAGGTCAAAAAGGGGAAAAAATGCGTCCAGCTGATGTTTGTCTTTTGAAATTTTGCGGGGTCCATCTTTGAGAAATACCTGTAAGTCGATGATTATGCCTAAAATAGCGTATAAAACACACGCCCTGGCGGCTGACTGAGCAGTCGCCATCAACATCATACCGGCAGAGTGGTAAGGACACGTTAGGGCGTGCGGCGCGGCGCATTATAGGGCTAAATTGGCCCGGTATAAAATAAGATAACAGTTGGCACCCCGTTCAAGGCGGCATACCGGCAACAAAACGGATTTCAGCTTATTATCATGTACATCGTCGAATGGTCTTGACTGTTCTACGATACGGTCGATAATGGTACGCTATGAAGACAAGATCCAGGCTATATGACACCCTTCTGGCCGAGCATCTGGCGACCCGACGGCAGATGGCATTCATCAGCGGCCCAAGGCAAGTCGGCAAAACCACCACCTGCCGGGTCCATGCTGACGCCTATATTAACTGGGACAACATCGACGACCGGGAACTGATCCTCGCTGGCCCGGCCAGGCTGATCGACCACTTCAAACTCGACCGTTTATCCGGGACTACCCCGGTGCTACTCTTCGATGAGCTGCACAAATACCCGCGCTGGAAACAATTCCTGAAAGGCTTCTTCGATACCTACGCGGATCAGGTCCGTATCATAGTGACAGGAAGCAGCCGCATGGATGTTTACCGGCGCGGCGGTGACAGTCTGATGGGCCGATATTTTCTGTATCGCATGCACCCTTTCACGGTTGCCGAGACCCTGACCAGGGATTTGCCGGACGTAAAACGGGTTATCCATTCACCCCGAAAGATCAGTCCTGCGAATTTCGACGCCCTCTGGAAGCATGGTGGTTATCCGGAACCTTTTTTGAAACGCGATACACGCTTCAGCCGTCGCTGGCAAACCCTGCGCCTGGAGCAACTGGTCAGGGAGGACATCCGTGATCTGACCCAGATCCAGCACCTTGATCAGCTTGAGTTGCTGGTAAAGCTCCTTGCCGAACGCTCGGCACATCAGCTTGTCTATGGCAATCTGGCAAGTCATGTCCGTGTATCCATTGATACAGCCCGCCGCTGGATCGACCTTCTTGTCAGCCTTCATCTCGGGTTTCTGGTAAGGCCCTGGTTCAGGAATGTCTCCCGGTCATTGCGGAAGGAACCCAAATGGTTTCTAAGAGACTGGGCCGGCATCGTAGACGCAGGAGACAAGGCGGAAACCTTCGTCGCCTGCCACCTCCTCAAGGCCGTGGATGGATGGAACGACATGGGCCTGGGAAAATTTGAACTCGGTTATCTCCGCAACAAGGAAAAACGCGAAGTCGATTTCATCGTCGCGCGCGAAGGGCAGCCGTGGTTCCTGGTGGAAGTAAAGCAACACGACGAGTCGATCAGCCCTGCCCTAAAGTACTTTCAACAGCAACTCACCGCGCCCTTTGCTTTCCAGGTCGTTCTCGATGCTGACTACATCGACACCGATTGTTTCGCACGACCGGGGGCACCGGTTGTCGTACCCGCCCGGACATTCCTGTCGCAGCTTCTATAGAATCGAAATCAGACATTTCAAGCCAGCCTGAAACCGGATAGCGGTGAGGTCTGCACTATATGACGACCCGAGTCCCATACACAGACAAGGTACTGACATGGGTCCAAAAGGCCGGTGATTTGCGTCCACTGGATCTAAAATCCTAAGGCGTTCTACGAATTGTACATTCAACTTTGACCCAACCGTTGCCCGAATGTAAAAAGTTAGTGCAGCAATCAGCGTCGACGCCACATGCTGATACAGCCTTCAATTACGTCACCGCAGAAAAGGCCGCGCTGTACCGGGCGGTGATGCGGGCATTCGCCGAAGCCAAGATTCATTTCATTGTTCATCTTCGTCCGGAAGAGGTGCTTGAGCGGCTGGATCGACGAATACAGCCGCTACTGGAGAAAAGCCGTGCGCGAGCGCGGTGCTGAAGTAGAACTGTGCCACAAAGCACTGCAACGACTGAGCGCGCTACGCCTGGTAGAAATCTCTGACGACGGGGTTCAGCCGCTGCCCGCCATCGGCCGCCATGTTTTGGGGGAAGCCTCAATAATTGGCAAACAGAAACCGTCATAACTCGCCTGGATCCCGTGCCTGCCAGCATCTGCCGGCTTCCGCTGGAAGATACAGCCCTCTACGCCCCGAATACGCCTCGCAACAAACTGTTTTTATTATAGAAATATTTTATTAACAGTAATAGATCCTATTTTACTAGAATAACTCAAAAACTTACGAATGAAATAAGGTAAATCATGCTGAAAACTGAATTATTGGAACTTGTTGCAAACGGTGAAAACTCCGGTGTTGAATTCAAGAGAGGTGACATTCGCCCGGAACAATTAGCAAAAGAAATTGTTGCCATGGCCAATTTTCAGGGTGGCAAAGTCCTGCTGGGGGTGGAAGATGATGGAACCATCTCCGGTATTCAGCGAAACGACCTGGAAGAGTGGGTGATGAATGTTATTCAAGATAAAATTCACCCCTTGATTCTACCTTTCTATGAAGAAATTAAATTTGACGACAACAAAATCGTTACCCTTATTACCTTCCCTCAGGGAATATCCAAACCTTATGTGGTTAGAGAAGGTGGTGCGGAGAAAATCTATATCCGCGTCGGCTCAACATCACGGTTGGCCACACGCGAGCAACAGATGCGACTGTTTGAATTAGGTGGCATGTTGCATACGGAAGTCATGCCGGTACCTCGAACAGACCTACGCTGCCTTGATGAAGCACGGCTGCAAAACTACCTGAAAGATATTATTGCCGACCCTGAAATACCTCAAACATCGTCCGAATGGATGTCGAGACTTTTGGCCCTGGGTTTCCTGTCAGAGGCAGGCGACAACATTTGCTGTTCGATTGCAGGATTGATTTTATTTGGCAAAAACCCACGTCGCTATTTAAAACAATCAGGCTTGCGGGTTTTTGCCTTTGCTGGAGAAGACAAAGCGTATCAGGCGCTGTTGGATAAAATGATTGATGGCCCGTTGGTAGGGCGCTGGGATATCACCGACTCTGGGAAAAGCTTGATTGATGGCGGAATCATCGAACGATTCATTGAACAAATCACACCTTTTGTTTCCAAAGAGGCCTCCGATATTGATGAGCACTTCAGAAGAGAAACCAGCTGGTATTACCCCATTGATGCCGTGCGAGAAGTCCTGGTCAACGCACTGGCTCACCGCGACTGGACGCGCTTTGTCGATATAGAGATCGGTATCTACTCGAACCGGCTCGAGGTGATCAGCCCGGGTGCGCTGCCAAACGCCATGACGATTGAAAAGATGATGGCCGGACAACGTTCACCCAGAAACGCCATCATCATGGAAGTGCTGCGTGATTATGGTTATGTCGATTCCAGGGGAATGGGAATTCGAACCAAAGTTGTACCTTTAATGAAACGTATGAACCATATTGAACCTCTCTTTGAAGCAACTGAGGACTACGTAAAAACAGTGCTGCGTAGAGGAAAACAACCGTAGTCGGCAAACAGAAAAAACGATGAATCCTCCAGAAATCCAACTTCCCCACCCCAACAAACAACGCTGGCAGCCGCTCCGGGCCGGACTGGTGGATCTCTTTTATTACGACTATCAGGAGTTCTGGTTTCGTGACGGCCGCCTGCTGCTGCGGGGCAATAACGGTACCGGAAAATCCAAGGTGCTGGCGCTTACGCTGCCGTTTCTGCTGGACGGACGGACACCTGCAACCTTCAAGGTATCCAGCAAGACGTCATAGGCCGATCTGAGCAAGGAAAGCGACTCTGAATCTACAAGATCCAGGCAAGTGCCCAAGGTTGATGGCGGCCCCAATCACACAGGGATCGGAGATTTGTCCTCTGTCTACCAGTGTTTCCGCAAAACGTTCAGCACGATGCAGGCTGTTCTCCCAGAAGTA
>CAJXFW010000146.1 GCA_913053655.1 uncultured Thiogranum sp. | reverse complement strand
TGTGTAGGAGCGCCGGCCTTCGGCGCGATTGTCAGGGCGTGCTGTCGCGGTCAGGGGACCGCTCCTACAGGTGGTTACCCGGCTGTTCGGGTGTCTACGCCGTTTGCGGTGCCGAGCAATAACACGTCCGCTGGCCGGTTGGCGAATATACCCACCGTCACGATACCCGGAATATTGTTCAGCTCAGTTTCGAATTTGCACGGTTCCATAATCTCCAGATCCTTGACATCGATAATGATATTGCCGTTATCGGTGGTGAATCCCTGACGTAACTCCGGACGGCCACCCAGTTTTACCAGCTCGCGTGCCACGTAGCTCTGTGCCATGGGGATGACCTCGACCGGCAGCGGGAATGCGCCCAGCATCCTGACCAGCTTGCTCTCGTCGCAGATGCAGACGAATTTGCGGCTGGCGCCGGCGACAATTTTCTCGCGTGTCAATGCGCCGCCACCACCCTTGATCAGGTGCAGCTGGCTGTTGGTTTCGTCGGCACCGTCAACGTACACCGACAGCTCGTTCACTGCGTTCAGGTCCAGAACCGGGATGCCGTGCCCTTTCAGGCGCTCGGCGCTGGCAACTGAGCTGGCCACTGCGCCGTCAATCCTGCCCTTGATGCCAGCCAGCGCGTCGATAAAAAAGTTGGCCGTCGAGCCGGTGCCGACGCCGATGATGGTACCGGCTTCCACGTATTCAATGGCGGCCTCGGCAACCTGTTTTTTCAGTTCGTCCTGGTTCATGGCAGTCTCCAAAAATCGAATTGGCGAATAATACCGGGTTTGCAAACAACATGTCATTCCCGCCAACGACGTTTGCAGTTATTATCCGGTCATGTCCGATAATTACCTGAAAATGATCCTGAATTCACGGGTCTACGACGTGGCCGGCAAGACCCCGCTGGATTTTGCCAGGAATCTTTCCCAGCGGCTGGGCAATGATGTCTGGCTTAAGCGCGAAGACCTCCAGCCGGTGTTCTCCTTCAAGCTGCGCGGCGCCTATAACAAAATAGCCAGTCTGGATGACGCAGCCTGCAAGAACGGCATTATCACCGCATCTGCCGGAAACCACGCCCAGGGCGTGGCGCTGGCGGCGCAATACCGCAAATTGAAAGCGCTGATTGTCATGCCGCGCACCACGCCCGGCATCAAGGTCAAGGCAGTGCAGGCGCTTGGTGGCAAGGCGCTGCTGCATGGCGATACCTACGACGAGGCCTATGCGCACGCCCAGCAGCTGGCTGACGAACGTGGCATGACCTTTATTCATCCCTATGATGATCCCGAGGTTATAGCCGGGCAGGGTACCGTTGCCATGGAACTGTTGCAGCAGCACCGCGATGATCTGCACGCGGTGTTTGTGCCGGTCGGTGGTGGCGGGTTGATCGCGGGTATCGCGACCTATATCAAATCCCTGCGCCCGGAGATTCGCATCATCGGCGTCGAGCCCGATGACGCCCCCTGCATGTATGAGGCACTGAAACGTAAACGCCGGGTAGTGCTGGACCAGGTGGGTATTTTTGCCGACGGTGTGGCAGTCCGCCAGGTCGGCAAGGAGCCGTACCGGCTGGCGCGCAAGTATGTCGATGAAGTGATGCTGGTCAGTACCGATGAAATCTGTGCCGCAACCAAGGATATTTTCGATGATACACGCGCCATGGTGGAACCGGCCGGCGCATTGGCGGTGGCCGCTATCAAGAAGTATGTCGAACGCGAGGGTATCGAGGGCGAGAAGCTGGTTGCCATTAATAGTGGTGCCAACATTAATTTTGATCGTTTGCGTCACGTTGCGGAGCGCGCCGAGATTGGTGAACGGCGTGAGGCGCTGCTGGCGGTCACTATTCCGGAACGTCCCGGCAGTTTTCTCAGGTTTTGCCGTACCCTGGGCAAGCGCGGTATCACCGAGTTCAATTACCGCTATGCCGATGCCGGTGAGGCGCACGTATTCGCCGGTGTGCAGCTGTCGAAGGGGGATGAAGAACGCCACCAGCTGCTGGAAAAGCTGCGTGCTGAGGACTACCCGGTTGTCGACATGACCGACAACGAGATGGCCAAGTCGCACATCCGTTTTATGGTGGGTGGCAAGGCATACGACCTGGAAGACGAAGTGCTGTACCGTTTCGAATTCCCGGAACGGCCGGGCGCCCTGCTCAGGTTTCTGTCCAGTATCGGTAAACGCTGGAATATAAGCTTATTCCATTACCGTAATCACGGCGCTGCGTATGGCCGGGTACTGGTCGGCATCCAGGTGCCGGACGGTGATCGCAAGCATTTCCGGAAGTTTCTTGATGAGCTTGGCTATACCTGGTTTGAAGAGCTGGAGAACCCGGCGTATTCGCTGTTTCTCGGCAACGGCTAACCGCCTCCGGATTGATTCTGTCCCTGTTTCCCGGCAATGGCTAAACCGCTGCCGGGTTGGTTCTATCCCTGTTTCCCGGCAACGGCTAACCGCGCCGGGTTGATTCTATCCCTGTTTCTCGGCAACGGCTAACCGCGCCGGGTTGATTCTATCCCTGTTTCCCGGCAATGGCTAAACCGCTGCCGGGTTGGTTCTATCCCTGTTTCCCGGCAACGGCTAACCGCGCCGGGTTGATTCTATCCCTGTTTCTCGGCAACGGCTAACCGCGCCGGGTTGATTCTATCCCTGTTTCTCGGCAACGCCTAACCGCGCCGGGTTGATTCTATCCCTGTAGGAGCGGCCCCCTGGCCGCGACAGGTAGGGTGTGCGCACCAGCCCCGGATTACCGCACCTGTTCGCGGCCAGGGGGCCGCTCCTACAGGGCTTTTTTGTTTTCCAGTTTCAGAATAAAATCCCATTGCTTTTTGCTCAGCGGCATGATCGATAAACGATTGCCCTTGCGCACCAGCGGGCAGTCTTCGAGTTCCCGGTGGCCTTTCAGCTCTTGCAGGCTGATGAGGCGTTTGGTTTTGCGCTGGTACTTTATGTCCACCATATACCAGCGTGGTTTGTCAGGATCACTCTTGGGATCAAAGTATTTCTCTTTCGGGCTGAAGGCGGTGTGGTCGGGGTAGCTCTCACGCACGACTTTCATAATGCCAAACACGTCTGGCTCAGACTTCATTAACCAGTAGTTCATTCAATTTTTCCTTTTTGGAACGGGTGCCAGCCAGTATCCGTTGCTACCGCGGTCAGTGGTACGTCCCAGGGCTGGGCGGGCAGTTTCGGTAGTTGCTGGAAGTCATAAGCCAGACCGACCAGGTGTGGTCTGTGCCAGTATTTTCTGCGTAGCAGGTAGGCAAAACTACGATCATAGAAGCCGCCACCCATCCCCAGGCGATGACCGTTATGGTCAAAGCCCACCAGCGGTGCCAGTACCAGGTCCAGTGCATACGGTGCAATGCGTTGTCGGTGAACGGCCTCGGGCTCCAGGATGCCAAAACGGTTGTATACCAGTCGTGTGCCGGGTTCATAGCGCGCAAACCATAGCCGGTTTCCACGGTACGGTATCAATACCGGCAGGTAGACCTGCTTGCCCATGTCCACGGCGAGTTCAATCAAGGTCGCCGTTTCGACTTCGCCATCGGTGGACAGGTAAGCGGCGATGCGCTTACTGGACCGAAATACCGGTTGGCGTGCAAGTTCGCTGCACAGTGATGCGGAGCGTTCCAGTCGCTCGGATTCAGTCAGGGCGCGTCGCTGGGCGCGTAGCTGTTTGCGTATATCAGAACGGGCAGGCATGGGCAGGTTGGTTGTTAATTAAAAGCACCTTCCGCAGGTACCGTCGCAGTTGTTGCCCTTGAACCGGAGGTTCAAGTGGGAGCGAGTGTCAGACCTAAGGCTTTCCACACGTGGCGGACATGCTCACTGGCCTGACAAGCCAACTCCCCGGCTACATATTAGGCTCAAGGAGATCTTAACCGCTAACGAGCACCGCAGAAGGTGCACGTAGTGAGTATACAACGGTTATCGGTGACGGGGGTAGTGCGCAGGAAAAGCTTATAATTCCAACTGGTTGCCATGGTTCAGCGCCACATCGATCTTGTCTTGCAAGGCGCGGATGCGCTGGCTGATATCGAGCTGACCGTCGTCTTTTCCGGTACTGTTTCCGAGCAGTTCGTGGGCCATGTTCAAGGCGGCCATGACGGCGATGCGGTCGGCGCCGACGATTTTTCCGGTATCACGAATTTCCTGCATTTTGCCGGTCAGGAATTCGGCGGAGGCAAACAGCGCTTCGCGCTCATCGTCGGGACATGCGATGAGGTATTCCTTGTCAAGGATATGTACCCGCAGGGGTTTGGTGTTTTGTTTCATACGCCCTGCTCCATGGCCTTGAGGCGGTTTATCATGGCCTCTACACGGCTGCGCGCCATTTCATTTTTTTCAATAAGGCCGGCGCGATCGGTAACCATGGCTCCCTGCTGGTTGCGCAGTGAGCGATTTTCGTCCTTGAGGTGCTCGATACTGCTGACCAGTTCTTCCAGGCGGACTTCGAGTTTGAGCAGTTCCTGCTCGGTAACAGACTGTGGTGTGCTTTTTTTCATAGACACACTATAGAGAAGGGGCAAAAATGCGTCAAATTCGGTGCTATGCGATAATTGCACAATGTCAGAAAATCAACGTCTTGAGTATTTTTAAGACAAGGCGGCTGTCCCGCGCTGGATCCGGGTGACGGAGATATTCGAGGACGACCAACCCGCCGGCGCACCACCACAGGTACAATAAGCCGTATGGACCAGAAAGAATTCGCCCGCAGACGTAAACAGCTGATGCGTATGATGGGACCGGACGCTATCGCTATTTTGCCGACTAACCCGGAGCAGCCGCGTAACCGCGATGTGGATTTCCCGTTCCGGCCGGATAGCGATTTTTACTATCTCACGGGATTTGCGGAACCTGAAGCGGTGATGGTGCTGGTGCCGGGCCGCGAACACGGCGAGTACCTGCTGTTTTGCCGGGATCGCGACCCGAAAATGGAGATCTGGCACGGCCGACGCGCCGGACCGGATGGCGCCGTGGAGAACTTCGGGGCCGATGATGCGTTTCCCACCCAGGATATCAACGAGATTCTGCCCGGTCTGCTGGAGAGTCGTGAGCGGGTGTTTTACACCATGGGTTCGGCTCCGGAGTTCGACAAACAAGTGATTGGCTGGGTCAACCGGCTTCGCAGCCAGTCGCGCGCCGGTAAACACGCGCCGGACGAGTTTGTTTCACTGGAGCATTTTGTACACGATATGCGTTTGTATAAAAGTCGCGCAGAAATCAAAGTCATGCGTCAGGCCGCGAATATTGCCGCCCGCGCGCACAAGCGCGCCATGCGACTATGCGAGCCGGGCATGATGGAGTACGAACTGGAAGCGGAGTTCCTGCACGAGTTTCGCAAGGCGGGGGGTGAGCCCGCCTATCCCTCCATCGTCGGTGGTGGCGAGAACGCGTGCATTCTGCATTACACAGAAAACAATGCAGAGTTGAACGCAGGCGATATCCTGCTTATCGATGCCGGTGCGGAACACGAATACTATGCTTCCGATGTTACCCGCAGTTTCCCGGTGAATGGTTGCTTCAGCAAGGCGCAGCGGGCCATTTACCAGCTGGTACTGGATGCACAGCTGGCGGCCATAGACGAGGTTTACCCGGGTAATACCTGGAATGCGCCGCACGACGCGGCAGTCAAGGTGATCACCAGGGGGTTGGTAAAGCTGGGTCTGCTGAAAGGTCGGCCGGCGGCTTTAATAAAGGAACAGGCCTATCAGCGCTTCTACATGCACCGTACCGGTCACTGGCTGGGTATGGATGTGCACGATGTTGGTGACTACAAGGTCGGCGAGGAGTGGCGGGTGCTGGAACCGGGAATGGTGCTGACTGTTGAGCCGGGGCTGTATATTCCGGCCGGCAGCAAAGGCGTGGCACGCAAGTGGTGGAACATCGGTGTGCGTATCGAGGATGACGTGCTGGTAACGCGTGACGGCTACGATGTGCTGAGCAAGAATGCGCCCAAGGAAATTGATGAAATTGAGGCCCTGATGGCGCAGTGATAATAAATCCGGGGTTCCCGGGTGTGCAAAGAGGAGTGGCTATCATGATAAAAAGAATCGTAACAACGTGCGTATTGAGCCTTTGCCTGGTGGGCCATGCCTTGGGTGCCGAGGATGATGTTATCAACTCGATTAACGAGGGCATGGAGTTTTACCAGAGCGGCGAGTATGGCGAAGCCACCAGCAGCCTGAATTACGCGGTGCAGCTGATTCAGCAGAAGAAAGGCGATGCCCTGGCGGGACTGTTGCCGGAACCTCTGGATGGCTGGACAGCCGGGGAAGTTGAATCACAGGCGGCTGGCGCTGCCATGTTTGGCGGCGGGATCACCGCAGAACGTGAGTATTCGAAAGGCAACAGTCGTGTCGACATTAAGATCATAACCGATTCGCCCATGTTGCAGGCTGTCATGATGATGTTTTCCAACCCGATATTCGCCACCGCGGATGGTGGCAAGATGGAGCGCATCGGGCGACAGAAAGCGATCGTTAAATATACGCCGGCTGACAACTCGGGAGAGCTGCAGATGGTTGTCAGTAATCGTTTCCTGGTGACCGTGGAGGGCAGCGACATCAGCCGCGACGAAATGCTCGATTATGCGAAGGCAATCGATCTCAAAAAGATGGCCAATCTACCCTGAACCCTGCAGGTTGGTCTTTTGTAGGAGCGCCGCCCTCCGGCGCGATGGTTAAGGCCTGCTGTCGCGGTCAGGAGACCGCTCCTACAGGTTGCTGTTTTTTGTAGGAGCGCCGCCCT
>CAJXFW010000145.1 GCA_913053655.1 uncultured Thiogranum sp. | reverse complement strand
GGAATCCATACAGCCTGATTAAACAGCCTGGATCCCGGCCTGCGCCGGGATGACGAATTGATCGGAGTTTCCCTAGCGTATAGCGAGTTCGTCCTGGATTAACTTTTTCAATCTGTCCCGGCAATCCAGTACTTTGCATTGCCCGGCGTGCTTGCAACTGAGCTTGAGGTTTAGAATCTGGTCATCCTCTACGTCCAGCAGGGAAACTAACGCGATCTCTTCTTTTTCGCGTTCCGATTCAGCCTGCTCCAGCAGCGCAACCGTGTCGCAGATGCTATCGAAATCGTATTGTCCCAGGCAATCCGGGTTCTGGCAGCTCATGACCTGTTAGACGGCCAATACACAATTTTTATTCATCTATTTTTCAATTTCTGCTCTGATAGAATAATTCTATCCTGTTGTTTTACCGTTAATTTAATTAAAATCGGTAAAAACCACGCTGTTTAATCAGATCGGACTGGACCTATGACCTTCGAATTTGAAGAACTGGACTATCAGCAAACACCCCTGGGTGACATCAGTCTCAGGCGTCGTTCGGAACCCAGGCTCGAAGGAAAAATCCTCTACGAGGTAAAACTTGGCGACGAGTTTCTGATGTCCAGCCTGTTTACCGAAGCCGAAATTCAACTCGCCAGACTCGCGCTTGCTGAACTGAAAGGCACCGGCCTGGATGTTGTCGTCGGCGGCCTGGGTCTGGGCTATACCGCAGTGGCAGCCCTGGAAAACCCGTCAGTCCGATCGCTCATGGTGATTGAGGTGATGGCGCCGGTTATCGACTGGCACCGCCAGGGCCTGGTGCCGTTGGGGAAGGAACTGGTATCAGATCCGCGCTGCACGCTTGTCCACGCTGATTTCTTTGATATCGCTTCATCACCCGCAACAGGATTTAATCACTCGGACGAAAACCGGCAGGTTCACGCAGTACTACTGGATATTGATCATTCACCGAGTCATTGGCTTAATCCGGAAAATGGTGCTTTTTATACGCTGCAGGGACTCCGCAATCTCGCTGAAAAACTTCATCCCGGCGGTATCTTCGGGCTGTGGTCCAACGATCCCCCGGATGCCGGGTTTAACGCGTTACTCGATAGCGTGTTTCAATCTTCCAGGGCACATGTGGTGACTTTCCCGAATCCTTATCGCGGCGGTGAGTCGTCCAACACGGTTTACCTGGCTCGAAAATAGCGGGTAATCTCACACGCACATGCGCGATACAAACACATCCCTTGGTTTTCAACTTCCGGACGGCCGACAGCTGGGGTATGCGCAGTATGGGGCTCAGGCCGGCGATCCGTTTTTCTACTTCCACGGATTGCCCGGATCACGCTATGAATGCCAGATGCTGCACACGTCCGCCGAGGCACTGGGTTTATGCGTTTATGCCGTAGACCGTCCGGGCTACGGATTGTCTGATTTTCTTGACAACCGCTCACTGATAAACTGGCCAAACGATGTCGTCGCTTTGGCCGATGCGCTGGGTATTGATACGTTCGGGATAATCGGTGTGTCAGGCGGAGGCCCATACGCACTGGCCTGCACCCACGAAATACCGGAACGCATCAGATCAACAGGTATTGTCTGTGGCCTGGGGCCGGTCTATAAACCTGCGCTACGTAATGAGATGCGCCTGCTGGCCCGCTCCGGTTTCCAACTCGCAAAAAATGCACCCGCATTGCTGCGTAACCTGTACGGAAAACCCCTGAGTGCGTTGTCGAATACGCACCCTGCCATAGCATTGCGTCTGCTCGCGTATTCCCTCGGTGGGACTGACAAGCCGGTTTTATTGCGCAGTGACATACTCGGGCTGTTATCCGAAAGTCTTCGGGAATCGTTTCGCCAGGGCCCATTTGCATCCTTACAGGATGTGGCTATTTACCAGACTCACTGGGGATTCGAACTGGCGAACATCCGTAAACACATTCATTTATGGCACGGAAAAGCAGACCGCATTGTACCCTGTAGTCACAGTGACTTCGTGCATTCACAACTTGTTGACTCCGAGCTCAGCATCGTACCGAACGAAGGACACTTCTCACTTCCGATTCTGCATGCAGAGGAGATTTTAGCCACGCTCGGAAGACCGGCCTGATTTAAAGCCCCATCGCCTGCTTCATGATGTGGTAGATAACATTCTGTTCGATCACACCGTGCAAAAGGTAGGCACCGGGACCGTCGGCGTACACGGCCACGTCTTCGCCGCTGTGGGTTTCGGATTTCATCGGGACCAGTGACTGCTGATGGAAACGGCGATCGGTGGTATCGATATCTGACAGATCCTGACCGCGTCCGGCGTCGGGTTTACGTCTCTTGTCGGTCAGGATAATCGAGTCATCAAAGGCGTAACCCGGCCCGTTCTGGTAACCCAGTGTGGTATAGGGTTTACCATCGGCGGCCAGATCGTTTTTGGTCTCCGGCTCGCCAAACTTGTTATTGATAATGACTTTGCCCAGGATTGGATTGCCCCGCGTCGCGTAGCCGGTCATGGTGAACGCATGGCTGTGGTCGGCGGTGACGATAATCAAAGTATCACGGGTGCTGGTCATGGCGCGAGCAGCGGCCACGGCGTTGGATAATTCTATGGTATCGGTCAGGGCGCGGTAAGCATTGCCGGCATGGTGTGCGTGGTCTATGCGTGCGGCCTCCACCATCAGAAAATAACCGTGTTTGTTTTTTTGTAAGACCTCAATGGCCTTGCGAGTCATTTCAGTAAGCGAAGGTTCATCGCCCTTTTCGAGGCTGCGATCCGCTTCGTATTGCATGTGCGAGGCATTGAACAGGCCCAGCAGATGCCCGGTATGTGCAACGTCCAGTGCCTCCAGCTGGGACCGGTTCCAGACATAGGCGGCATCTTTACGTTTGGCCAGCCATTCGTCGACCAGGTTGCGCCCGTCCTTGCGGCGACCTTTTCCTTCCGGCATAAAATACCTCCGTCCCCCACCCAGTGCCACTTCCGGGCCGTCACCGTAAGGAAATTCGATTAGTTGAACAGCAATATCCTTACAGCCATCAGCGATGGCTTGCGCGGGCATTTCGCTGTCGCCTTCCCAATCGCGCCCCGAAGTATGGGCGTAAGTAGCCGCTGGTGTGGCGTGTGTCAGGCGCGAAGTGGTAACAATACCGGTAGACTTGTCGGCAAGCTCGGCCTGTTCAAGCAAGGTTTGCAGCCGGTGTCCACGGGTACTGGTACATTCATTGACGCGTATTGTCTGGTCCATGGCGATCAAACCTGCCTTGGTCTTTACGCCGGTCATGATGGCGGACATGCTGCCGGCTGAATCCGGTATCTGCTGGTTGCTGTTGTAGGTTTTAGACAGGGCTACATAGGGGAAGCGTTCAAAACTGAGCAGGTTCTCCTCGCCCGGCTGACCGCGTTGCTGACCTTCAAGGATGCGCGCAGCAGTGACAGTGGAAAGCCCCATACCGTCACCGATGAACAGAATAAGGTTACGCGCACGCTGGTGGTTGGCTTTCAGGTGCAGGGTAGCCTGAACCGTTTTTTCCCCATCCCGGTACCATTGTCCGGTGTCCGGGCCGCCGGTGGCCACCACTATCGGCAGCATTACCCCCAGCCAAACCGCCAGAGCGTAAATCACAGGGGACAGACTACGTTGTCTTGACACGCCGGCACCTCGATTCGAGCATCTGGAACACTGTCGGTCATTTTCTGCTAAATTTAACCTGAGTGGGAAAGTGGTAGCCTGTCAGACTAGCAGAAAATCCCCGCGATAAGAATTCTGACACACAGGAACCGGTCTCTTGCCGCAACGAATGGAACTGCCGGACGACACCCGGTATGGATAGCACTATCACCCTGCCCGTCTGGCTGGCCGTGCTGCTCGCGCTGCTGTCACTGGCACTGTTGCTGGACCGGGTACTGATTCCAAGTGTACGCTGGTATCTGCGGCGGCGTATCAACCGTGTCATAGACGAAGTTAACACGCGCCTCGATATCGAGGTGCGCCCGTTCCAGCTGACGCGCCGGCAGATTCTCATCGATCAGCTCAGCCACGACGAAAAGGTTGCGTCTGCGGTCATCGACCTGGCCCGTGAACGCGACATGCCACGCGAAGTCGCTCAGGCCAAGGCCAACGCTTACGCTAAAGAGATCGTCCCCTCCTTTAATGCCTATGTGTATTTTCGGGTCGGGTACTGGATCGCCAAGCGCATCGCCCGACTGATTTACCGGGTACGGGTGGGTTTCCACGATGCCGACCGGCTGGCATCCGTCAATCCGGATGCCAGCGTGGTTTTTGTCATGAACCACCGCAGTAACATGGATTATATTCTGGTCGCTTTCCTGGCCGCGGAAAAAACCGCCCTGTCCTACGCCGTCGGCGAATGGGCGCGAATCTGGCCGCTGCAAACACTGATTCGGGCGATGGGCGCGTTCTTTGTGCGGCGCGGATCGGATAATGCGCTGTATCGCCGGGTACTGGAACGCTACGTACAGATGGCCACGCGTGCCGGTGTCAGCCAGGCGGTATTCCTCGAGGGCGGCCTGAGCCGCGACGGTGCCATGCGTGAACCGAAGCTCGGCTTTCTCGACTACATGCTGCGCGACTACCACCCGGAAAACGACCGGGAAATCGTGTTCGTTCCGGTGGGTATCAACTACGACCGTGTGGTCGAAGACCGCAGCCTGCTGCGACGGCTCGACCGGGATGCCGAAAAACGCAGCACCGGATTCGTGATCAAAACCACCCTGGGCTTTATTTTCAAACAACTGATGCTTTCCCGGCGCGAGCGCTGGCGGCGCTTTGGCTATGCCAGCGTCAACTTCGGAAAACCTCTGTCAGTACAGGACTGGTGCCGTGACAAAGGCATCGAGTTTTCCCGCCTCGAACAGGAAGCGCGCTTTAAAGAAGTGGGCCGGCTGGCAGACACGTTGATGGGACGCATCGCTGAGGTGGTTCCGGTACTGCCGGTACCCCTGCTGGCCAGCGTAGCACTTGAACATCGCGACGACTGGAAAAGTGCGCTGGCGATAAAAGCCTGCGCCATAGAGAAGATTGAGCAACTGCGTAAACAGGGCGCCCCCATTCGGATTTCACCCTGTGCCTGCGAAAGCGTACTGTCCAACGCGCTGACCACACTGTGCGCGCGCAAAATGCTGGAGCAGCGCGACGGACTGCTGCGCGCCGCACCTGATGCTGAGGAAGTGCTAACCTACTACGCTAACTCAATCAGCCACTGGCAGCGGCCCGCCGATGCTGCTATAGGCCTTTAAATCCCGGCATCCCACTCCGGCCGTTCACCGATCTGCTTTGCAGCAAAATCAATAAATGCCCGTACCTTGGCCGATAGATGTTGCCTGGATGCATACACCGCGTAGATATTGATCTCTATCGGTGGATAAGCAGGAAGGATAGCTTCGAGATCACCGGCGCGTATAGCATCACCGACAATAAAGGTGGGTAGCAACACGATACCAAGACCCTGTCTGGCGGCCGTGTACAGTACCTCACCGTTGTTGGCAGTCAGTTTAGGACGAATCCTGATGCGGTGTTCACCGTCAGGTCCGCTCAGTACCCAGTTTTTCCCGCCTTCGGAATAGGCGTAGTGCAAACAGGTATGCCGGTTAAGATCATCGGGCTCTACCGGTCGCCCGTGCGTTTCGAGATAGTCCGGCGAAGCGCAAAGCGCAAGACGACAGGGCGCCAGCTTGCGGGCAATCAGGCTGGAGTCTTTTAGCTGCGTAATGCGAATCGACAGGTCGTAGCCTTCTTCTATTACATCGACAATGCGATCGTTCAAAGACAGCTCTACGTCGATAGCCGGATGCACCTTGCAGAAATTCGCGACGATACTGGCAAATTGTTTGGTACCAAACGACATCGGTGCGTTAATCCGCAGCAGGCCGCGAGGCTCTGAGGAGAACCCGGTCACCACGCATTCCGCTTCCGCCACATCTTCGAGGATCTGTTTGCAGCGTTCGTAGTACGCCTGGCCGGCCTCGGTAAGACTGATGCGCCGTGTCGTTCGGTTTAGCAATCGCCCACCCAGACAATTTTCCAGTGCTGCGATGTGTTTGCTCGCACTGGCCCGGGATAGTTGGAGCTGTTCCGCTGCGGCCGTGAAATTACCCTGCTCAACCACCGTGACGAACACTGACATGCTGACAAGCCGGTCCATGCGTGACCTCCTCGATTCGATCTATTGTTTCCATATTAGAAATTATTAATTCACAAAAAAGCCATTTATCTACATATATTAACCTAATAAGCTTCTTTATCGTCAAATTCAACCCATCAAGGAGGCCCCCGCATGGTTTATCTACGACGAAGCAATGAACGCGGCCCCAGTGATCTTGGTTGGCTGAAAAGTCGCCACACTTTTTCTTTTAGCCGCTATTACGACCCTGATCACATGGGCGTGTCAGTGCTGCGGGTGATTAATGATGACCAGGTGCAGCCGGGAGACGGGTAAAGGACTGACGCATATCGTATCACCCGATGCTCGTGATGGTACCTTGCGTATCAATCAGGATGCACACCTGTATCAGTTGCTGCTCGATAGTGGGCAAACCGTACAGCACAAACTGGTAACCGGACGTACACTCTACGTCCATGTCGTCTCCGGACATCTGGATGTTAACGAGTACTCCCTGGAAGCCGGCGACGGCATTGGGCTGTCTGAAGTTGAAATGATTCAGCTAAGCGCGCAGGGCGCCGCGGAAGCGCTGGTCTTCGATTTACCCTGAGGAGAAGAAAATGACGAAACCCCACATAGCCGGCATCCTGCCAATGGAAGTGGCGCTTGAAG
>CAJXFW010000144.1 GCA_913053655.1 uncultured Thiogranum sp. | reverse complement strand
CTAGCATATTTCATGGATTTGCGAAATTTTCCCTTTTGTCGCATCTGTGGATCGATATGGTGAGCTTCCGTAAACGACCCACTCTCGCCATTTCAGCCACCAGCGCGAACAGCCGCCATGCGGTGCAAACCGGACATTGCGCCCTCTCGGCGGAACCGGGAATGCTGGTAGTGTAAGGGGAACCGACAACACGGTACTGAGGGTTGATGGGTTAAATTGTCATAAAGATCAATGAGAAAGGAAAGATCCCTGCCTTGAGCCTGTCGGTACAACTTACAACGGACTACAGTAGCCAAGCCGGGATAAGCGTAGGGAAGTGATAAATTATTATAAATAACAGTAGCATACCCCCACCCCCACCCCCACCCCCACCCCCACCCCGTACGGCCTAATGGAGTAGTTCTTGCACGCCATAATGCAAGAACTTGAAGAGAATACGACCGGCAGAGACCGGCATCTTCTAGGTAGAACCCACAACGATTGAATTAACGGAGCAAATCGAATGAAACGACCCCATCTTGTCGGCATATCAGGCGCGTTGCTGTCTACCATTATAAGCGTGTCATCCCATGCGGCCCTGATTGGCGTATTGCCCGACGGCTCGGGAAATTTCCAGGCCTACTACGATAATCAGCTGGATATCACCTGGACGGCCAACGCCAACATCAACGGTACCAATTTCTGGAACAACCAAGTGGCCTGGGCAGCGGGTCTGGGTATCAATGGTGTGACTGGCTGGCGGTTGGCCAGCATGGATGTCAACGGTGACGGCACCATTGTTAATTGCTCAACGGACCAGGCCGCGTGCAAGGACAACGAGTACGGCCATTTATTCAACTACGGAGCCGGTACGGTGTTTGGAAGTGGCATTACTACAAGCAGTCCCGGTCCCTTCAGTAACGTCCAGCCCAACGACTACTGGTCCGGTACGGAGGACGCGCTCTTTCCGAGCGAGGTGGCGTGGTACTTCCACTTCATGTTCGGCAGCCGGAGCACGGTCTACAAGGGCCTCAACCACTTCGCGTGGGCTGTTCACTCGGGCAATGTCAGCGCAGTGCCAGTACCGGCCGCAGTGTGGCTGTTCGGATCAGGCCTGCTGGGATTGCTGGGGTTGGCAAGGCGCAAGCGCTGACATTTGATGATTCGGTGATTTGAATGATTGGGTCCTTTTGAGGGGGCTTGGGGGAGCCTTCCCCCAAGTGTCCGCCCGCAGGGCGGGTAACTAATTTTTTTGAAGTATGGCACGTTACGAACACTTACCGATCTACAAGCAGGCCATCATTTGCGTTCACTGCTTGAACAGGGGATGGATATCCTGTTGATTCGCGAACAGCAGGAAGTGTTAAATGGTATTCGAGTGCGGACACCTGCATGGCAGTTTTTGCCAAACAACACCTTCAGTCCTGTGATGCTGAACCACGCATCCGGCGAATGACTGTTTTCGGGAAAAGCTGCCGTTCACGCCTGGTCCCTCGATAGGCTGGAGTTGGCCGGAAACTGACCGTTCAGTGGTCTTCAAAAATGTGGCGGCAGTGTTGTTAGCTGCCGCCACTAGCACGCTACAATTCGACCTGCTCGGCAATGTGTGAAGCGTCACCGACCTCGACACCCAGATACCGCACGGTGCTTTCCAGTTTGGTGTGGCCCAGCAAAAGCATGGGTGACATGATCCGCGTCCTTGCGGTACTGTTTATTCATACAGTCTATCACCTGTGCACCTGCCCGAGCTTCCCTAAGCAAACAAATTCTGTACAAACCCCATCAGTACCAGTACCAGAATAAACAGGCCGACACCCACCAGCGTAAAGCCCAGGATGCGTGACCTGCGCACCATGCCTGCCGATGGCGGGTTCACCAGGTAATCATCCAGCTTGCCTTCTCCGACCAGGCGTGCATATTCGTCAGCGCGTTCCTCCTTGAACTCTTCCAGTGGCATGCTGCCGGTGAACATGATGATGTCCAGCGGGAACTTGTCAGGGCGGAAGTGGCTGTTGAAGAAGTGCACGGTAAACAGGAACACGATCGCCAGAAAGGCTTCCTCGCCGTGCACGATGGTGGCCACGTTGAAAATCCAGCCGGGTATAAAGCGGCCGAAGAAGGGTGCGAACCACAGTATCATGCCGGACGTGCCAATGATGAACATGCCCCAGAACGGTGCCCAGTAGTCGAACTTCTCCCAATAGGTCCAGTGTTCGAATGACGGTCGCGCTCCCTTGCCGGTGAACCAGTTCTTCATAGCGATAAAATCTTTCCAGTCGCGCAGATTGGGTACCAGCGAATCCGGTCCGAACCAGCGGAATTTTTTCTCTTTGGGCGCCTTGAGGACCCTGTACAACACGCTGATGATATGACCGAAGAACAGGAAACCAAACAGTAGCGCGGCACTGTGGTGGATGGTGGCGGCGACCTTGGCGCCACCCAGTAACTTCATCACCGTAGGCGCCCAGAAGCTGTCGGCGTACAGTACTGTGGTACCGGTCAGCGCCAGGGTCATGACCGCCAGCGCCAGCAACAGGTGCGCCAGACGTACCTGCCAGGAGAAACGCTGCACGTATTTACCGGTGCCGACCGTCGTGCCATCGGCGTGGGGAGCAGCCGGCAGGCCCGCTGCCCGATCCCTGCGTTCCCGTTTAAACCACAATAACGAGTGGGTCCAGAAAACCAGGAACACGCCAGCCAGTAACGCAATCATAAACTTGGAAGCAATCCACATGGCCGGGAAACGCTTGAAGTCATGTGTGTTGCCGTGTGGCTGGAATTTGACGAAGCTGGCGGAGGCCCCTTTGTGACACTCCTGGCAGGTTTTTACCAGGTTACCGGGGTATACCGTGGACTGCGGGTTATCGATGGCCAGAATGTTGTGTGAATTATGACAGTCCGAACACCTGGCGGTATGAGCGTAACCCAGCATTGTCACCTGGCCGTGGTAGGTGGAACGATAGCTCTTTACCTCATCCTCGTGACAGCTGCTGCCACAATTCTCAGTAATAGCCAGCTTTACTGGATCATCTTCCGGTGAGGCGATCTGATGTGCGCTGTGGCAATCGCTACAAACCGCTGCCTCCAGCTTGCCGTAGCGTTTAACCGCAGCACCGTGTACTGAATTGGTGTACTCGGCAAGTGCCTTTTCATGGCATTTGCCGCATATAACGGGTGTATTGAGACGGTAGCTCTCCGCTCCAGCGGCGCGCATGGGGAGTACGCCGTGTGTACCGTGGCAATCGCCACAATCAGCATTAGGCCGTTGTGGATCATCTTCACGTGGAAGAGCGTGGATCGAAGCCAGGTATAAACCGGTCTCTCTTTCCAACGCGGTTTTCTCCAGCATTTTAATGTCCGGCGGCAACCCCACCATGGTGCGGGTGAGGTCAATTTCGGGCTGGATCTTGTCTGCCCGAACCAGCTTGGCCTGTTGTTCCTCGTGGCACCGCACACAGTCGACTATGCGGCGCTGATCTGTTTTATGCGGGATCTGTTCGATGGTGTCGTGGCAGGCGACACACACTTGTTCAGCGTGCACGCTGCTGTGCAACGTATCTCTGTCCACAAACAGCGCACGTTTCGGGCCCTCGCCGAATTCCCCCTTCGGCACGGCAAAACCCTCAATGCCGTGACACCCCAGGCAGTCGCTGTTCGGTGTCTGTTTGTCAACCGCAACCGGTTCTTCCGAAACCGGGGGTCTCACCGATTCAGCAGGCGCAGCTGCCGCCCCGGCAAGAGGCAGCAGCCCGGCAAACAATACCGTCAGGCAAAGGCACAAACGACGCATTATCAGTGCTGCAGGTAGCGTTTCTTGAAGGCTTCCTGCTGCGATTTGCGTTTGGCCTTTTCTTCTGCCGGCATCTTGCCGATGAACCACCGATGATCGGGTGAATTCAGGACTTCATCCAGCAACGCCTGAACTTTTTTGGCGCCCTCATGGTTTCCGGTCTTCTCCGCCTTTTCGATCAGCTCACGGATATTCGGCACCATTTCCATATAGAAGCGATGCGCGACCTCGTACATACCGTGCCACTGGACGTAGTCCGGGGCCTGCATGGCGGCGCCATGACGTGCACGCCGACCCTCGTGGTGCCACAGGAAGAACCAGTTCCACTCGACTTCATCGTCAAACGGCGTGGCGGTGATCATCTTTTCCTGCTTCAGCAGTTTCATCAGTTTGGTGCCCGGAATGGCATACTTGCCGTTGTACAGATCCACCAGGGCATCGAACTGCACGTAAAAGTTTTCCACCACATTGGTGCCGTGACAGGCTTTGCATACCGATTTCATATCTTTGCGCCGTTCCCGCCAGGGCTTGACTTTCTTACCCTGTTTGATGGATTTGGCATCGATCTTTTCGGAAACCGGCGGCCGCAGGGTCCAGCTGATACGATCCCCTACATCATGGGTAATAGGCAACTCCCGGGTTGCAGACATGTGGCAGGTGGCACAGGTGGGTGCGGCCCAGTAGTCTTCGCCCGCGACCCATTTGGAAGAATCAAGATTCATGTTATCAACATTGGCGTAGAAATTAATACCGTGTTTTGACTCGTCGTAGATCTCCTTTTGCGGATGGTCCGGACCCAGGTGACACTTGCCACAACTCTCGGGGCGGCGCGCCTGCACCATGGAAAACTCATGGCGCTGGTGGCAGGCAGTACAGGCGCCCTTTGAGCCATCCGGGTTGATGCGGCCGATACCGGTGTTGGGCCAGGTAGTGGGGTCGAGGTCGCCGTTGGGCATCACCTTGACCTGCGAGCCATGACACTGCCAGCAACCATTGACCGCCACCGCCGACGTACCGTTGAACGCCATGTTGCCTTCGACCACTTCGGCCAGCACATTATCCAGGGAACCCAGGATCTGGGCCGCCTTGGCGTGGTGACTCTTGCTGAACTGATCCACTTCGCTGTTATGGCACTGGGAACAATCCTTGGGAGAAACAATTACTGAAATAATGTAGTCCTTATGACGAATGGCGTCGGGATCGCTGCTGTCCGCCTTGTGGCATTCGTAACAACCGATATTGGCGCCGAAGTGTTTGGACTTACCCCACTGCTGATACAGGGCCGGTGTTTTTTCCCTGTGACAGGAAACGCAGGTGGCACTGGCTTTGCTCAGTTGTTTGAAGGGCTTAAGCATCTTGGCTTTGGTTTCTTCTTCGGACATTTCTTCGTCGGCTGTGGTTTTTGCAGCCTCCGCTTTGGCAAGCGTGACGGCACTGTCATCCGCTGCCAGTGCGGGCTGCCCACCGGTTACCATGACCAGCAACATGGCCAGACACCAGGCGATAGTAGTTGTTTGTGCAAACCTGCCTTTCATGAACCTTCTCCTCTTGCGAATTCCGGTGTTTTTTTACTAAGCGCTGACTTAATTCGTCTTTCCGGCGAAGGCCGGAATCCATGAGATTCAACGCATTGGATGCCGGCCTTCGCCGGCATGACGGTGTTATTCATACCCGCGCTGATGTCACTTCACCCGCACCCCAGGTGGTACGCCAGCGACTTTTGACCCTGCGGATACCGAGCAGGCACAACACGGCCAGCCCGGCGAAAACAAAGAACCCTGCCTGAAAATCTCCGCTCAGTACCTTGGACTGACCCAGGATCTGCGCCAGAAAAAAACCGCCCAGCCCGCCGGCGGCGCCGACCATACCCGTGGTAGCGCCGACCTCGCGGCGAAAGCGTAATGGCACCAACTGGAATACGGCGCCGCTGGCCATACCCAGCGCGCCCATGCCCAGTACCAGCAGACCCATAGTGATAAGGCTGGATGCCGGGGTCAGTCCGACCAGCACCAGGCTGATCAGTACCAGAGTGAAAAGCACCTGCATGCTGCGGATGCCCCCCCAGTGGTCAGCCAGCCAGCCACCGACCGGGCGCAGGGCGGAACCGGCCAACACACAGGCAGCCGTGAAATAACCGGCCGTGACCGGTGTCAACTGATACTGCTGATGGAAATAGAGCACCAGGATACTGGCCAGGGCGATGACACCACCAAAGGCCATGGCATAGAGCAACATGAACCACCAGGTATCCGGGTCTGCCATAACCTTGAAATAACGGCCAAGCTGCGGCGGTTCTGGCTGACGTGGACTGTCTTTGGCCAATAACAAATAGACGAGGAACGTGAGCCCCAAAGGAATCAGCGCCAGCCCCATAACCCTCTGCCAACCGTAGGCTTCGGCCAGACCGGGAGCAAACAGGGCGGCCAGCACCGTCCCGCTGCTGGCCGCACCGGCTACCCCGAGCGCCAGCCCCTGGTATTCATCCGGGTACCAGCGGCTGGTCAGGGGCAGCGCCACGGCCATGCTGGTACCGGCCACCCCCAGTGCGGCGGCCAGCAGGTAGATTCCGCCAACCGAGGTCAGTTCTCCCTGGAAGGCCAGGAACAGGATCAGAATAACCAGCAGTTGACTCAGCAGGCCGGTGCGCATGGGGCCAAAATGGTCAACCAGGATACCCACCGGGATTCGCAACAGCGCACCTGCCAGCAACGGAATGGCCACCATGGTGTATTGCTGTTCAGCACTAAGTCCCAGATCGCGCCCGATATGGATCGCCAGTGGTCCTAACAGCACCCAGACCATGAAACTCATATCGGAATAGAGAAAGGCGCTGAACAGGGTCGGCTTGTGACCGCTTCTGAGAAAATCCGTTAATGCCATAACTGCTAAAACTTGTAATTGTCATTGCAAGCGTAGCGCGGCAATCTTTTTTTTCAGTCTGGCGCCAAGTCAAACAGATTGCCGCGCTACGCTCTTGAAGAACTTACTCCGTCATTCCGGCGAAAGCCGG
>CAJXFW010000143.1 GCA_913053655.1 uncultured Thiogranum sp. | reverse complement strand
AGTTTTGCCTCCCGGTTTTCCTTTATCATGCAGCCTCCTGTCCGTAGAAATCAGCACCTGCTTACCGGAAAATTTTTATTAGAAGGGGAACCCCTGAGGCATACGCCCCTTCATTCCGCGCATCATGTTCTTCATCCCGCCTTTTGACATTTTTTTCATCATTTTCTGCATCTGGGTGAATTGCTTCAGCAAGCGGTTCACATCCTGAACCTGGGTGCCGGAGCCGGCAGCAATACGCCGCCGCCGTGAGCCCTTGATCACATCCGGAAAATGTCTTTCTTTGGACGTCATGGAACGGATAATCGCGAGCATGCGGTGCATATCGCGGTCGTTAACCTGCTCGCGAACTTTCTGCGGTAACTGGCCGACGCCGGGCAACTTGTCGATAAGGCTGCCCAAGCCCCCCATCCCCATCATCTGTTCAAGCTGGTCGTGGAAATCATTCAGGTCAAAGCGTTTGCCCTTGTGTAGTTTTCGGGCAAGTTTTGCGGCTTTACCTTTGTCGATCTTGCGTTCGGCTTCCTCGACCAGACTGAGCACATCACCCATACCGAGAATACGCGACGCGACGCGATCAGGGTGGAACGGTTCCAGCGCATCGGTCTTTTCTCCGATGCCAAGAAACTTGATCGGCTTACCCGTGATGTTACGAATCGATAACGCCGCACCACCACGCGCATCACCGTCAGTCTTGGTCAGCACCACACCACTGAGCGGCAGCGCGTCATTGAAGGCGCGCGCCGTGTTGGCTGCATCCTGACCGGTCATACTGTCGACTACAAACAGGGTCTCGACCGGATTGACAGCCGCATGTACCCGCTGGATTTCGTCCATCATCTGCTCATCGATATGCAGGCGGCCTGCGGTATCGACAATCAACACATCCAGGTGCTGTTTGCGCGCCTGGTCCAGCGCGGCAGCAGCGATAGCGACCGGATCCTGGTCACTGCTACTGGGAAAGAACTCTGCCCCGACTTCTTTCGCCAGCGTCTGTAACTGCTCGATGGCTGCCGGCCGGTAAATGTCACAACTGGCAACCAGCACCGATTTCTTTTTGCGCTCCTGCAGCCAGCGAGCGAGCTTGGCAGTGGAGGTTGTCTTGCCCGAGCCTTGCAGGCCCGCCATCAGGATCACAGCCGGTGGCTGCACGTTAAGCGTCAATTCGTCACAGGCGTCACCCATCAGGGAGACCAGTTCGTCATTGACGATTCTGACCAGTGCCTGCCCCGGACTCAGGCTCTGCATAACCTCCTGACCGACCGCACGTTCGCGGACTTTTTCGACAAATTCCTTGACTACCGGCAGTGCAACATCGGCTTCCAGCAAAGCCATGCGCACTTCGCGCAGGGTGTCTTTGATATTGTCGTCGCTAAGGCGGCCCTGACCGCGCAGGGTTTTGATGGTCCGGCCCAGCCGGTCCGTGAGGTTTTGGAACATCGCGTTTTATCCTGCCCGATAAAGAGGGTCCATAAGCGCGACACAGCCCACCCTGCGTTCGCACTACGGGACAGGATTATAACTTGAAACGTTCGCCCCCGCACAGGCGATGTATGGGGAATTGGTCGATATGACTCCGACACTGCTCGACAATAATGTCTTCGCTGCCCGGTTTCAGGTGGGTCAGGTACAGGCGCGGGCTGTGATCCAGCTTCTTCAGGTCGTCCGCCAGTAATTTCGGGCAGTAATGACGCGCCCTGGTGCTTAGTTCGCGGTCTTCATCGGCAAAGGCACTCTCCACTATCAGCAGATCCAGCTTGTCGTGGCGATTCAGCGCCTCCCAGAAACCGTCATTGCTGGTGGTATCGCCGCTAAAAGCAAAACAACCGACGCCGTTCTGCACCCGGTAGCCCGCTGCCGGCACCGCATGATTCACTGCAATCATTTCCACGCGCCGGTTCCCTACCTGTATCTGCTCGCCCGGGTCCATGACTTCGAAGCGCAGCACCGGCTGCTCGGCACTCGGCAGCGCGGAAAAATCTGGCCAGATCTGCCAATTGAAAATATGCTCCCTGAGCACCTTGATGGTTTCTTCACGTGCGTGCAGAACCACCGGCTCGCTGATCATATCGAAGATGGAATCGAGAAGCATCGGGATACCGGCAATATGATCAAGATGCGAGTGGGTCACGAAGATATGCCGAATGGCGGACATCTCGTCCAGGCTCAGCTCGGTAATCCCGGTACCGCCATCAATTAATATATCGTTGTCCACCAACAGGGATGTGGTGCTCAGATCCGCACCTATGCCCCCGCTACAACCTAGTATCCTGAGTTCCATAATCCTGCTCAATTCAGCTCGTTTATAGGCTCGATGCGAGGATCGTGCCACTGCATTTCACAGAAAAAATGTAGACTCCATCCCAATTCCGGCCCCAAAACAGCGCACCTGCCGTCTGTTTCCGGACCACCTGCCGCAGCACGTCACCGCACCTGACACTGTCAGGCAGCGCAGCCGGGCTTTCCGCCCACAGCCGCTTATGCCATTATGCTTTTCATGAATCTGTTCGTCTTTTCGGTGCTTGCCATCGTGCTCTATCTAGTGACAAGCGCAGCACTTACCGCGCGTCTGGCGGCCGGTAGCTCGGGCCGGCATATCAGCCGTGGCCTGGTTCTGCTGTTGGGATTTGGCGCCGCCACCCTGCACGCACTGGTGCTCTACCCCCAACTGGTAACGGACAAGGGGCTGAACCTGAACTTTTTCAACGCAGCGTCGCTGGTTGCGTTCATAACGGTGCTGTTGCTGTTGTTGGCCGCGATCAGACAGCCGGTGGAAAACCTGGGGATTCCGCTACTACCCGTTGCCGCAGCAGCCGTCGCACTGGCCGGCTGGAATCCCGGACAGCATAAGTTCATCACCTCGGGCTCCTGGCAACTTGACCTGCACATTCTTTTTTCGGTGCTCGCCTACAGCCTGTTTGCACTGGCTGCCGTACAGGCCGTGCTGCTGTCCAGCCAGGACTGGCATTTACGTAACCGCCGCCCCGGCGGCTATATCCGCGCCCTGCCGCCCTTGCAGATTATGGAAAGCTTGCTGTTCCAGATGATAGGCACAGGCTTTGTTCTGTTAAGCGCTGCACTGCTGACCGGCATCCTGTTTGTGGAAGACATCTTTGCCCAGCACCTGGTACACAAAACCCTGCTCTCCATCGTCGCCTGGGTAATTTTCGGTACTCTGCTGTGGGGCCGCTGGAAATTCGGCTGGCGTGGCCGCAAGGCCATCCGCTGGACACTAAGCGGTTTCGTGTTCCTGCTGCTGGCCTACTTTGGCAGCAAACTGGTGCTGGAGATCATACTGGGCCGGGTGGCCTGACAAACCTGCACTTAACGCCTACAATCTAACTGGTGTCCGTCCATAAACACCGGTTATTTTCTCGCAAAGACGCAAAGCGCGCCAAGGAAAAATATAAAATACTTTTAAAACAACTAGTTAATACTTTGCGTGCTTTGCGCCTTGGCGAGAGTTTACTGTTTATGGACGGACGCTAACTATCTGTAGCAACGGAGTTCAGGCTCTTTGGACGACATCCCCCTTGGCGTGCTGTTTGGCGCCCTGATATTTCTGATTATTCTGTCTGCGTTTTTCTCCGGCTCCGAAACCGGCCTGATGACGCTCAACCGCTATCGCTTGCGCCACCTGGCGCGCACCCGCCACGCGGGCGCAAGACGCGCGCAAAAACTGCTGGAACGTCCCGACCGCCTTATTGGACTCATTCTGCTTGGCAATAATTTCGCCAATATCCTGGCTTCGTCTCTGACCACGATTATTGCCTTGCGCCTGGGTGGTGAAACCGCCATTGCCATCGGCGCCGGGCTACTGACGCTGGTTATCCTGATCTTTGCGGAAGTTACACCCAAAACACTCGCCGCCTTACATCCGGAGCGCGTCGCCTTTCCGGCCGCTATTATCTACGGCCCGTTGCTGTGGGCCCTCAACCCGCTGGTATGGGTGGTAAACACGATTGCCAAGGCACTGCTGAAATCTCTCGGTATCCGCCAGGATGACAGTTCATCAGATGCGCTCAGCCAGGAAGAGTTGCGCACCGTAGTGCTCGAAGCCGGCGCCATGATCCCCAAGCGTCACCAGGACATGCTGCTGAACATTATCGACCTGGAAAAAGTCACCGTGGAAGACATCATGGTACCACGCAAGGAAATTACCGGTATCGACCTGCACGACAGCTGGGACACCATCCTGCGCCAGATCACCATCAGCCAGTACACCCGCCTGCCGGTATTCCGGGACAGTATCGACAACGTTATCGGCTTCGTCCACATACGCAAGGTCCTGCCTCTGCTGATGGACGACAAACTGGACCAGGAAACGCTGGAAGGCCTGATCAAGGAGCCCCTGTTTATCCCGGAAAACACACCACTCAATCGCCAGCTGCTGAGTTTCCAGCGTGAGCGTCGGCGCATTGGTCTGGTGGTTGATGAATACGGTGATATCCAGGGACTGGCTACACTGGAAGATATTCTGGAAGAAGTGGTCGGCGAGTTCACCACCGACCCATCCGCCAGCATCCGTGATTACACTCAGGAAGAAGACGGCAGTTTTCTGGTCAACGGCAGCGCCAGCGTGCGCGAACTGAATCGCTCCCTCAACATGGAACTACCCATCGACGGACCCAAGACGCTCAATGGTATGGTGCTGGAGTATCTCGAAGACATTCCCCGGCCCGGCACCAGCTTGCTGTTATCCGGCTACCCCGTCGATATCGTGCAAACCCGGGGCAACCTGGTCAAGACCCTGCGCGTTCACACAGCACAGCGCCGTAGCGTGCCGCCGACGGAGTGAAGCCGGTTATGAACAACAAAATCCGCACGACGGAGGAAGACTGGCAACAGCAGCTTACCTCCGAACAATTTGAGGTGACCCGCCGCAAAGGTACCGAGCGTGCCTTTACCGGCAAGTACCATGATTGCAGGACAGAAGGCATTTATCAGTGCGTCTGTTGCGGTGCGCCATTATTCAGTTCTGATAAAAAATTTGATTCCGGCAGCGGCTGGCCGAGCTACTGGCAACCCGTATCTGAACAGGCCGTTCGCAACGAGGAAGACCGCAGCCACGGCATGAAACGCGTTGAGGTCCTGTGTGCACAGTGCGAGGCACACCTTGGCCACGTTTTCGAAGATGGCCCGCAACCTACCGGCCTGCGCTATTGCATAAATTCTATTGCCTTGCATCTCAAAGAAAAGTAATAATACTCATCCCGTTATGAAACGAAGACGGCAGCAACACGCGGTATACTGACAACAGCTTGAACCACAGCAGCCGCTGTTTATAATCGGAACGGCCACAGACACCGGGGGCAATCATGGCGAAACTGACGCTGTCATTCAAGGACCGTAAACTCAAGGTTTTCGCATTGCAGGAGACAGACTGCCTGATCGGGCGGGAGTCCGACTGCACTGTTCAGATCGACAGCCTTGCCATTGAGCCCCGACATGCCTGTATTCGCCATAGCGGTGAAGACTTTATTATCGAGTCCGTGGATGCAAACAGTGTGATCGAGGTCAACGGTCAGACTGTCAGCGAGGCGTACACACTCAGGGATGGCGACCATATCCAGATCGGCAAACACACCCTGACCTATTCTATTGAAAACAGCGGCACGGTACTCAATACCAATACAGCCAGGGCACCTGTTACCAGCTGGATGCAAATCCAGAACGGCAGCCATCTGGGCCGGATCATTCGTCTTGAAAAAGCCTTCACCCGCATTGGTAAACCCGACGCTAACCTGGCCGTCATTACCCGCCGTGAAGATGGCTACCACCTGTCACACTTGCAAGGCGAACAGCCGACGCAACTGAACAACCAGGCCATTGGTGACGAGACGCATGCGTTGAAAAATGGCGATTATATCGACGTCGGTGAACTGCAACTCCAGTACTTTGTCGATGCAGGTACAGCAGACGATTCAGGAGTAACACCGACCGAACGCAAAGAACAACGGCAGTTCAGCCGTATTCCTTTCGATGTGCTGGTTACACTTACGCTGGGACAAGAGGTGTGGGAAACCGGTCTGATCGATATCTCGCTGCACGGTGCACTGATTAAAGAACCCCCGAATTTCACATCGGATCCGGAACACGATTATCGACTCGCTGTTCACCTGGAGGGTGGACCTGACATTTGCATGGAGGTACGGGTCGCCCACCAGGAGAACGAAAAACTGGGACTGAATTGCCGGGATATCGATGTCGACAGTATCACGCACCTGCGCCGCCTGGTCGAGCTCAACCTCGGCGACCCTGAACTGCTGGAACGGGAGCTTTCGGCACTCGGCTAACGTGTAATCGGTGAGATTTATTACCATTCCGTGAATTTGCCGCATTTGTGCGTCCCTGGCGTTGACATCGCCCCCGGCGTCAGCTCAAATCCAGGTACCGACTGGGAAGTTAGCAAATAACATCAAGGAGCTTGGGGGTCTGGTTTCACGGTGTACAGTTTCACAAAACTGAGCGTATTACCGTTTGTTGCTTTGCTGTTCACACTGTTGTTCTGCGCCCGATCCAGCGCCGATGCACTGGACTGGCTGGACAGTCAGGCCAATGGCGACGGCAGCTATACGGCGGATGCCGATCCTGCAACGCCGTTTCAGGCGACAGCCGAAACCCTGCGCGCTTTCACTGCACTCGGCACAACCACCCGCGCGGGCATACCCGCCGCCCGCGCGTTCCTGGCCACTGACCCCACCCGCAATACCGAATATCTTGCTCGCCTGATAACGGCACAGGCGATTGACGCCAACACTTCCCTACGGGTAGCCGAACTGCGC
>CAJXFW010000142.1 GCA_913053655.1 uncultured Thiogranum sp. | reverse complement strand
AAATCCTGATGAATAAGTGCGTTGGCAACCAGCTCACGGACAGCAATTTCAGGATACATAGCCACTGACTTTCGCAATGCCTTGCCGATCACTTCATTTGATGGCAATTGGTTATTGATGAAGTCAATCAACCCCGCATAGCCGCAGGCATATCCTCTGGAACTTTCTTTCTCCCGGATGGTTTCGACTCGGCTATTTCCCTTATACAGAATGACCCGAACCGACTTGCGTTTCAGATGTTTGAAATCCGAGAGTCGTTTTGCAAACAGTATCGCACCGAGATTCGTGATATCCCAACGGCCAGTCTCATTCTTGTTGATCAGATCATCCGCCGCCAGGCGTTCGATGATGCCATCACGGTTTTCAGGCAAATTCAGCCCAAGCAAGTCAAAGTAGGATGGATAATCCAGAAGCTTCAATACATTCTCAGCGCTCTCGTCCTCAGCGGCAATTTGTTCCTCGAACGGGGTCTGATCAAAAAAGCGCCAAAGCTCCCTTTCTTTCTCGGGGAACTCCCTGAGTTTCTTTTTATATGAACCCACACGAATGAACTCCTGCCCCTGGAATTGTACCGGGCTGTGAGGAGCGCGCGGGATTTCCAGTATGACGACAGTTTTTCCATCGACCGGGATGCTATGAAACTGGAAATGCAGCTTTGGCTTCAACAGGCGGAGCAACCAGCTCTCCAGTTCTTCATTGCCCTTTTTAGCCCCAGCTGGATCAAACGCCGTCCCGACAATGTCATGACTGCCATCATCAATTCCCCATACGATATACGCATTGGCCTTGCCGCATAAAGCAGCAGCGTTAGACAGGGCAGACAGATATTCGCCAATATCCTGCGGGTTATCATTATTGCACTTAAACTCAACCCACTCCGTCTCCCGGGGTAAGCTGCGCAGCTCATTCAATAAGCTCTTCAGGTATTCGTATGATCGATCCTTTACCATACGTAGCCAGCCTCTGTTGATGTCGTTGTTAGCGTGTGCCACTTCATAAGATAATTTTCTACCTTATTGAATCATAACCCATTACACCCGAAGCAGTAGACCCAAAGCCAATAAATGCAATACCAGCTCCCCTATTGATATTTTCAGATAACTGCCCAACGCACGGTAAATAGAGATTTCGTGTCCACAGACTGCTTCAGCCGCGACTCAATTTGATTGATAAGCCCATCCTTGCGCTCGTCAATCTCGTCTTGCGCCTCGAAGAGTTTGCGGCGCTTGTCATTGCGCTTACGTTCCAAATCCCTGGTTTTTTTGTGCAGGCCAACCTTGGCCTCCAGGTCCGCCACTTGTCGGGCTTCCTTTTTGACTGCCTTGATCTCACGATCCAGTTCCTTGAGTTCCCTTTCCAATCCCTGCTTGAGATCGTCCGCCCAGGTTTCCAGCTTGTCCATTTCGGTTTCGAAGTACTGGTGATTGCGCTCGGTGATCGACTGGATAATACTGTTTGTAGCCAGACTCGTTCCGGTTTCCAGGCTTGCAGCAACGTTCTCGGGCAATGTTGTTTCAGACCCCTGCTCGGCGGCAATACCGAAGAGTTTGGTGCAGGTCTCTGAATCCAGGGTGTCACCGTCATCAGTCGTGCCGCTGAAGACAAGATGTTCCTCACGCTCCAGTGCGTTGATCGTCAGTATGGTCAGTTGCAACCAACCGCGCTTACCTTGCAGTTGCTCGACCAGACTCACCTTGCCTTCGTGTTGGCCATACCGAAAGTGCAGCTCACGCACGGGCAATTCACTGCGCTTGGCGTTCGCAAGCAAGCGCTCGGCCAATGGGTGCCCCAGACGATAGTGGTGATGGACTTCACCGTTCTGGTGGGTAACGAGCCGATATTGCCCCAGGGCAATGTCAGAGGGATCAATCGTCGCCGGATGTTGGTGTAAATCGAAGGTGTAAGGCTCGGGGCCAAAATCGGCATAGTCAGCCAGTTGATGCTCGGTAAACCGCCACAACCAGTCCTCGAATTGATTAACCTGAAGCAGGGTCTGGTCACGGTTGAATTTCAAGCGTGCATGAACTTCCTCGTCGAAGTTTTCCAGCAACTTGGCGCGAGTATCCTCCATCTGTTCCTGAATCTGCGTGTCCAGCTCCAGTTGCAGTTGGTCGAATGCCTCGCCAATATCTTCCGGTGTCCGGTAGGATCGGTAGATTTCATTGATACGTTTTTCAAAATCAACGCCGGACTCAAGGGCACCCAGCACCTCATCCGATGCACCGAAGACCCCGTTGAACAAATGGAATTTTTCCGATAATAATTCGAAGACACGCTGATCGGCGGCATTCTTGCGATTCAGGAAGTTGATCACTACAACGTCGAACTTCTGACCGTAGCGGTGGCAACGGCCAATACGCTGCTCAATGCGCTGCGGGTTCCAGGGCAAGTCATAATTCACCAGCAGGCTGCAGAATTGCAGGTTGATGCCCTCCGCACCGGACTCGGTGGCGATCATGATGGGTTTGTGATTCCGAAATTCATCGATGAGGGCGGAACGCACATCGACAGTCTTTGATCCGGTAACAATATCCTGGCCTTCGTGCCGTTGCAGCCAGCTACGATAGGTCACCATTGAATCAGGGGCGGTATTGGTTCCGCTGAGCATAACCACCTGATCGCGGTAACCGTTAGCCTCCAGCAGCTCTTTAAGGTAGCGCTGGGTACGACGAGATTCAGTGAAAATCAACGCTTTGCGTGCTGCTCCCAGTTCCGCCAGTTTTGCGAATCCAGATTTCAATGCGGCGAGCAGTGCATCGCCCTTGGCATTGGTCGTGATGGATTCTGCAAGGTTTTTGAACTCTATGAGTTCATTCGCCTCCGCCTGAATCTCCTCATGGATACGGGCCAACACCTCAGCCTCTGACAGCTCCTTGCTCGCCTCTTCAGTTGCCTGATTTTCGGCATTCCATTCATCCCGGGTTTCGATCAGCACATCATAGTCATCGCCAATGTCCATCTCATTGACCGTTTCCCGTTCTGTAGTTTCCAACTGTTGCATCAGCCTGTTGGCCATTTTTTCCAGGGTATTGGCAATGGCAAAGGATGAGGAGGCCAGAATCTTGCGTAACACAAGCGTCATCAGTGAACGTTGACCGGCCGGCAGAGCATAGGAATCCTGACGCTGCAAGTAGGCCGATACCGCTTCGTAAAGCCTGTGTTCCTCGTCAGTCGGCGTGAAGTCCTGTGTAATGGATATCCGGTTGGTATAACGAATGTATTCCAGCACCTGCCGACGCAGTGTGCGCTGGCAGATCGGTTGTATCCGCTCACGCAGGCGCAGGAACTCGGCTGCACTCACATCACCCGCCTTGCGGGAGAACTCGGTTCGAAAATAAGCCTCGCTGCCAAACACGTGGGGATCGATAAAACTCACCAGGCCAAACAGCTCCATCAGGGAATTCTGAAGCGGGGTGGCCGTCAGTAATATTTTTGGCATGCCCTCGATTGCATCGCGGATAATGCGGGCAATCTTGTTGTCTTTCCGGTAAACATTGCGCAGCCGGTGGGCTTCATCGAGCACCACCAGATCCCAGGGGATGCGCTGCACGTATTCGCTCTTATTCTTGGCAAAGTGATAGGAGCACAAGACGATCTGATCAGGCTGCTCGAACGGGTTCAGGGCACCCGCCTTAAGCTGCTGATTGAAGTTTTTTGATTCCAGGATGATGGAATCGATGAAAAACTTCTCTGACAGCTCACGCTTCCATTGTTCGCGCAAGGCTGCCGGCAGGATAATCAGTATGCGTCGCTTTCTCTCTGCCCATAGCTGGCTCAGGACGAGACCTGCTTCTATGGTCTTACCCAGACCAACCTCATCTGCAAGAATCGCCCCACGCGACAACGGGGACCGAAAGGCAAACAAGGCCGCCTCGATCTGATGTGGATTCAGATCGACGGTGGCGTTAAATAACGACTGCGCCAGCTTCCCCAGCTTCTCTGACGAGCAGCGCTTGGTCAGCTCATAGGCAAAATATTTTGCGTGGTAGGGCGTACTCAATCCATCGGGCCTGTCTTAGCGATTACGGTGCATACCTGACCGCCAGTAGCAATTTCTACTGGCAGCCCGGCATGGTTAAAATCTGATTACAGCATTGACTCGAATACTACTGGCGTATTCCCCAATAGCCAATTCATTCTTGAGGTTGGTGGTTCAGGCGTTTTTCAGGGCTTGTAAAACCTGTAACTTACAGAACAGGATCGACGACTACATCTTTTATCCGATCAGCTCGCGTACAAACAGATTTATGGCGATACCGCTCTTGAAGGAAAAAAACATTCCGGCCTGACTAAACCGAAGGCTACGTAACCACTCTAATCGACCATCCTGCTGCCCAAACTGCAGACGGGTGGACTCAATCAGTGGCGCAGCCATTGACTCGGTAAGCTTGATTTCCATCTTGCAGTTGGGGCAGGTGACGGTTGGTTCGGTCATTTCGTCGTCGCCCAAAACTCAAGCGCTCGCCAGTTTTCAGGAAATCCCATCCCTGTTTCATCTACCGAATATTTTTCCAGCAATTCATGCAGTCGCATTTTAAAATGGTGGTTACGGCTGGTTTGATCCATAAGATATGCAAGCATGACTAATGTATTGTAGATCCGTCTCTCGCCGTGATTATGGAAATTTTCCAGTAATGCCGCTGGCCTATGTGTCGGGATTTTCCAGGTAAAGGTGAACTCTCGGTTCCACAGGCGCGCATGGTGAGCGCAGATATTTCTCACCGTACTAAGGTGGTGCAGGAATGATGTCAGGTTGACCTCGTCCAGATCATAGGTACGAGCAATCGCATTGCGGTCTTTGCCTCGTCGAAGATTAGCGAACCATTTGGAAAGCTCACCCAAGGTCATGATTTCACAAATCGCCCACAAGGGTGGTAAAGACTCATCGTACTTGTTTCGTAGATGCTGAATAAAAACCTCGTGGCTTCTGTTAACTTCTCTTTTCAGTTTGTCAACATTCCCGGAATGATGCCACTTTGCCTTGAACAGTGTTTTGTCCAAATGTGCGTGTGGACTATAGGTGTGCGAGAGATGGTAGGCCCACTGGGTACGGATGGAAACTTCTACACGCTCTATGGCATCCAGAACCAGCAAGCGCAGCTCTCGATCAAAGACATACAGATCAAGAACCTGCTCAAAGGTGGTGCCAGGATGGAATTGATGACCGTTATGATCCTGTTCGAAGGGAAGCCAGTAGGCTCCAAGCCGATAATAGTTTAAATGGGCAAGATAGTGCAGAGCCCGTGGTCGATCCGCCACGGCCATACCACGATTTATGAGGAGGTCGATTTGCTCGTCGAAGGTTTTCGGGGGCTTGGTGAAACGCACTTTTCCTTCCGTGGAAAAAGTAACCCCCCATGGTGCGCAGATCTGACGAGATGCGTGGGGGGTGTTGTTACTGATAATTATAGTGTTTTGTGCGCCGATTGCAATATCGGCTAGCAAGGTTAGATCTTAAAAGATACAGCAAATAATCACGGTACACCGCTAAATTAAGGAGCCACTCGGAAATTCACCTAACCTATTGATAATACGCAGATACCTAAACGCTGTTTCCAATGGTGCCGTTTTACCTAGGCGGGCGGGGCCTGCCTCGACCGTCACGACTGTTATCCACGGATTGTACCGTACTGCGCCGGGCAAGCGCCTCTCGCAAAACCTTCCGCGGACACCTGCTGAATAGCATCCAGATCAACGCCCTGCCCGGAACACAGGGCACGGGCCTCTCATCGTCTGTGCCAGTGCTTCAACCAGCTTTTGCTCGAACTCGATTGGCTGGCTTCCTTCCCCTCCACCATCTGTACCCGCACCATAGATCGCCGGCGCCTTTTTCAGATTACGGAAGATGCCGATGTAATCGGTTGCTCTACAAGTGCATCTTCGGAGTAAACAGACATCTATCCGCTTCGATCATTGGGAGCAGGCGACCGGAACCGGGGGTTATCCCGCCTGACGTTCTGATGGATCATAATAGAGTTGTTTGTTGCGGGAAAATACATTGGGTACTTTCAGCCGGTGGCTTTCCGCCTGTGCCTCACGCACGGCCCGGTTGGCAATACGCAATAGTTGCAACGCCGCCCGATATGTTTCCATGTGTTTGATACGATGATTCATGATTCAACCTTTATGTCAGACCTGAACAGATTATATAGGGCTTCATCGACGATTTCGAAATTCGCGCCCTCGCCAATCGCAATTTCCCGGGGTAATTCTCCCGAGTTACAAAGCAGGTACCATCGGTCTGCTTCGTGTCGGTAGATATCCCAGAAATTGGCCTTGCTGCGGTAGTAGCGTCGCCGAATATCCGCTTCCGGAACTTCGTGTCCCCCTTTTTGTACTCGCTCCTTCACCCGGGCAATGCAGTGGTCCACTGTCTCCAGAAATACATAGACCACGGTAACCTGGTAGCCCGAGCCATGGGCAAGCGGGAAGTTTACTAAATAGGTTATTTTGTAAACCCCAGGTTTACTTATCCAGCAACCAGCTCCTGCATAGCCCGCTCCGGCCAGAGGAGCTTTCCATGCAGCCTGGCAGGACAGTGATTCAGGGCGCGGGACACGACGAGATTAACATATTGATAATATTAAGATAACTGACCAGCGCATATCCTCTATTCGAATTCCGGAACAGCCCCGACAGGCTCAATCCCGTAGCGCTCCGGGTAGCGGACGCCAACCAGGTAAAGACCATCAGCAGGTGCCGTTACACCGCCCCGGGTCCGGTCCCGCCTGTCCAGAATTTCCCGTACCCAGTCCGGCTCCTGCGCGCCATGTCCCACCGCCATTAACACGCCGGCGATATTCCGCACCATGTGGTGCAGGAAGGCATTGGCGACAACATCCAGATACAGGTATTCGCCGCTGCGGGTTATCTCCAGCCGATGGATGGTACGCACCGGGCTGT
>CAJXFW010000141.1 GCA_913053655.1 uncultured Thiogranum sp. | reverse complement strand
CAACACTTTTCGACCATTGGGCCAGATCCGCACGCCGGTATACACGACCGGGGCGCAAGTGTCTTTTCAACTGATCTAAACGTTTCATTACCATTTCCTCTGCTAGGGAATATAGCCTCTATCGGCAGAAATGACAATATAATTATTAAAAATTCATGCAAAAGTATTTTAACAGCCGCCATTAATGTCAAAGCCTACGTATTCGTAGTGGCCAATTCTTGCTGAAACCCCAGAGTTTATTAGGGGTAACGACATGAATTGACAAGTCCACGGCATAGTTGACAAATACAGACCATACCCCTAAATTGTTTAGGTGTAGCGACATAGTTTGTCAACCATGCGTGGTGGTCATGGGTTCAAGACTTTTTTAACGAGAATCCGGTATTCCGACATGAGGCCTTTGTGGCCTTCCAGGAATCAACTGGCTCGCACCGGACGAAGACGCGGGAAGCACTGCTTGCCTATCACGTCAAGGCAGGGCATCTGCTGCGGCTCCGGCGTGGCTTGTACGCTGTCGTTCCCCGGGGATTTACTCCCGAGGATTACCCGGTCGATCCCTATCTGCTGGCAGGGCATCTCACAGTGGATGCAGTACTGTCCCATCACAGCGCATTGCAGTTTCACGGCAAGGCCTATTCTGTGCATCATCGGTTTACGTATCTTACCCGGAATGCCCGGCGGCCTTTCGTCTTTCGCGGGCAGGAATTCGTTGCGATCCCGTTCTCCAAGGTGTTGCAAGACCAACAGGCAGAATTATTCGGGGTCACGACGCAGCGGCACGCCGGGGGCAAGGTCCGCGTGATCAGTCTGGAGCGTACCCTGGTCGATGTACTGGTACGCCCTGATCTGGGCGGTGGCTGGGAGGAGGTTTGGCGCTCTCTCGAGTCCGTGGAGTATTTCGATCTGGAGCAGGTGACCGACTATACGTTGAAGTTGCGCAGTGCCACCGCAGTGGCAAAGGTTGGTTTTTTTCTCGAACAGCACCGTGACGCACTAATGGTGGAGGAGTCCCAGTTGGCGAGTTTGCGCAAGCACGTACCCAAACAGCCGTGTTATCTCGAACGTAGCCGCCGTGCGGCCGGCAAGCTAGTGCCATCCTGGAATCTCGTGGTGCCGCCAGCTGTTCTTGATCATGCGTGGCAGGAGGCGGGATGAATCTCTCGCTTCAGGATCTTCAGGCCGAAGCGGCGGCAACCGGATTTCCGATAGAAACCCTGGATAAGGTGATCCGCCTGATCGAATTGCTGAATGCATTTCGCAGTCATCCATTTCTTAAAGACCGCATGGTATTGAAAGGGGGCACGGCCCTGAATCTGTTTGTATTCGATTTGCCGCGGCTTTCCGTTGATATTGATCTGAACTATGCGGGGTCAGCAGATCGAGAAGTGATGCTTGCCGAAAAGGAAAAGGATGAGCAGGCAATCGCCGCAAAAAGCGCTGAATGCGTTTATACCAATCATCGTCAAGGCACCAGCTGATGAGAAAACACGTAATAAATGGCTCGATCGGCTCTGGCAGGCAATGGCAGATGATGGTGTCGATTACCTCAGCCCGGTCGGTGATCGGTGGCTCGGCGGAAGTCACCGGGCGATGGCTGCGGCCTCCAGGCTGAATGAAATTGACGATGTGGCCGGTCAGACTCGGCAACTTGTCGAATCGAATGAGAGTGCGTCAATGCAGTTTGTTCGACAGGCTTTGCATGGACGGATATGTACGCATCCTTCATCGGTTAACGCAACATGTGCGAGCGAATCATGAACAGTGAACGTGCGAACTTTGGAAAAGATAAGCATCGATCTGCGTTCCACTCACGTTCCACTGGCGTTCCACAAAAGCGACATTCAGAGACAATGAGTGACAACGAAATGCAAAAACGATGTGAAGAAAAACACTTCAAATACAGTATCTTTGGCGGTTTTTGATGGTCTGTGATAGTCTATGAAAATGGTGCCGAGGAGAGGACTTGAACCTCCACGGGGTTGCCCCCACTAGCACCTGAAGCTAGCGTGTCTACCAATTTCACCACCTCGGCATGACTTTCCGGGCAGGGCGCCCGAATAGCAAGGCGCGAACTGTACTGACAGGTCGCTGGATTGTCAATTGTGCACCAAAGTGGTTAGCATGCGTGCATGGTAAAAAGACGTAAAAAACAGCGCAGTAAGAAACCGCGCTTTGCCGAGGACCCGTTCGCCGGGCGCGAAGCGGAAAAATACGAGATACCCATTCCCAGCCGCGAGTTCATTATGTCGGTGTTGGCGGACGCCGGCCGGCTGATGAGCCGTGAAGAGCTGGGCACGGCTTTCGAGCTGCACCGGGACGAGGATATCGAGGCCCTGCGCCGCCGGTTGCGCGCCATGGAGCGCGACGGCCAGCTGTTGTGCAACCGCCGTGGCGGTTACGGGCTGGTTGACCGCATGGATATGGTGCGTGGTCGTGTGATCGGCCACCCCGACGGGTTTGGTTTTCTGGTGCCGGACGAGGGCGGTGATGATCTGTTCCTGGCGCCGCGACAGATGCGCCAGGTCATGAACGGTGACCGGGTGGTGGCACGCGAAATCGGCGTCGACCGGCGCGGCCGCCGTGAGGGTGCGATTGTCGAGGTGCTGGAGCGCAACACACAAAATATTGTGGGACGCATCTATTTTCAAAGCGGTATCAGCTCAGTGGTGCCGGATCATAAGCGCCTGACGCAGGAGATCCGCATTCCGCCGGAGGCAGTGGGCGGCGCACGCCACGGCCAGTTCGTCACGGCGGAAATTATCCAGCAGCCCAGCAAGCGTTCCGGCCCGGTCGGCAGGGTGGTGGAAGTCATTGGCGACCACATGGCCCCCGGCATGGAAATCGATGTCGCCATGCGCGCCCACGAAGTGCCGCACATCTGGCCGGATGCCGTCGAGGACGAAATTCAGGGGCTGGCCGACAAGGTCTCCCCGGCCGCGAGGCGTAACCGCGTTGATCTGCGCGACCTGCCGCTGGTGACCATTGACGGTGTCGATTCGCGCGATTTCGACGATGCAGTCTGTTGCAAGCGTACCCCCCGGGGCTGGAAATTGACGGTAGCGATTGCCGACGTGTCGCATTACGTCAAGCGCGATACAGCGCTGGATGTCGAGGCTTACCTGCGTGGTAACTCGGTGTATTTCCCGGAGCGTGTGATCCCCATGTTGCCGGAGGTCCTGTCGAATGGTCTGTGTTCGTTGAATCCGGATGTCGAGCGCCTGTGTATGGTGTGTGAAATGACCTTTGACGGACAGGGCAAGGTAATGCGCTCCCGCTTCATGGAGGCGGTGATGCGTTCGCACGCGCGACTGACTTACGACAAAGTGGCGGCGATACTGGTCGATGGCGATAAAAAACTGCGCGCCGAGTATGCGCCGGTGCTGGACAATCTTGAACAACTGTACAGCCTTTATAAAGTACTGAGGAAGTTGCGCAGCAAGCGTGGCGCCATTGACTTTGAGACCACCGAAACGCGCATTGTATTTGGTGCGGACCGCAAGATCGAACGCATTGTGCCTGTAGAACGTAACGATGCGCACAAGATTATCGAAGAGTGCATGATAGCCGCCAACGTTTGTACCGCACGCTACCTCAACCGCCACAAGCTGCCGACCCTGTACCGTGTACACGAAGGCCCGCAGTCGACCAAGTTGACGGACTTGCGCGAATTTCTCAAAGGGCTGGGCCTGTCGCTGGGTGGGGGAGATAAACCACAGGCGTCGGATTATGCAAAGTTGCTCAAAAAAATACAGACACGTCCGGATATGCACCTGATCCAGACGGTCATGCTGCGATCCCTGTCGCAGGCGCGCTACAGCCCGGACAACATCGGCCATTTCGGTCTGTCGCACGACGAATACCTGCACTTTACCTCGCCCATCCGCCGCTATCCGGACCTGCTGGTACACAGAGCCATCCGTCACCAGTTGCGCAACGACGCGCGCCAGAAAAACGAAAAAGCGCGCCTGGTGAAGTTTTCCTATAGCGAGTCCGACATGGCGACGCTGGGTGAGCACTGTTCGGTGACCGAACGGCGCGCTGACGATGCAACCCGCGACGCGGTTGACTGGCTCAAGTGCGAATATATGCAGGACAAGATCGGTGAGGATTACGACGCGATCGTCACCAGCGTTACGTCCTTCGGTATATTTGTCGAGCTCAAGGAGATCTACGTTGAAGGTCTGGTGCATATCACTGCGCTGGGCAACGACTATTATCATTTTGATCCTGCCGGTCATCGCCTGCGTGGCGAGCGCACCGGCCAGAGTTACCGCCTTGGCGACGAGGTGCGTATCAAGGTTGTGCGCGTCGATCTCGACGAGCGCAAGATGGATTTCGAGCTGGTTAGCGAAGCGAATGCAGCAAAAAAAAAGCCAGGGCGTAAAACCGGTAGCAAGAAACGCAGTACCCACAGAACGCGCAACAAGCGGCGCCGGTCCCGCGGTGAGTAGTTGCGTGCTGGAATCCAGGCGGCTCAATCAGACCTTATGGATTCCGGCCTGCGCCGGAATGACGGGGCAGCGGGTGAGATGTTCGTAATGAAAAAGGCAGAACGTGTTTTCGGCCTGCACGCCGTTAACAGCCTGTTACAACGTAATCCGGCGCGCGTTAGAGTTTTGCTGTTGCTGGAGTCGCGTTCGGATGCGCGCGTCAGCGAGATTTTGCAGCTTGCCGAAAAAGCCAACGTGCCGGTGCGTCGGGTATCGCGTCGTGAGCTGGATGAGCTTGTCCCCGGTGTCAGTCATCAGGGTGTGCTGGCCGAAACGGGCGGCATACCGGGGCTGGGTGAGAACGATTTACCCGGGCTGCTGGAAAACCTGGGAAAATCGGCGTTCCTGCTGGTGCTTGACGGGGTGCAGGACCCGCATAACCTGGGTGCCTGTTTGCGCAGCGCCGATGCCGCCGGTGTGGATGCCGTGATCGTTCCGCGCGACCGTTCTGCACCACTTAATGCTACAGTGCGCAAGGTGGCATGCGGTGCGGCGGAAAGTGTGCCGGTGGTACGTGTAACCAACCTGGCACGTACACTGCGGGCATTGCAGGAGGCCGGTGTGTGGATTTATGGTGCGGCCGCCGAGGCCGAATCGGCGCTTTATGAGAAAGACCTGTCCGGCGCGCTGGCGCTGGTACTGGGCGGCGAGGGCAAAGGTCTGCGGCGCCTGACACGGGAGCATTGCGATGAACTGGTTGCAATACCGATGGCAGGTTCGCTGAGCAGTCTCAATGTATCTGTGGCGGCGGGTGTCTGCTTGTTCGAAGCCAGGCGCCAGCGGGATATGGGCGGCAGTACCGAATGAAGGGCCTGTCGAATATTTGTCTAACTTGTTTTTTATGGAGGTTCCGGAATGATGTCATCGCTGGCTAAGCGGATTATGGTGTTATTGGTTTCCGCTTCATTTTTTACCACGTACTCCTTGCCTGCCTGGTCAGGTATTGTCACAACAGACCAATTGATACAGAAACAGTTCGAAACGCTGGACAGGACGTCGCTGCTTGCCATGCTCGACCGCGACGATATGCGCCAGCAGCTGGTTGAACGCGGTGTGGATCCGGATTATGCAAAGCAACGTGTCGCTGCACTCAGCGATGCACAGGTCAAAGCACTCAGGGACAACATCGACAGCATGCCTGCCGGTTCCGGTGTGGTCGGAATCCTGATTGCCGTACTGCTGGTGCTGGTCATCCTCGACATTGTCGGTGTCACGAATATCTTCAGCTTTATCAATCCTCCAGAAAAAAAATGACATGAAGGCAGTGGTGACGCACAGGGTGTGCCTGGCAGGCGCGCTCTGTGTCACGCTGCTGATTGCCGCCTGTGCGCCGTATCCGGTACAGGAAGTGAATCCGTCGCTCCCGGTGGAACGCGCCCGGGAACTGGTTGAAACACCGTTTTTCCCACAGGACAAGTATCAGTGCGGACCCGCATCGCTGGCCACGGTGTTGAATGCTGCGGGTGCCGACGTATCACCCGGGCAACTTAAGCCGCTGGTGTATCTGCCCGGTAACAAAGGCAGTCTGCAAGCTGAAATGCTGGCGACGGCAAGCCACTACGGCTACCTGGCAATAGCTGTTCCTCCGGCGCTGGACAGCCTGTTGCTGGAATTGTCCGCCGGCCGGCCGGTGCTGGTGTTGCAGAACCTTGGTGTTGCGGTATTGCCCGTCTGGCATTATGCCGTGGTGATTGGCTATAACCTGGAGCAACGTACCTTCTACCTACGCTCCGGACGTGACAAGCGCAAGGTTTACAGTTTTAAACGCTTCCTGGAAAGCTGGTCGCGCGCCGGTTACTGGGCCATGGTGGCGGTGGTGCCCGGCGAGGTGCCGGTATCCGCCAACGCGGCTGATTATTTGCGGGCGGCAAGTGCCCTGGAGCGTCAGCATAAACCGGCTGCCGCATGGCGCGCTTATTCTGCGGGGACCCGGCGCTGGCCCGATCAGCCCCTGCTGTGGGCGGCAGCCGGCAACGCAGCCTACTCCCTTGAACGCTTTGCCGACGCCGAAGCGGCCTACCGTGAGGCGCTCGCCTTGCAACCCGGTGCGGCACCCATTTTGAATAACCTGGCGCTGGCGCTGGCCGCTCAGGGTTGTTCGCAGACCGCGCTGAGCGTGCTGGATTGTGCCATCAAGCGTGTGCCGACGAATACTGTCCTTGAAGAAACATTGCAGGAAATCAACGGATTGCCGAAAGAGACTGGCGATTGCCGGCGTTTTGTCTGTGACCTGCCCGAGACGGGTGTACAACCCTGATGGCGGTTGCGCGGCAGCCATTAGTTGCGTAGAATTCTCCCGTTTTTCGCGCTTAAGAGCGCGTAACTCCTTGCTTTCCGCGCTGGCGGAAGGCTGCTAATCCACAGGGAGCATTTAATGCGTCACTATGAAGTTGTATTCCTGGTCCACCCGGACCAGAGCGAGCAGGT
>CAJXFW010000140.1 GCA_913053655.1 uncultured Thiogranum sp. | reverse complement strand
CATTGCACGGATTCAAAGGGGCGGATGACTACTACACCCGCTCCAGCAGTCGCCAGTTCATTCCGCGGATTCGTGTGCCTACCCTGATACTGCACGCTGTTGATGACCCTTCCATGTTTTCGCACACACCACCCCAGGCGGAGGAATTACCGGAGAATGTCTGGCTGGAATTGCCGGAACATGGTGGCCATGTCGGATTTATAAGTGGCATAATTCCCGGGCTGGCTAACTATTGGGGTGAGAAACGTCTGGCAGAGTGGATTGACAGTGTGTGATGTGAGTTTTCGGGAATGACAAGTCAGCGCAGGTTGTTACGCCCGATTTTACGCTGCTTGTGCTTTTTTTTATGCTTGCGCAACCGGGTCTTGACGCGGTTGACCGCGCTTTCTGCAAGCCGCTGCTGCGAGCCGGCTTGCTCGCCGGCGTTGCGCGGCTGGCGCTGCACGTAAAAACCGTCAAAATCCATTTCCCAGGCGTTACGGTAGTCATTAAGCTGTTCGTCCAGTATCTCGCGCAGCTCGGCCCGGAGTTCCGCTTTTTCAATCGGCGTGACCACTTCAACGCGCGACTCAAGGTTACGTTTCATCGCATCAGCTGATCCGATGAAATACTCTTCCTCTCCATTATTTCTGAAATAGTAGATCCGGGTATGCTCGAGAAAGCGGCCGACGATGCTGATAACCCGGCCGGTGTCCGAGATTCCCGGCAGACCGGGACGGTAACGGCAGGTATCACGCACAATCAGGTCAATCCGGACACCTTCCTGGCTCGCTTCATAGAGGGCACGTGTGATATCCGCATCCTCAAGCGCATTCATCTTGAACTGGATCAGTCCGGGGTTGCCCGGGCTGTGCAGTTTGCGTTCACGCTTTATGCGTGCCAGCAGGCTGCGTTTCAGGACATTGGGTGCGAGTAACAACTTGCTGTAAAAACGATCCGGCGTATAGCCGGTGGTCAGGTAATTGAACAGTTCAGTCGCATCCCGGCCTGTATCCTCATCATTGGTCAATATCCCCAGGTCGGAATAAAGCCGTGCAGTGCCTGCGTGATAGTTTCCGGTACCAATGTGCAGATAGCGTTTAAGACCGTTATAGTCATTGCGTACTACCAGGATAATCTTTGAGTGTGTTTTCAGGCCAAGCACGCCGTAGGTCACATGAATGCCGGCTTCTTCCATCCTTGCCGCCCAGCGGATGTTGGCAGCTTCATCGAAGCGGGCCTTGAGTTCGAGCACCACGGCGACCTGCTTGCCATTGCGTGCAGCCCTGATCAGGTAGTCAACGACCTTGCTGTCGCTGGAGGTGCGATACAGTGTTATTTTGATCGCCCGGACCTTGGGATCCTGGCTCGCTTCCTTGAGAAACCGTTCTACTGATGTGGCAAAGGATTCATACGGCGTTTGCAACAGAAACGGACCCAGTTCCCGGATGAGATGAAAGATATTCCGGTCAGCTTGCAGCATGGGGTGGTCGACCGGGTGGTGTGGTATGTCATGTAAGGCAGGAATGTCGATCGAACAAAGCTGCAACAGATCGCGCATCGCGAGCATGTCTCCCTCGGCACTGAATACGTCTTCGGCCTCGTTGAGCTCGAACTCGGCCGCCAGCATGCCACGGCTGATTTCATCCATATCACCCTGAATTTGCAGTCTGACAATGGGGGCAAAACGCCGTTCACGAAGTTCTGACTCGATCATCGACAGCAGGTCATCGGCTTCCTCTTCATCGTGTTCGGTATTGGCATTACGCGTCAGGTGGAACATGTAACTGCTGATAATTTCCATATTCGGAAGCAGCAGGTCGAGATTGTGATTCACGATATCTTCCAGGGCAACAAAATGATTGCGCTCCGGCAACTGTATGAAACGGGGTACGTTGGCACCGACCGGGATCTTGATACGTGTCAGCGAGCTATTGTCCTCATCACCCGGGACACGACACCTGGCCAGCAGGTTGAGGGACAGGTTGGAAATGAAGGGGAACGGGTGTGCGGGGTCGATCGTCTGGGGCGTAAGCAGGGGATAGATATTTTCCTGGTAATGTTTGCGCAGCCAGGCCATATCTTCCTGATCCAGCTCCGTGTAGTCGAGCAGTCTGATGTTGTGATCGCGAAGTTCATCCAGGATCTGGTGAAGGATCTGGCGCTGCCGCAGTTCCTGTTCCCTGACTTGCTGGCAACATTCCTCGATCTGTTGTCTGGGGCTACGGCCATCGACCGTCAGGCTGGTCACGCCGGCACCGACTTGCCGTTTCAACCCGCCAATACGTTTCATGAAGAATTCGTCAAGATTGGAGCCGACGATAGCCAGAAATTTCAGGCGCTCCAGAAGCGGATTCCGGCTGTCTTCAGCTTCGTGAAGCACGCGTTGGTTGAAGCTCAGCCAGGTGAGTTCGCGGTTGAGATAAAAACCCGGGTCGCTCAGGTCCGGCCGGGCCGCATGGTCTGGAAATCCGGCAGGCGTATCGTCATGTGCTTCTGCACAGTCATCGACAGGTTGAATGTTGAGCGGGTTAGTGTCCATTGGGGCCTGATTATACACTGTGCAAATGTCGAAAGTACGGGCAGGAGCAGGACTCATGTTTCTGTTACATTCATCTCCCGCTTGTCTGCGGGGTGAAAGAGCCGCCGGAATTGCCGTCGATTCAGCTTGCGGCAAAAGCGCTCAAAACACAATTCAAACTCACTTCTGACGCCGGTTGCGGAGTCCTGCAATGTAGCGAGCAAGGCATCGTTGGCCAGCCGGGTTTGTGCTTGCATTGATTCTGTCCGGTTTATCTTTTCGCTAAAAACGGAGAGGGTATGAATTTGCACTTGAAGATCCTGAAAATCGCCAAGGTGATCCTGCAGGGTTTTTAATTCACGAATCAGCTTGCGGATTTTTTTCGACGGATACAGACTTTGAAAAAATTCCATCAGGTAGCGAAGTTTCTTGCAGGACTTGCGCAGTTCGTGCAGATCCGTTGCCGATGATGAGGTCGTGATGGTACCACCCTGGCGGAGCACACGCCTGTACATCCGCCAGGTTTTCCTGCGGGCGACATCGCTGATCGGTTTCGCAGCATCCACGCCGGATGGGGTGCGCGGTAATTCAGTGGTAAGGAATTGACGCCATTGTTCCTTGATCTTCCGATAGGCGGCCGATCTCAATGTATTGGCGAGACCGGCCTGTTCCTGCCGTTGCCGGATTTCGAGATACTCCCGGAGGGGTTCCAGGTCATCGCGCAGATTTTCGGGCAATGATTTTTTAAGTTTATCGAATTTCAGCAGGTAGATATCCAGGTCGCGCGTCAGCGTGGTGACGTTGCCAAGCCAGGCGAATTCCTCGATGAAACGGTCCAGGGTGTGCGGCGCCATGACTGATTTCATCTGCGTAAGGGCAGTCCGGGTACGCCGCACGGCGACCCTGAAATCATGCAGGAAATCGGTATCCAGATCACCGATGGTGCCCTCTTCATTAATTTCCATGGTATCCAGGAGGACCAGCAATATTTTTCGCATGGCGGCATCTGCGCGCAGCCCGGCTTGCAGGAGGAGATCAAGCTTGCTCGAGTAACCGGCTGCCGTTTTTCCAAGTCTGGCAAGTGCAATATCCAGCAGTGACTGTTTGTCACCATTCAGAGAAAAAGTTTTCTGGATGTGTGCGGCCAGCTTATGCGCCTTGTTTGCATGTTGCGGCGCAGCTTCAATCCTGACTTCCCTGTGCAGAATCGCTGCCTCATTTCCGGGTTCGTGAATACGATATTGCGAGAGTATCAATAAGACGTGCGGTTCCGGTTTTTTACCGGCTATCCCCAGGTATTGACTGTGCACATCAATGACTGTCACCGGTAGCATGGCACGCAAACCGAAACGTTTGCGCAGCCGTTTTCTCAGGCGACCGCGCGGGAGGGCTGCCGGGAATGCGGGAGGCGGGTGATCAAGAAGCATGTTGGCAATAACTGATTCATCAGAACGCGACCGGAGGCGCAAGCAGGGCATATCGCCCCTGTCATGCCATTCGAGTGTTTCTCCTGCCCGGTAACAACGCCAGTCGAAACTGTCGAAGTAGTGCACGTGGTAGCGTTGCGGCGGATTGGTCTCAAGTAAATCGAAAGGCAGCTGGTCCAGCAGAAACCCGCGCCATTGTTGCAGGCTCTGTTTGTTCGGGAGTGAAAAACGCCGGTATAACCGCATAAGGCAGGCCTTCATTATTGCTATGGAACTCATCAACCTCCGGTAGCCCGTAACCGAACCGTTCGTTCCAGATCCCGCGCGCCAGTGTCAGGATGAAGGTACTACATTATAAATGCTACTATCAACAGAACGTGTGATCAGAAATAGAATGAATGGAGCAGCTATTTCTGCCGGAATTCGGGTTCTCCCTTCAAGGATGGGAAGATAGCGTTCGCAGCATTCATGACTTCACCGGATCGCCACCTGGTGGTCCTTCCGGGACATGCTGCAACATGTCCTTGCCCTGTTGCAGTAAAAAGTTCAGAAAAGTACGGCTTACCAGCGACAGCTTTTTACCTTTCAGGTGCACAGCATACCAACGATAGAATAGCGGGAATCCTTGTACATCCAGTATAGCAATGTGATTGCCGGCAAGCTCCAGCCGCAGATTGTGCCGTGATAAAACCGATATCCCCAGTCCTGCCATAACAGCCTGTTTAATGGCTTCACTGCTACCCAGTTCCATGTAGGGCGTGACCTCGAGGTCCTGTTCGGCAAACACACGATCCACAGCCAGACGCGTTCCAGAGCCTGCTTCGCGGACCAGAAAGCGTTCTTCGCTCAACTGCTGTAGTGAAACTGATGAGCATTGTGTGAGCGGGTGACGGGTACTGGCGACGACCACCAGCTCGTTATCAACAAACGGGTGAGCTTCCACATCAAGTCCGACCGGCACCTGTCCCATGATCAACAAATCATCTTCGTTGGACTTCAGGCGTTCCAGCACCCGGGAGCGGTTAGTCACTTTCAACATGGGCTTCACCTCGGGATGCAGCGTGATAAAAGCCCCCAACAGGTGGGGCATAAAATACTTGGCGGTGGTGATGACAGCAATGCGCAATGGCCCCTTGACCACGCCTTCCAGCGCCGCTGCCGATTCACCCAGTGAAACCATACTGCCAAGCACGTTTTGGGCTGAAGCATAGACTTCGTCTCCGACTGCAGTGGTATGAATACGCTTACCCATCTTCTCAAGAAGAGGGTATCCAATCGTCTCGCTGAGCTTTTTAACCTGCATGGAAACAGTGGGTTGGGTCAGGTGCAGTATCTCGGCCGCACGCGTGTAGCCACCGAGGCGAACCACAGCTTCAAAGATCTGCAACTGGCGCAGGGTGACATGGCGGATGAGGTTTTCAGCGGTCGAATAAGACATAGAGTTATCTCTATATATAAAATAGAAACTATTGATTTCAATTTATACATCCAACTCCGAATAATGTCCACCACGCGGTTGCTGCCGCGCCATAAATCATTCATTGAATCACTGGAGAACACGATGGCTAAAACCTATGACGCGGGTGTAAAAGACTACCGCGAAACGTACTGGATGCCGGATTACACGCCGAAAGAGACGGATATTCTGGCGTGTTTCAAGGTGACACCACAAGATGGCGTGCCGCGCGAAGAAATCGCTGCAGCGGTTGCAGCGGAATCCTCAACCGGTACCTGGACAACGGTGTGGACCGATCTGTTGACTGATCTGGACTACTACAAGGGTCGTGCTTACGCGATCGAGGACGTGCCGGGCGATGATACGTGCTTCTATGCATTTGTTGCTTACCCGATTGATCTGTTCGAAGAAGGTTCTGTCGTCAACGTAATGACTTCACTGGTCGGCAATGTGTTTGGATTTAAAGCACTGCGCGCCCTGCGTCTGGAAGATATCCGTTTCCCTATCGCCTACGTGATGACCTGTAACGGTCCGCCCCAGGGCATTCAGCTGGAGCGTGACATTCTCAATAAATACGGTCGTCCTATGCTGGGTTGTACCATCAAGCCCAAGCTGGGCCTGTCCGCCAAGAACTACGGTCGTGCCTGCTATGAAGGGCTGCGCGGTGGTCTCGACTTCACCAAGGATGATGAAAATGTTAACTCACAGCCGTTCATGCGCTGGAGAGCCCGCTTTGATTTCGTGATGGAAGCCATTCATAAAGCCGAAGCTGAAACCGGTGAGCGTAAAGGGCATTACCTGAACGTGACGTCGGCAACTTCTGATGAAATGATGAAGCGCGCCGAGTATGCAAAAGAACTTGGCGCTCCGATCATCATGCACGATTACATCACCGGCGGCTGGTCAGCAAACACCCAGCTGGCACAATGGTGCCAGGACAACGGTATGTTGCTGCATATCCATCGGGCCATGCATGCAGTGCTCGATCGCAACCCGCACCACGGTATCCACTTCCGCGTGTTAGCCAAAATTCTGCGTCTGTCAGGTGGCGACCACCTGCATTCCGGTACGGTCGTGGGTAAGCTGGAAGGTGATCGTGATGCGACTCTGGGCTGGATCGATATTATGCGTGATTCGTATATCAAGGAAGATCGCACACGCGGCATATTCTTCGACCAGGACTGGGGCGCTATGCCCGGCGTATTCCCGGTTGCTTCCGGCGGTATTCACGTATGGCACATGCCTGCGCTGGTTAACATCTTTGGTGATGACTCGGTGTTGCAGTTTGGTGGCGGCACGCTGGGGCATCCCTGGGGTAACGCGGCAGGCGCGGCGGCTAACCGTGTCGCAGTTGAAGCGTGTGTAGAAGCACGCAACATGGGTCGTGAACTTGAGAAAGAAGGCAAGGATATCCTGACGGCAGCAGCCAGGCACAGCCCTGAGCTGGCAGCAGCAATGGAAACCTGGAAGGAAATCAAGTTTGAATTCGATACGGTTGACAAGATCGACGTTGCACACAAATAAGTAATACACACA
>CAJXFW010000139.1 GCA_913053655.1 uncultured Thiogranum sp. | reverse complement strand
CGGCGTTTCCCGGAGGGTATGTCGGGCGCTGAGGGTAGCAAATTGAAGGTGCCCCACATGGGCTGGAACCAGGTTCACCAGAAACCCCACCCATTGTGGGACGGGATAGCACAGGACAGCCGCTTTTACTTTGTACACAGTTATTACACAGCGCCCGCCGGGCAGGACTTGCAGGTGGCGACTACCGATTATGGGCTTGAGTTCTGCTGTGCGCTGGCCCGCGAAAATCTGTTTGCGGTACAGTTTCATCCGGAAAAAAGCCAGCGCGCCGGACTGGCGTTGCTACGTAATTTCAGCCGTTGGGACGGCCGGTGTTGAACACGGAAACAGGAACTACGAAATGAGGATGCAAGCATGTTGCTTATTCCTGCCATCGACCTGAAGGACGGGAAATGTGTGCGCCTGCGCCAGGGACGCATGGAAGACGAAACCGTTTTTTCAGACGATCCGCTGGCGATGGCGCAACGCTGGGTGGATGCGGGTGCAGTCCGCCTGCACCTGATTGACCTGAACGGTGCATTTGTCGGGAAACCCATGAATGCTGACGTGATCCACCGTATCGCCGAAGCTTTTCCCGACGTGCCGATTCAGGTTGGTGGCGGCATTCGTGACGAGGATACCGTGCAGCTGTATCTCGACGCCGGCGTCCAGTACGTCATTATCGGCACCAAGGCAGTGAGTGCGCCGCACTTCATAAATGACCTGTGTATGGAGTTTCCGGGGCACATTATCGTTGGCCTGGATGCAAAAGACGGCAAGGTGGCCATCGATGGCTGGTCCAAGCTCTCCCATCATGATGTTATCGACATGGCAAGGCATTTCGAACGCGACGGGGTGAATGCAATCATCTATACCGACATCAGCCGGGACGGCATGATGCAGGGCGTCAATGTCGAGGCGACCGCAAAACTCGCCAGCGAGATCAGCATCCCGGTTATAGCCTCCGGGGGCATCAGCAAGCTGGACGACATCAGGGCACTACAGGACGTGGAGGACGAGGGCATCATAGGTACCATCATCGGCCGAGCCTTGTATGAAGGCACTATTGACCTCGCCGAAGCCCAAAGGCTGGTCGACGGCTGATACCATGTCGCTGGCGAAGCGTATTATTCCCTGTCTGGATGTCGATGCCGGCCGCGTCGTAAAGGGCGTGCAGTTTGTCGATATCCGCGATGCCGGGGATCCGGTCGAAATTGCACGGCGTTACGACCAGGAGGGGGCTGACGAACTGACCTTTCTGGATATTACCGCCAGCCATGAGCAGCGTGAAACCCTGGTGCAGGTGGTCGAACAGGTGGCCGGGGAGGTGTTTATCCCGCTCACCGTCGGTGGTGGTATCCGCGAGCTCGCCGATATTCGCCGTATGCTGAATGCCGGCGCAGACAAGGTCGGAATCAATACCGCGGCGGTATCCAACCCGGAATTTGTGCGCGAAGCCGCAGACCGGTTCGGTTCCCAGTGTATTGTGGTTGCCATCGATGCCAAGCAGGTTGATGCGGGTTCGGACAACACGCCGCCACGCTGGGAAATATTCACTCACGGTGGTCGCAAGCCGACCGGTATCGATGCCGTCGAGTGGGCTGAAAAAATGGTCGACTACGGTGCCGGAGAGATCCTGCTTACCAGTATGGATCGCGACGGCACAAAAAACGGTTTCGACCTGGCATTGACACGTACCGTCAGCGAAGCTATCGATGTGCCTTTGATTGCCTCCGGTGGTGTAGGCAACCTGGAGCACCTGGCCGAGGGTGTGCTGGAGGGTGAAGCGGATGCCGTGTTGGCCGCCAGTATTTTCCATTTCGGTGAATACAGCATCGCCGAGGCCAAGCAGCACATGGCGCAGCGCGGTATAGAAGTGCGGCTATGAGCGACGCCTGGCTCGATGCCGTCAAATGGAATGAAGACGGCCTGGTGCCCGTCATTGCCCAGGATGCCGGGGATGGCCGGGTATTGATGGTCGCCTGGATGAACCGGGAAGCCTTGCAATTGACAGGGGAAGGCGATCACGCGGTCTACTGGTCGCGCTCGCGCCGGAAGCTCTGGCACAAGGGTGAAGAATCGGGCAACCAGCAAAAAGTTAAGGAAATCCGCCTGGATTGCGATAATGATGTAATCGTCCTGCAAATCGAACAAATGGGCGGTATCGCCTGTCATACAGGTAGGCGCAGCTGTTTTTTCCAGCGGCTGGAAAATGGCCGGTGGCAGACCGTTGAGCCGGTATTAAAGGATCCCTCCGAAATGTATGGGAAAAGGTAGAATGTCGGACCAGATTCTCCGCCGGCTCACGCAGGTGCTGGAGCAGCGCAAACAGGCTGACCCGGCTTCGTCCTATGTTGCCGGCCTGTACCACAAGGGGCTGGACGCGATTCTCAAGAAGGTCGGTGAGGAAGCCACTGAAACAGTGATTGCCGCCAAGGGCGGTGATACCGACCAGCTGGTTTATGAGACCGCAGACTTGTGGTTCCATACGCTGGTATTGCTGGTCCACCAGGGCGTGGACCCCGACAGGATAATGAAAGAACTGGAACGCCGCTTCGGCCTGTCGGGTCTTGAAGAGAAGGCGGCGCGCAAAGATTCGTAAAGTATTTGGAGAAAACTATGGGTATCAGTATCTGGCAACTGTTGATTGTTCTCGCTATCGTCCTGGTGTTATTCGGCGCCAAGCGGCTGCGTAACGTAGGCGGCGATCTGGGCGGCGCGATCAAGGGCTTCCGGCAAGCCATGAAAGAAGAGGACGGTGCCAAAGGCGGTGACGGCAAGCTCGAAGACAAGGGAAACGGCAACGTCATTGAAGGCGAAGTTACCTCCAAAAAACAGGACAAGGTCTAGTACCTCCTCCAGGGTGATTGGCGATGTTCGACATCGGTTTTTGGGAACTGGCGGTTATTGGTGTGGTAGCCCTGTTGGTCATAGGGCCGGAGCGTTTGCCGCGCGTGGCGCGTACTACCGGTTTGTGGCTGGGCCGGGCACGTCGTTTTGTGTCCGGCGTCAAAGCTGATATCGATCGCGAAATCGCCGCCGACGAATTGAAAAAGGCGCTTGCCAAACAGGCGCAATCGCCCGGGCTGTACGACGTTATCGAAGAGACCAAACAGACGATCCAAAGCGCCGATAAATCCGTTACCGAGTCATCACCGGCAGAAGAAAACAAGGCAGTGACACAGAAGTCGAATGACGCAAGCGGATAATAATCAGGAACCGGACGAGGGCGATGAACAACCTTTTATCTCTCATCTGGTAGAACTGCGTGACCGCCTGCTACGTGTGGTGCTGGTCGTCATAGTGATCTTTCTGGGCCTGGTGCCATTTGCCAACTGGCTGTTCACGCAACTGGCCGGTCCGTTGATGTCACACCTGCCGGAAGGCAGTTCCATGGTGGCAATCGATGTCGCCTCACCCTTCTTTACCCCCTTCAAGCTGGCGATGGTGTTGTCGATTTTTATCGCCATGCCGATGATTCTTTACCAGTTCTGGGCTTTTATAGCGCCCGGCCTGTACCAGCACGAACGCAAGCGCACCCTGCCGTTGCTGATATCGAGTACAGCACTGTTCTATCTTGGTGCCGCGTTTGCCTATTTCGCAGTGTTTCCGCTGGTATTCGGATTCTTGACCAGCACTGCCCCGCAGGGCGTCGAGGTGATGACCGACATCAGCCGTTATCTCGACTTTGTGCTGACGCTGTTTTTCGCTTTTGGTGTCGCTTTCGAAATACCGGTTGCGGTCGTGCTGTTAGTGTGGACCGGTGCAGTGAAGCCGCAGACGCTGCGCGAAAAACGTCCGTACGTCGTCGTCGGAGTGTTCGTGATCGGCATGTTGCTGACGCCGCCGGACATCATTTCCCAGACGCTGCTGGCGATACCCATGTGGCTACTGTTTGAAATAGGCGTGTTCATGGGCGAACGTTTTGCCCCCAAAAAAGATGAGGAAGACAGCAACGATTCCGGTCACGGGGAGTACGAGCCTCCAACCGATGATGAGATGGAAACGGAGCTGGATCGCATGGACACGGAAGAAGAAGATCGGAAGCCGGAGTGATGCGTATGATACCTGCAATAGTCAGGGTATTTGTTATCAGTCTGGTTCTGGGTGCAGCAGGCAGCGCGTCAGCCGTCCCGGTGTTACAGAACCAGTTGCATGACCACCCTTCCCCGTATCTTGCCATGCACGGCGACGATCCGGTGCACTGGCAGGTCTGGAGCCGTGAAACCCTGGAAAAAGCCCGCGCGTTGAACCGGCCATTGCTGGTTTCCATCGGCTATTTCTCCTGCCACTGGTGTCACGTTATGCAGCGCGAGAGTTACCGCGATCCGGCACTGGCAAAAATGCTCAACGAATATTTCGTTCCCGTCAAGGTTGACCGCGAACTGAATCCCGCGCTGGATGCCCACCTGATCGAGTTTGTGCAGCTGACACGCGGTAATGCAGGTTGGCCGCTGAATGTGTTTTTGACACCGGAAGGTTACCCCATTGTCGGCATGACCTACGTTCCGAAGGAACAGTTTCTCGCCATTCTCGATAATCTCCATAAACGCTGGGCCAGTGATGCCGATCATTTGCGGGACATGGCACGGCAAGGCGTCGCGGAGTGGCAGAAGATGCGCAAGGGAACGCCAGCGAAGAAGCCGGCCGGAATCTCGGCCGCGCATACCATGCGGATGCAAACCAATCAGATCAGGGACGAGCTGGCGGGTGGGTTCGGGCAACAGACCAAGTTCCCCATGGTGTCCCAGTTACAGGCGCTGCTATGGATGCGCGAACACCTCAATGACAAATCGCAGGATGAATTCATCCGCTTGACCCTGGACCGTATGGCGAGCCAGGGCATGCACGATGAGCTCGGCGGCGGTTTCTTTCGCTATGTGACCGACCCGGCCTGGCAGATTCCGCATTACGAGAAAATGCTCTACGACAATGCCCAGCTGGCAGTGCTCTATCTACAGTCTGCAAAGCAGTTTAAGTCCAGCCGGTACCGGCAAATCGGGTTGAGTACCCTGGACTTTATGCTGCGTGAGATGTGGCGCGATGAAGGCTACTTCATAGGCAGCTTTTCTGCGGTCGACGATCAGGGTCGGGAAGGATTTTATTACCTCTGGGATGATGCAACGCTGGAAAAACTGCTGAATACGGAGCAGTTAAAAGCCGTCAAAGCCGCCTGGTTTGACGAGCAGGACACGCATTCGGAGTATGGCCGTCTGCCGCGCTGGCAGGATGACCCCCCTGCTATTGCCAGGCAACTGGGCTGGAGCGAAACACGGCTTGAGCAGGTGCTGGCCTCCGCGCGGGAGAAATTACTCATGGCCCGTGCCGGCCGCACCCTGTTACCGGACGACAAGGGCCTCGCCGCCTGGAACGGACTGGCACTGAGTGCGCTGGCGGCGGGTTATGCAGCGACAGCAGGCGAGCAGTACGGCAAGCAGGCGGATCAGCTCGCCGCATACATCGTAAATAAATTGTGGGACGGCAAGGTACTGATACGCGCTCGCGACGGCAACCAGGTGATGGCCCAGGGCACACTTGAGGATTACGCACTGGTTGCACAGGGACTGTGGGACTGGAGCCGCCAGAAACCCGCCCGCAAGAAAGACTACCAGGCACTGGTTGGCAAACTGCTGCGCACCGCCTGGCAACGCTACTTTAAAAACGGGCGCTGGGTTCAGTCCGATACGCCCCTGATTCCCATGTTGGGCGGCCGTGTTGCGCTGGATGACAGTCCCCTGCCGTCGGCAACGGCCACCATTACCCGCCTGAGTCAGTTACACGAAGGTTTGCGGAATGATGCCGATATCCAGAAGAAGGTAAAAGCACACCTGAACGAGGTTCGCCTTTACCAGGGAGATTCCGTGTTCTGGTACGCCAGTTACCTGGAGTTGCTGGAACCTGCTCAGCGCGTCGAATAACGCATACGGGTGCCGTGCGTCAGCGATAGCGTGAGTTCTTCCGCCGTCAGCGTATGCGGGAAATAGGCGCCGGAGATTTTTGCGGCATTGATGCTGGCACCTTCCAGATTGGCCTCCGACAGATCGACGCCACGTAAATCCGTTTGCCGGAAGTAGCAGTCGCGCAGATCCAGCCCTTTGGCGTTCAGTTGGCGCAGGTCCAGGGTGCGGAAATCGCAACCGCGAAGATCACACGCCTCGCCACCTGCCCGGCGGGTATTGAATTCCTCCACATCGCCTTCGCGCAGCAAGCGGTACAGGGGGTCGTCTTTTATCTGTGGACTCTGGTTGTTCATTGATTGCTCCTGGCGCGTACCGGTGATAAGCCCCGCTATTAAAGCACCGAAGCGCATCGGTGCCAAATAAAAAGATTATGCGGCGGCCCTGATGCTTTTATAAAGTCAGAATGACATTAAGTTTGGTAGTGAGCCTGATTTGATAGCCCGCCTTCAAACAGAGTTCGGTGACCGGGCAAGCGGGATCTTCGTGAAATGTCTCGACGAGAATCAGCCTCGGCCAGTGCCGGCGAGGTTCGTTATCAAGCAGTGCGCGTATGGCGGAGTACTCGGCACCTTCGATGTCGATTTTCATCGCATGCGGCTGATTTATCCCGGCTGCATCAAAGATATCGATCAGCCTGTGACCCTCTACTGAAACGGTAGCACGATCGTTAGCCTGTCCATCGACGCAGTTTTCACCACGATTATTTTCGTCTACCGATAATTGAAAAGTGCCTTCTTCATCGACAGCGGCCCATGGTAGAACATCGATATCGTCGGCACCGGAGGCAGCGAGATTGAATTCCAGACGCTTACGCACCACAGGCTCCGGTTCAACTGCACAGATTTTCGAAGAGATACCTGAGCGTTGCGTAACAGCCCGCACGTACAGACTGTAAAGGCCGACATTGGCGCCGACATCGACGAACGAAAATACATCGCTGCCTGTTGATTGCATGTATTCAGCAAGAAATCTGCGCTCATCAGGTTCCCAGAATTGCGG
>CAJXFW010000138.1 GCA_913053655.1 uncultured Thiogranum sp. | reverse complement strand
GGTTTCAGGGTGACGATGCGTGTTGTCTTTGCGGGTACTCCCGATTTTTCAGTACCCGTTCTTCAGGCCCTGCTGGACAGCAGACATACGCTGGTCGGGGTTTACAGCCAGCCTGACCGCCCAGCAGGTCGTGGTCGCAAGCGCGCCCCTGGCCCGGTCAAACAACTCGCCCTGCAACAGACCGTGCCGGTATTTCAGCCTTCCACACTCAAGTCTGCCGATGCACAGCAGGAACTGGCCGATCTCAAGCCCGATTTGATGGTGGTTGTTGCCTACGGCCTGATACTGCCGCAGGCGGTACTCGATGTGCCCGGCAGGGGCTGCGTAAATCTGCATGCTTCGCTATTGCCACGTTGGCGCGGGGCGGCACCCATTCAACGTGCCATCCTGGCCGGCGACCGCGAATCGGGAGTCTGTCTGATGCAAATGGAGGCGGGCCTGGATTCAGGGCCGGTGCTGGCCGAAGTCAGAACCGAGCTCACCCGTGGCGATACCGGAGGTGCGTTGCACGATCGCCTGAGCCGGCTGGCTGCTGAACTTCTGGCCAGGCACCTGGATGATCTCGAACAGGGTAAGCTGGAAGCGCATATCCAGGACGAAGCCCTGGTGACGTATGCCAGTAAGCTGGATAAACGCGAAGCGGTCATAGACTGGCAGCAGGATGCTGCGTATCTGGAACGCCAGGTGCGGGCTTTTAATCCCTGGCCGGTGGCGCAGACCGGATATGGTGACAAGGTACTACGCATCTGGGACGCCAGCGCCATTGATGGATCCGGTGCACCGGGGCAAGTGGTGGCCGCCGGTAAACAAGGTATCGATGTTGCCTGCGGGACGGGTTGCCTGCGCTTGCTGGAAATCCAGATGCCCGGCGCCCGGCGGCTCAGTGCGGCGGATTTCCTGAATGCCCGGGATGTTAACGGTGTGGTGTTTGGGTAGCCACTGACAAGCGTGTCCAGCCATCCCCGCAAAATTGCAGCGTTACTCGTGCACAGAGTGCTTGACCAGGGTCAGTCGCTGGCCGGCATGCTGGGGCCGCAGCTCGCCACGCTGGATGACCCGCGCCAGCGGGCCCTGACACAGGAACTGGTTTTTGGAACCCTGCGCTGGAGCTATCGCCTGGAGGCGTTGCTGGCGCTATTGCTACGCAAGCCGCTGAAGAAAAAAGACCGTGATCTGCACGCATTGCTGCTGGTCGGGCTATACCAGTTGCTGATTCTCGAAATACCGGCGCATGCGGCCGTGAGTGAAACCGTGGAGGTTGTGCGCCAGCTGGGCAAGAACTGGGCGGCAGGCATGGTAAATGGTGTATTACGTAACGCCCAGCGTCAGTCTTCTGCACTGCTCGAGACTATTGAGGCGTCAGCCACCGCACGCTGGTCGCATCCGGACTGGTGGATTGAGCGCCTGCAGCAGGACTGGCCGGACAACTGGCAGCAGATTCTGGACGCCGGGAATCAACGTCCGCCGATGGTATTGCGGGTAAACCTGCTGCAGGTGGAGCGTGATGAGTATCTGCAACAGTTGCGGTCAGCGGGTATCGAAGCACAGCCGCTGTCATTCCCGGGGTCGGCTATCCGGCTGGATGAGCCGGTCGCCGTCGACAACTTGCCCGGGTTTCGCGACGGCCGGGTATCGGTGCAGGATGGAGCCGCACAGATGTGTGCCTCGCTGCTGGATTTGCAGGCCGGGCAACGCGTACTGGATGCCTGTGCGGCACCGGGGGGCAAAACCGGGCATATACTTGAAGCTGAGCCGCAACTGGAGTGCCTGCTGGCGATTGACATCGAGGAGCATCGTCTGCGGAAGGTGCGGGAAAACCTGCAACGCCTGCAACTGGATGCCGATCTGGCGGCCGTTGATGCCGCTGATCCGCAGTCCTGGTGGGACGGCAAACCTTTTGACAGGATCTTGCTGGATGCGCCCTGCTCCGCCAGTGGCATAGCGCGCCGCCATCCTGATATCAAGCGGCTGCGCAGATCTGCAGATGTGCGCAGCCTGTCGCAGCAACAACAACGTCTGCTGGAAGCTTTATGGCCCTTGCTGGCGTCTGGCGGTATGCTGCTGTACGTAAGCTGTTCGGTGTTTTGCCAGGAAAATAGCGACAATCTGCGGGGTTTTCTGGATCGGCATGCCGATGCCGGCGAGCTTCCATTGCAGGCAGACTGGGGTAAAGTACTGCCAGTGGGTCGCCAGTTGTTGCCCGGGGAACATGATATGGACGGATTTTATTTTGCGTGTTTGATCAAGAACTGAAAAACACAGCCTGTGACGGTATACCCTAAAACGACAATGGATACGCTCCATACCCATAACATGCGATGCAGGGTTGTGTGGCTATTGCTGGCGCTCTGCCTTCTGGCTACACCCTTGTCTGCGCGCGAAACGACCATATCCAATACCCGCACGCTGCTGGTGGACGGTGTCTATCGACTGGGTGCTCACGTTGATTTTGATTTCAATGAGACCTTGTACGATGCGCTGCATAACGGTGTGCCGCTGCTTATAGAATTGCAGGTTGAAGTGCTCCATGAGCGGCCATGGCTATGGTCCGGTCTGGTGGCGGAGCTTCGCCAACGCTTCAAGCTGCAATATCGTGCCTTGAGCCGTTACTATCTGGTGCGGAATTTCAGTTCCGGGGCGCAGTATAGTTTTCGTACTATGAATGATGCACTGGAATACATAGGCAACGTGTACGACCTGCCTTTGATCGACGCCAAGCTGCTCGAACCGAAACAGAAGTATGTGGTACGCATGCGCGCCAGTATCGATGTAGAGGCCTTGCCTACGCCGGTCCGCTTATGGGCCTATCTGGGCTCGGCATGGAGCCTGAAAGGCAACTGGAAGCAATGGCCGTTACAGCCGTAAGGCGCTCCAGGCTGGGCATATGGCCGATGCTGATATTGTTCGGTATTCTGCTGGTGTCACTGTCGCTGATGAGTGATGCAACCCATAATTCCGAGCGTTTTGGCCAGCTGTATTCCTGGCTGCTGTTGCTGAACACGCTGGGTCTGGTGGTGCTTATCGGCCTGATCGGCAGCAACCTGTACTGGCTTGTCTCTCAATACCGGGCGCGTGCGCCGGGCGCCAGGCTGACTTCGCGACTGGTGCTGACCTTTGTCATCCTGGCCGTCGTGCCCATCTCCATTGTGTATTACTTTTCCCTGCAGTTTTTGCAGCGTGGCATCGATTCCTGGTTTGATGTACAGGTCGAAGAAGCGCTGGACGATGCGCTCGAGCTTAGCCGTGGATCACTGGATGTCCGGTTGAACGATCTTCTGAAAGTCACAGAAAAGATTGCTAAAGAAGTGGCCGACATAACGCCGGCGCTGATCCCGATCGGTCTCTATGATTTGCGTGTACGGAGCGGAGCGGCCGAGCTTAGCGTATTCGGTCTCGATAATCGCATCGTCGCGTCCAGCAGTGCCGAGGGTACCAAGATTATACCGACCCGACCTGGTGGGCACGCGCTGATGTCGCTTGCGCAAGGGCGTTCCTATATAGGGCTTGATCCGATAGGCGATGCCGGTTTGTACGTGCGTGCGGTGGTGCCGGTACTGGTGTCAAAGCCCGGGGCGGAGCCGTTGAGGCTTCAGGCCCTGTACCGGATACCGGAGCGGCTGAGTAAACTGGCGGACAATGTTGAAAACCAGGTAGCGCGTTACCGGAAGCTGGCCTATCTGCGCAAGCCGCTCAAATACAGTTATATTTTAACCTTGTCGCTGGTATTGGTGTTAAGCCTGCTGTCGGCTGTTTGGGCAGCATTCTTCTCGGCGCGGCGCCTGGTTGAGCCTATAGGTATCCTGGCGGAGGGTACGCGCGCCGTCGCGGAAGGCGATTACAGTCAGCGTCTTCCGGTCACCAGCGAGGACGAACTCGGCTTTCTGGTACGCCTGTTCAACGATATGACGCGTCGTTTATCGAAAGCCCGCGACCAGGCACGCAGCAGTCAGCACGAAGTTGAAGGGCAGCGCGCCTACCTGGAAACGGTGTTGGGCAGCCTGTCGTCGGGGGTATTGAGTATCAGTGCGCGCGGTGAATTGCGAACGGTGAACGGGGCGGCGTGCCATATTCTCGGTATCGATCTTAGTGACCAGCTCGGCCATACGCTGGACAGTATTGCGCAGCGCTACGTGTTTCTTGAGCCGTTATTCTCGCTGGTACAAAGGCTGATTGACGAACAGTTACCGGACTGGCAGGAGCAGATTGAACTGGCCGACAGCGCCGGTCGCAGGGTGCTTTTGTGCAGGAGTACTGCACTGCCCGTTAACGAGGACCTGAGTGGTGGCCAGGTGCTGGTATTTGACGATGTCACGGACCTGATCCGGGCCCAGCGTGATGCGGCCTGGGGCGATGTTGCCCGGCGCCTGGCACACGAGATAAAGAATCCGCTGACGCCGATTCAGCTGTCGGCGGAACGGCTGCGCCGCAGGTATCTTGGTGATATGAGTGGTAAAGAGGCCGAGATCATGGACCGTGCCACCCGTACCATCGTACAGCAGGTTGAAACACTGAAAGAGATGGTCAATGCGTTCAGTGACTACGCACGTGCGCCCATGTTGCAACTCGAGCCGCTTGATCTGTATGAGCTTCTACGCGATGTGGCGGACCTGTACTCGGGTTCCAGGTTGCATATCCACCTGCACCTGGCTGAGCCGGCGCCAATACTGAATGGGGACGCAGGCCGCCTGCGGCAATTGCTGCACAACCTGTTTCGCAATGCGCTGGAGGCGGTCCGGCATCAGCCGCGAGGCGAGTTACAGGTGCAGGCGCGCTGGATACTGGAAGCCGGTGAGCGGTTTACCGGCCTGACCTTTGAGGATAATGGCAGCGGATTTTCAGACGAGGTGCTGGGGCGCCTGTTCGAGCCTTACGTAACGACCAAGACACGTGGCACGGGGCTGGGTCTGGCTATCGTGAAAAAGATAGTAGAAGAGCACAATGGCCGGATCCGCGCCCGGAATACCGAGCAGCATCACGCCTGTATCGAGTTGCAATTTCATGCCGAAACCCAAAATGCTTTATCGTAAAGCGCGTTGCCCTATAATGGCTGTCGATTCTCAGCGATAACCAAACTTTAATGACTCCATGAGCAACGGGAATTAACATGCCCTCCGGCCATATTCTGGTGGTAGACGATGAGCCCGATATTCGTAATCTGGTGAAAGAAATCCTTGAGGATGAAGGGTTCGAAGTCAGCGTTGCGGAAAGCGGAGAAACAGCGCGGCAGGCGCGGCGCGTGCGCCGGCCCGACCTGATACTGCTGGATGTCTGGATGGAAGATGTGGACGGCATTACGCTGCTGCGCGAATGGTCGGAAAGCGGCAGCCTGCCCTGCCCCGTTATCATTATGTCCGGACATGCGACGGTAGAGACCGCAGTCGAGGCAACCCGTCTGGGCGCCTACGATTTTATTGAAAAGCCGATTTCCCTGGCAAAGTTGTTGCTGGTCATCAATCGTGCCCTCGAATCCGAAAAGCTGCAGCAGGAAAACATCGGCCTGAAACGCCAGGCACAACCGGTTAACGAACCGGCGGGGAAAAGCGAAATCATGCAGGCGTTGCGGGACCAGGCCAGGCGTATTGCCCAGCACAATACCTGGGTATTGATCAGCGGTGAGGCAGGTGCGGGCAAGGAAGTGGCGGCACGTTATATTCACGCTCAAAGTCCGTTGCGGGATAACGCTTTTGTCGAAGTGGCGATCGGTTCCCTATCGGCCGAGCACTCTGCGGCTGAGCTGTTTGGTTCCGAGGACGGCGCCAGTGTTGCGTACGGCCGTCTCGAGCAGGCTAATGGCGGCACCTTGTTGTTGACGAATATTTCCGATATGGATATGCAGACCCAGGTGCGTCTGTTGAGCGTTTTTCAGACCCATTCCTTCCTGCGTATGGGCGGTACCGAGCCGGTGCCGGTGGATATCAGAGTGATCGCGACCAGCTCCAAAGACCTGGAGCAGGAAGTCAGGGAAGGTCGTTTCCGTGACGATCTCTACTACCACCTGAATGTCGTTCCGCTGACAATACCGCCGCTGCGCGAACACAGTGAAGATGTACCGGAATTGCTGAATTTCTATGTGGACAGGTTTGTGATTCAGGAAAACCTGCCTTACCGGGAATTTACCATTGCCGCGCAGAATCGTTTACGCAACTACGGCTGGCCGGGAAACAATCGTGAATTGAAAAACCTGGTTCAGCGCTTGCTCATTCTGGGCCAGGGCCCGGTTATTGAGGTCGACGAGGTGGAGGAGGTGCTGCAAAATGTCAGTGATACCGGTGATGCCGATCGATCCAGTGCCACCCTGCCGCTGAATCTGCCCTTGCGTGAAGCGCGCGAGCAGTTCGAGAAAGTCTATCTTCAGCACCAGTTGCAGGAAGTCGGGGGGAGTGTGGGAAAACTGGCCAAGCGTGTTGGTATGGAACGTACCCACCTGTATCGCAAGCTGCGTGGTCTGGGTATCGACTTCAGGAAAGGTAGCGATTAACAGACGGGTGCTGATATGAAAATAATTATCCTCGGTGCCGGACAAGTCGGTTGGTCGGTGGCGCAGGCTCTGGCCAGTGAGGCCAACGATATTACTGTTGTCGACAATCGCGCCGAAATTCTGCGTGACTTGCAGGATCGCATCGATATTCGTACCGTCGTCGGGTCTGCATCGCACCCGGAGGTGCTGGTGCGGGCGGGTGCTGAAGATGCGGATATGATTCTGGCTGTTACCAACAGCGATGAAACCAACATGGTCGCCTGTCAGGTAGCGTATACCCTGTTCCACACGCCGATCAAGATTGCACGGGTACGTGCCCAGGCCTATCAGCAGTACCCGAAGCTGTTCACCCAGGATGCTTTGCCGATTGATGTTCTCATCAGCCCGGAACAGCTGGTAACCGATTACATTAAAAGGCTCATTGGCCGGCCGGAAGCGCTGCAGGTACTGGATTTTGCCGGTGGTCGTGTTCAGCTGGTTGCGGTGCGTGCGGTTCGGGGTGGGCCACTGGTTGGTCAGGAGCT
>CAJXFW010000137.1 GCA_913053655.1 uncultured Thiogranum sp. | reverse complement strand
TCTTGCGGTTGGCCTGCAAACTGTACCCTTGCGTGCGAAGCAGTTGCCCGATTTTGGTACTGCTAACGTCGTCACACGCATGCTGCACGACATTATGACCGGTCAGAAGCGTGTGCTGCATATCCGTTTCCGGCTTGCAGGGAATACAGAAGATGAATGCTGGGTCGAAGGCCGCTTTATGCTTGACCAGCACGATTCCACCAAGGTTTGCATCAAGGGCGTCCTGCGGGATATTACCGAGGCGTACCAGCAGGAGCGCCAGATCCAGCGCATGGCCATGCACGATGCGGTGACCAGCTGCTGGTACGTGTCAGCCACATTCTCGGCCAGAAACTGCGCTCCAGCGATACGCTGGCGCGTTGGGGCGGCGATGAGTTCGTTGTACTTCTGCCGGATCTGAGCGATCGCGCCAATGGCATGCGCACGGTAGCCACTAACCTGATGAAAGCGCTTGAAACTGAACTCCGAAACAAGGGCTTCGAGGCCGCCGTCACACTGAGCATTGGCGCCGCCAGCTACCCCGAGGACGCCAGCGGCGCAGAAGCCCTGCTCGCCCAGGCTGACAAGGCATTATACTTTGCCAAGTCACAGGGCAGAAACAATGTCCAGATCTACAGCGAGATGCGGGAAAACAATCTGGGTTTCGACGATTTCGATATCACCGCCCGCTTCAGCAAGGCGGTCAGGGAAGGCCGGATACAGGCGCATTATCAGCTCATTGTCGATGCCGCCACACACCGGCCATCGGGTATCGAGGCTCTGGCGCGCTGGCATGATGACCAGCACGGCTGGGTCAGCCCGGCGAGTTTTATTCCCATGGCGGAAAATCTCGGCTTGATTCAGGAAGTCAGCCGGCAGGTTATCGAGCAGTCCCTGGTGGATTTCAAACAGTTGAGCGAGAGCCATCCAACGCTGCGCCTGTCCGTTAACCTGTCCACACGGCAATATCGAGAAGATCAAAGGCGCCTATACGCGCCTGGTCCACTTCTTTAATGGCTTGAAGGCCATCGCGCCGCAGTTGACTTCAACACAATGCTGGCAGCGGATTTTGGACAAAGTGATGGAGGCTTTCCGGGTCAATCCCGGGACAGACCATCAACTCGGGCCACCCTTTGGAGCAATGTATGCCGGCTTAGCGCTCTTGGCAGGGGCAACTGATTTTTTTAGGTTCAACGGCACCCCGTCTGCTCCCGCAATTTTTCCCGCGCGGTATCCAGTGCCTGATCCAGGTAGTCACCGTAGAAGTCCAGTGTGCTGACGCCGACCATGCGTTCCGCCAGTTCGCGGCCCTGACGGTCGACAAACAGGAGTGTGGGCGTCACGGAAACCCTGTATCGCCCGGCCAGATCTGCTGCATAAACGGCCTTGCCGTCAAAGTCGCGCAGACGGGTGCCTCGGTCCAGTACCAGCTTGCGCATCAGGACACGCTGGTCGTAATCCCGGTTAAGCAGTGTTGGATTGAGAATCTCTTTTTCAAGCAGGGCACAGTAGCTGCAGTCATCAGCGGCGAACTCGAGTAATAGCGGGACGCAGGTGCGCTCAGCCTGGCGCCCGGCCAGCACCAGGTCACCGGCCGGTTGAATCCCCACAGCGGGTAGTTCGGCAGTATTTACCAACATTATTACCATCAGGCCGGTTGTAATCCACTTGCACCTGTCGTGCTTCACTCGCTATGCTCCCCGCTCAATTTCCAGGGTTTGACCACCGTATGTCCGATTCCATACTCCGTATCGCTACCCGCAAGAGTCCGCTGGCACTATGGCAGGCGAACCATGTGCGTGATGCGCTGATTGCGCGGCATCCGGAACTGGAGGTCGAACTGCTCACTATGACAACCCAGGGCGATAAAATACTCGATACGCCATTGGCCAAGGTCGGAGGCAAAGGCCTGTTCGTCAAGGAGCTGGAGACGGGCATGCTGGAAGGACGGGCCGATCTTGCGGTTCATTCCATGAAGGACGTACCGGTCGAATTTCCGGAGGGTCTCGGCCTGGCGGCAGTTCTGCCACGCGAAGATCCGCGTGACGTACTGATTTCCAACACCTGTTCGAGTATTGACGAACTGCCTCGAGGAGCCCGCGTGGGCACCTCCAGCCTGCGCCGCCAGAGCCAGTTACGCGCGCGCCGCCCGGATCTACGTATTCTGGATCTACGCGGTAACGTTAACACCCGTTTATCCAAACTCGATAACGGGGACTACGATGCCATTATGCTGGCTGCGGCCGGTATAAAGCGCATGGGGTGGGAGGCGCGTATAACCGAATTTCTGCCGCCGGAGCAGTTCCTGCCGGCCATTGGCCAGGGCGCTATTGGTATCGAGACGCGTAATGACGATATCCGTGTATCCGAACTCGTTGCCGAGCTGAACGATGCGCAGACAGCGACGCGCATTGTCGCCGAGCGGGCGCTCAACGAAGCGCTGCAAGGTGGGTGTCAGGTACCCATCGCCGGATACTCGGAAATCAGCCACGGCGTTATTTTGTTACGGGCCCTGGTAGGCCGCCCTGACGGGACCGAACTGGTGCAGGGTGTCATCAGCGGCAAGCCGGAAGATGCCGAGGAACTGGGCCGGGTACTGGCGGCAGACCTGCTGTCACGCGGGGCGAAACAGATCCTGGACGAAGTCTATGGTGAGGCTTCGGGGTGACACCGGACGCTGCTCCCCTGAAAGGGGTTGGTGTACTTGTGACGCGCCCCGTGGCGCAGGCCGGCTCACTTTGTGAGCTGATCGAGCAGCAGGGCGGAACGGCGTTACGCTTCCCGGTGCTGGAAATCACCGAACCGGCAGATCCTCAGGCGGTGGCGCGATTCAGCGAACGGCTGGATACATTTGACTGGGCATTTTTCGTCAGCGCCAACGCGGTGAACAGGGCGCTGCCGGCAATCCTGGAAAAACGCACCTGGCCGAAGTCAGTACGCATCGCTGTCATCGGCAAACGTTCTGCCGAGGAACTGCTGCGCTATGGTCTGGTGGCGGATCTGCTGCCGGAGCGCCGCTTCGACAGCGAAGGACTGCTGGCGTTGCCGGCTTTGCAGCAGGTGGATGGTCAACACTGCGTTATTTTCCGTGGTGGTGGTGGTCGTGACCTGCTGGCCAGCACCTTGCGTGAGCGCGGAGCACAGGTTGAGTATGTTGAAGCCTACAGGCGAATACGCCCGCAGCTGGATAGTAGCGCGGTGCTGAAAAAGTGGCGCACCGGAAAGGTTAATATCGTACAGGTCAATAGCGTCGAAAGTCTGGAAAATCTGGTCGAAATGTTGGGATTTGACGGCAAATCGTTGTTACTGGCGACCCCCTTGCTGGTTGTCAGCGACCGGCTGGCGGCTGCCGCCAACCGGTTAGATTTCGAAAAGCCGCCGCTGGTGGCGGACAATGCGACCGACTCGGCAGTGATGGATGCCTTGCTGGCCTGGCGGAGGTTTTAGCAAGCACGCGAATAACCGGTGTAGCTAGTACCTTTTCCCCCTTCGGGTACAATGCAGTAACCAGACTCAAAATAGAATCAGCCAGTTTTTCCTATGAGCGAATCACAGCCCGTACCCGTGCCGGATACAGACCCGAAAGCCGAGCCTGAACAGGCTCGGGATGAACAAACACGGCCTGAGCGGCCGGTCGCGAGAGTATCCCTGGTGTTATCGCTGCTGGCGCTGGGCCTTTCTATCGGGTTGGTTGCCACGGCGTATTTTTCCTGGCATGCGCTGCAGCAGCTGGCTGGTGAACAGGCGGGCACCGAGACCAGGATGGAAAGTCGTATCGAGCCGCTGCGCTCCTCGCTGGACAGTGTGGATCAAACGGTGCGTGACGAACGCCGGCAGATTGATCGCAAGCTGAATAAACTGACTGAACAACAGCAAGCTGTTGGGGATCGTGTCAGTGTTCTGGCGGCTTTGGTCGGGCGCAGCGAACAGGGCTGGAGCCTGGCTGAAGTGGAATACCTGCTACGCATAGCCAATCAGCGTTTGCAGTTACAGCGCGACCTGAAAACGGCGCAACTGGCGCTCCAGGCGGCGGATACCCGTTTGCAGGAACTGGCAGACCCGCTGTTTTTGAAGGTGCGCGAGCAGCTTGCAAGAGCGCTTGAATCACTGGCGGCGGTTGAGCCAGTGGATGTCGATGGTATTTCGATGAAGCTGGGCGCCCTGATGGAACACATCGATGAACTGGAGGTGCGGGGTAGCCGTTACCAACCGGCCGCAAAAACTGAAGCAGCCGCTGCGGGGAGTACCACAACGATACAGGACTGGCGTGAACTACCAGCGCTGTTGTGGTCGTCTCTGTCCGGTCTGGTTCGGATTCGTGATCATGACAAGCCGGTAAGCCCGATGTTGCCGCCGGAGAACGCGTATTTCCTGCGCGAGAATTTACGTCTGCAGCTGTCGGCAGCGCGCCTGGCATTGTTGCGTGACGATAGTGCGCAATACCGCGCAACGCTGACGACCGCCGCGGACTGGCTGGGGGCTTATTTTTCTGCTGAAGACGCACAGGTAGATCAATTTCGGGCACAAGTAGAGCAATTGGCTGCTATCGATATAATGCCGCAGCTACCCGATATTTCGGCTTCCCTGAAACTGCTGCGCCAGCAGTTGAAACTGGGTGCACAAAAATCTGTATTACCCGGTGCTCCTGATTCCACCAGTGATGTACCGGCCGGGGAAATAAAAAAATCTCCACCTGAAACCGGCACGGAAGCGGCACCATGAAATGGTTACTGCTGGGAATTCTGGCACTGCTTTTCTCAGTGACAATCGCCCTGGTGGCATTACCTGATCCCGGTTATGTCCTGCTGGGTTATGGAAAATACAGTGTCGAAACGTCGTTGCTGGTATTGCTTGTCGTGCTTGGGTTGCTGTATCTGGGATTGCGTCTGCTGGCCGGCCTGTGGCACATGCCGGCCAGGGTGCAGCGTTGGGAAAGCCAGCGTAACGATCAGCGTTTGCAGCGGCTTTTCAATGCAGCCGTTATCGATTTCACGGAAGGTAGGACTGAGCGTGCCGAACGCCGTCTGGCGCGCGTGGTAAAATCACGCCAGGCGCCATTGCAGGCCTATCTCTCTGCAGCGCGTGTCGCCGCTCAGTCGGGTGCCGATGAGCGTCGTGATGCTTATCTTGAGCTTGCCCGGCAACGTCTTCCGGATGCGGAAATAACCATTGCATTAACACAGGTGGAAATACTGCTGTCTGCATCACAACTGGAGCAGGCACAAACGATACTCACCAGCCTGCGTAACACTGCACCGCGTAACAGCCGGGTATTGCGCCTGTTAATGCAGCTCTATGTACAACAACAGGACTGGCAACAGCTGCGTGACCTGTTGCCTGAGTTGCATCACAGCCAGGTCCTGGACGACCAGCAGTGGCAACGGCTGGCGGTAAAGGTTTACCGGGATCAGGTGCTGGCGCTCTCTTCAGACGGCGGCCTCAAGGCGTTGAAGGAAGGCTGGAAGCAGCTGCCACCCCCGGTGCAGCAGGATGAAGGTCTGCTGGCAGTTTATATAGAGCAACTGGTTCGCATCGATGGACATGAACAAGCTGAACAGCTACTAAGCAGCCGCATCGGCAAAGACTGGAATCAGCGCCTGGTTTACCTGTATGGCGATTTGCAAAGCGCGGATGCACCTGCGCAGCAGACCCTGGCCGAACGTTGGCTTGAGCAGCATCCGCAGGATCCGGTGCTGTTGCTCAGCCTGGCAAAAATCAGCCTGCGTAATCAGCTGTGGGGCAAGGCGCGCAGTTATCTGGAAGCCAGTATTGACCTGCAGCCAGGCGCGGAAGCGTACCGTTTACTGGGTGCCCTTCTTGAGCAGCTGGGGGAGCCGGATAAAGCGAAGGAGTGTTACCGAAAAGGGGTGGAGCTGTCGGGGCAGGGCATCTCCGGAATAGCATTGCCGGATGGCGAATCGGCACAGACAACGGGCGTATTTCCGATCAACTGTTCCGCTTGATTTTGTCCAGTACGTCTTTCGCAAATGCAAAGGCGTCGGAGTACATATGGTCGAGATGTGCACCCTGTGCAACGAGAGCAGGGGTAGCCGCTTCAATCATCACCGGTGGGCCGCTCATATAGATATCAAATTTACCCAGGTCAGGGTAACGGTTCACCAGTACATTGTGCACCAGTCCGGTTGCACCTTGCCACTGGTCACCCTGATCAGGCTCTGATAGCACCGGGGTGTACGTGAAGTTCGGGAACTGCTTCTGCCACTCCCGCGCCATGTCATCCATGTACAGGTCGCGTAGCGAGCGCACCCCCCAGAAAAGGTGCATGGGTCTGTCCAGGCCGATATAGAATGCGTGCTCCAGCATCCCTTTAAGGGGGGCAAACCCGGTGCCACCTGCCATCATCAGCACCGGACGTTGTGAATCTTCGCGAAGGTAAAAAGAGCCCAGTGGCCCTTCGATCCGCAACAATGCGCGGTCTCTCATTTCATCAAAAACATGGCCGGTAAAAGAGCCACCGGGCACGTGCCGGATATGCATTTCCAGGTATTCATCGTGGTGAGGTGCATTGGCAATGGAAAACGCCCGTCGGCGACCGTCCTTGAGTATAAACTCAACGTACTGTCCGGAAAGGAATTGCAGCCGTTCTGTTTCCGGTAGTTTGAGGCGCACCAGCATGACGTCGTGTGACAGGTGTTTCAGTTGTTCCGCTCGGCACGGCAGGGTTTTGATGCTGATATCTTTTTCAGCCTGGATTTCGCGTACAGCAATAACCAGGTCAGTTTGCGGATGTGCCTGACAAACGATGATTTTCCCGACGGTATTTTCACCCTCAAGCGCCTCGGGTTCACCATCAGGGTAGTGGATATTGCCCGATTTCAGCGTCGCCATGCAGGATGCGCAGGTGCCATTTCGACAGCCGTAGGGTAAGCCGACACCGTGACGTAGCGCAGCTTCCAGCACGGTTTCCCCGCTATTAACCGGAAAGCGATGACCGCTGAATTCTATCTCGACCTGAAACGTCATACAGTTTTCTAATAACGAAAGATTCGCATTCTCGTTCATTTT
>CAJXFW010000136.1 GCA_913053655.1 uncultured Thiogranum sp. | reverse complement strand
GGGATAACAGCAATGACAGCCGCTACTGGGGTTTTGTGCCGGATGAAAACCTGGTTGGGCATGCCTTTATGATCTGGATGAACTGGGATTCCGCTGCCGGTGGTATAGGGTGGGATCGTATCGGGGAATCCATTAACTAGCCTGCGGAGAACAGCGATGGACAGATGGCATCATCAGAAGGGTATGACGGCAATCGGCTGGTTGCTGGTATTGGGTCTGATAGCATTTTTCACTCTAATTACGCTGCGCCTTATTCCGGGGTACCTGGAATTCGCCAAAGTCTCCTCGGTGCTGGAGTCGCTACAGAATGAGCCTGGAATAACGCGCAAGACCAAGACTGAAATTTACCGGCTGATCGGCAAACGATTTGATGTTAATGATATCTTCCAGGTAGAGCCAAAACAGGTCAAGATTGCGAAAGACAAGGATGGGTTAAAGATAAGCGTCAACTACGAGCGCCGCGAGCATGTGATTGGCAACGTGGATGTAGTCGCCACCTTTGACAAGCAGGTCGAGGTGGTCGCCAATTGAGTCGGTCTCTGGACGGCTTGAGCCGTTCCCTGGGTTACCGGTTTCAGGACCCCGCGCTGCTGCAGACAGCCGTTACGCACCGCAGTGCAGGTAGTGACAACAATGAACGTCTGGAATTTCTGGGGGATGCCGTACTCGGCTATGTCATCGCCGAATGGTTGTATACCCTGTTCCCCGAAGCCAGTGAAGGCCAGTTAAGCCGTCTGCGCGCCAGCCTGGTCAAAAAGGAGACACTGGCCGGCATCGCTCGTGAACTGGAGATCGGCGATTACCTGAGCCTCGGTTCCGGTGAGTTGAAAAGCGGTGGCTTTCGGCGCGACTCCATTCTGGCGGATGCGCTGGAAGCGATACTCGGCGGTATTGTTCTGGACGGCGGTTTTGAGGCCTGTCATAGCAGTATCCAGCGTCTGTTCACTGGCCGGGTCAGCCAGTTGTCCGTTAGCGATGAACTCAAGGATCCGAAAACCCGTTTGCAGGAATACCTGCAGTCACGCAAGTTGAAAGTGCCCGAATATGAAGTAGTGGATATGACGGGACGCGTCCATGCCCGGCAGTTTGTCGTCGAATGCGGAGTAGCGGAGTTGCAGCAACAGTGCACGGGGAAGGGCAGCAGTCGGCGTCGCGCAGAACAGGCCGCGGCCGAATGTATGCTTGCGCAACTGGAAGCAGGTTCCGGGAGTGAGTAAATTCCACTGCGGGTTTGTTGCCCTTGTCGGTCGTCCCAATGTAGGGAAATCCACCATACTAAACCGTCTGGTCGGACAGAAAGTCAGTATTACCTCACGCCGACCGCAAACAACCCGCCATCGCATCCTGGGTATCAAGACCGATGCGCAGGGGCAGATTGTTTTTGTCGACACACCCGGGCTGCACCAGGCCCAGCCACGCGCCATGAACCGGTATTTGAACCGTGCCGCTATGGACAGCTTGCGTGATGTGGACGTGGTGGTGTTCATTGTTGAAGGCACACGTTGGCAAAAGGACGACGACTGGGTGCTGGAGAAGCTGAAACGGGTGTCCTGCCCGGTGATACTCGCCATTAACAAAATCGACCGCGTAGCAGACAAGACTGAACTGCTACCGCATTTACAGGCGTTGTCGGCCAAACGCGAATTCAGCGACCTGATTCCTGTGTGTGCAAAGAACGGCGACCACCTGGACCAGCTGGAAACAGCCTTGCGCAAGTACCTGCCGGAATCGCCGCCATTCTATGGCGAAGACCAGGTGACTGATCGCAGCGAACGCTTCCTGGCAGCAGAGCTGGTTCGGGAAAAGCTGTTCCGCAAGCTGGGTGAGGAAGTCCCCTATGGCCTGACAGTCGAAATCGAGCGCTTCAAGGCCGAAAAGAATTCCCTGCACATCCATGCACTCATCTGGGTTGAGAAAAACAGTCACAAACCCATGGTGATTGGCAGCAAGGGCGAGCGTTTGAAAGAAGTCGGCCGCGAGGCGCGCGAAGATATGGAGAAGACTTTCGGGCGGAAAGTTTTCCTGCAGCTATGGGTGAAGGTAAAGGAAGGCTGGGCGGATGACGAACGGGCGCTGCGCAGTCTGGGTTATAACGAGGACTGAGGGTGCCCGATGACAGCTACAGCCCGCATTCAACTGGCTCCGGGGTACGTATTACACCAGCGACCCTACCGGGAAAGCAGCATGTTGCTGGAGGTGTTTACCGGGTCATACGGCCGTGTCGGGCTGGTGGCGCGTGGCGTTCGCTCGCCTAAATCCAGACAGCGTGGCGAGCTGCAACCGTTCCGGCCATTGCGTCTGTCATGGAACGCGCGCGGCGAACTGGGTACGCTGACGGCAGTCGAGACCGATGCCCCCGGCACGCGCCTGCACGGAACTGCTTTATACAGCGCATTTTATCTGAACGAACTGCTGGTACGTTTGCTGGTACGCGACGATCCGCATCCCGGACTGTACGAATGTTATCGGGTGACGCTGGAAGGCCTGATGCGGGGTGGGGATATCGAGCCGCTGCTGAGAATTTTCGAAAAAAGTCTGTTGCAGGAAATCGGCTACGGTCTGTTGCTGGACCGCGAAGCGGAATCCGGCGAACCGGTACAGCCGGAGTGTTACTACGACTACCATCTTGAGTCCGGTCCTGCTCTGGCGGTAGAATCAGATGTGCAGGCTTTCATGTTCAAGGGTTCCAGCCTGCTGGCGCTGGAACGGGGGCAGTTGACCGACACGGAAGTTTTACGTGATGCCAAACGTTTAATGCGCGCAGCGCTAAACCTGTATCTCGGTAGCAAACCCCTCAAGTCGCGCGAACTGTTCGGGGCGACAAGCAACAAGGCATCGGTACCGCCCGAATAGCGCTGGCGTTTTTAATGAATATGAACCGCCAAGACACAAAGATCACCAAGAAAGAATGTGTTTTTCTTTGTGGTCTTTGCGTCTTGGCGGTTCATATTGTTTTTTTGACTAATATCCCGCCAGCTAGCGATGGCGGGGTTTATTTTTTTACGCTCGGTGCGTTACGCTCTCATCCCCGGTAAAATTGTTAGAGATTGTCAGTAACCAAGGTTGCAGCTTCATGAATTCCATTCTGCTCGGTATCAATATTGACCACATAGCCACATTACGGCAGGCGCGCGGTACACGCTATCCCGACCCGGTACAGGCTGCCATTGAAGCTGAACAGGCCGGTGCGGATGCGATCACGCTACACCTGCGCGAAGACCGCCGGCATATTCAGGACCGGGATGTCGACATGCTGAAAGATATCCTGCAAACGCGCATGAACCTGGAGATGGCGGTGACAGATGAAATGCTGGCCATCGCCGGCCGGGTGCAGCCCGGCGATTGCTGCCTGGTACCCGAACGACGTGAGGAACTGACCACCGAGGGCGGTCTTGATGTGGCAGCTCAGCTCGATCGCATGCGCGATGCCTGCCAGCGACTGGCCGAGGCCGGCGTGCGGGTATCGCTGTTTATCGATGCCGATTCCCGCCAGGTCGAGGCTGCAAAGTCAGTGGGTGCGCCCTGTATCGAAATTCACACCGGACATTTTGCAGACGCAGAAAATACGCCGGCAAGGGACGCAGAATTAAAGAAAATCAGCGACGCAGTTCGCCTGGGTGACGAGATCGGCCTGCAGGTCAACGCCGGGCACGGTTTGCACTATCACAACGTACAGACCATCGCTGTATTACCGGCAGTACGCGAACTCAATATCGGTCACGCCGTCGTAGCGCGTGCAGTCTTTACAGGATTGGCGGGCGCAGTCAGTGAAATGAAACGCCTCATGGAGGCTGCGCGTCTTTAGATCGACTGCGAATCGTAAAGCTGTGGCGTACCATCTGCAGCCTTGGCCAAATACATGGCCTGGTCCGCATGACGCAGCAGTGTGGCGGCATCGTGACCATGTTCCGGATAGATAGCAATACCGATACTGGCGGATACTTCGATCTGCTGGCCCAGTATCCGGAACGGTTGTTTCAGGGCACTGGAAACCTTTCGCGCTGCCGCGAACGCATCCTGCTCGCTCTTGATCTGCTCCAGGCAAATGATAAACTCGTCGCCCCCGATACGGGAAACGGTATCCGACTGGCGCACGGTATCGGCCAGCCGTCTTGCAATAGCCTGTAACAGGCAATCACCGGCCTCGTGGCCGTATCGGTCATTGATCGGTTTGAACGCATCCAGGTCCAGATATACCACCCCCAGTTTGCGGCGATCGCGGTCCGCGCGGGCGATACCGGCGCTGAGCCGGTCGTTCAGCAGATTGCGATTCGGTAGATCCGTTAATTCATCGTGTTCTGCCTGATAGGCCAGTCGGCGTTCCTGCATCAGCCTGTCGGTTGCGTCATGGACTATCAGGGTATAGAGGCGGTGACCGGAGAATGCTGTTTGTGACAGTGAAGCATCCACTGGAAAGCGCTCGCCGTTACTTCGCTGACACAATACACGCTCCACTTTGAAACCCATCCTGCTTTCCCTGGCGATACGCGTCAGCGCAGCCAGGCGGTGTTTTTCGGCAGCAAGATAATAGGGGCAAACGAGGCTGATCAGCTGTTGTCCGGTGATTTCATCGCGCGAATAGCCGAACAGTTTTTCAGCGCCCTGGTTGAAAATCACGATATCGCAGTCGTCATCGACACACACGATAGCTTCATTGGTGATTTGCAGCAGGCGGATGTAACGATCAATTTGCCTTATCAGCCTTGCTGCTGCGGCATCTTTATCGTTCCCTGGTGCTGGTTCATCCTGATGATCGGTGGGCGGGCTGCCGGTGGAAGTCATGCGTCATTGTGATAGCGCGAACTACTGCGCTGATCACTTATATTTACTTATATGGTTAGAGGTTAGCACAGCCACAGGTCAATAGCAGCCAGCATGCCTGCGGGTATCTCCGATACTGACTGCCCGAATTTCAGTGCTGCAGGAGGTTGTACGGTATCTTGTTAATATTAAGAGTATTAACTACTACCCGGCACATTATTAGTTGCTTTTATCGCGATGTCGCAATTTCCGAACGCCGGCCGATTTCACGACAGTAAGGCCACGCTCTTGGCCTGTGCATATACCGACTTCCCGTTCTTCAAATCGAGTAATGCGGCTGATTTTCTCGTAATGCGGGCTAACAGCGGTACACCGCCCGCCAGCAATCGTACCGTTACCCGCGCGCTTCCTTCGGGCATGATTTCATCAATAATTGCCGGAAAACTATTCAGGATGCTGGTGCCGGATTGTTGCTCCAGGGTAACACTGACATCGCGCGCAGCAACGCGTAAGCGGACTGAGTGACCGGCAGGTAATGCCTTGCGGGTTACGGTAAAACGACCGCCCGGGAAATCCAGGTAGGTCAGATCATAGCCGTCATCGTGTCCCGCAACGACCGCATCGATGAGCGCCTCTGCATCGTTGCCATGGGCCAGAGGAAGGCTGAGCCGGGTCAGCAGTTCGCCAGGAGCGCCGCTAGCCTTTATCCGGCCCGCCTCCAGCAACACCAGGTGATCCGCCAGGCAGGCAACCTCATCGGGCGAATGACTGACATAGATAACCGGGATATCAAGCTCTTCATGCAGTGACTCGAGCCAGGGCATGATCTCCTGCTTGCGTGCCGCATCCAGTGATGCCAGCGGTTCATCCATCAGCAGAATATCAGGACTCACAGCCAATGCTCTGGCGATCGCCACCCGTTGTCGTTCGCCACCGGAAAGCTGAACGGTGCTGCGTTCAAGCAGAGCGCCGATGCCTAACAGGTCGATCGCCTTGTCTACGGAGACCCTGCGTGCAGTTTCCGGCACACGCCTTAGGCCGTATTCCAGGTTGCCCCGCACACTGAGATGTGTGAACAGACTGGCTTCCTGGAAGACGTAACCCAGTGAGCGGCGGTGTGGTGGTAGGCATCGCCCGCTATCCTGCCAGATCATATCGCCCACTTTGATAAAGCCATCGCGACATGACTCCAGCCCGGCAATAGCACGCAGCAGTGTCGTCTTGCCACAGCCGGAAGGGCCGAGCAGTGCAGTAATGCCCCGGCCGGGAAGCCTCAGATCAACGTCCAGCGTAAAGTCACCCCGGTTGATTCTGAATCGCGCCTCGACGTTCACGGTTGCGCCAGCCTGAAACGACGATTAAGCGCATACACAGTTATCAACATGAGAAATGAAAGCAGCAATAGCCCCCCGGACAGCCAATGTGCACGCGCGTACTCCAGTGCTTCAACATGGTCGTAGATAGCGATGGACACCACCTGCGTTTCGCCGGGTATGTTGCCACCGATCATCAGCACCACGCCAAACTCACCCAGCGTGTGTGCAAAGCCGAGCACGGCGGCTGTCAGAAAACCCGAACGTGCCAGCGGAACGGCAACGGTGAAAAAACGATCCAGCGGCGAAGCACGCAGGGTTGCAGCTACTTCCAGCGGGCGCTGACCGATAGCAGTAAAGGCGCTTTGCAAAGGCTGCACCACAAAGGGCATGGAGTAGAACACCGAGCCGATCACCAGGCCGGTGAAGGTAAAGGCCAGTGGCCGGCCACCCAGCGTTTCCACCAGCCCGCCGATGGGACCATGCGGACCGAGGGCCACCAGCAGATAAAAGCCCAGCACAGTGGGTGGTAATACCAGAGGCAGGGCAACCACCGCCTCCAGCAGAAACCTGAAGCGCCAACGGGTACGCGCCATCCACCAGGCCAGCGGCGTTCCCAGCAACAACAGGATAAGCGTCGAAATTCCCGCCAGTTTGAGCGTGATCGCAAGGGCAGTGAGATCGGCTGTGTCCGGCATCACGGCGTATCGTAGCCAAAACTGCGGATCAACGCGCGCGAATTTTCGTTCTTGATGAATGACATAAAAGCCCGTGCAGCCGCATTTTCTTTCAGCAATACCGCCTGTTGCTCGATAGGCGTATAGAGAGCCTGCGGGATTTCCCACCAGGAGCCCGTCATGGGTTGACCAGGCCGTTTAACCTGGGACCAGGCGACCAGGCCCAGTTCGGCGTTACCGCTCCTGACGAACTGGAAGGCCTGTCCGATGTTCTCGCCGCGCACCATCTTTGCCTGCAAAACATTCCAGACACCACGCGCCTGCAGGACCTCACGGGCTGCCATACCGTAG
>CAJXFW010000135.1 GCA_913053655.1 uncultured Thiogranum sp. | reverse complement strand
AAATCCACTCGGACGGTTAAAAGCGGTGCGGCTTCCGCTACGCTACAGCCACCCCCCTTTTAACCGCCGGTGATTTGCGTCGTGTGTGCCGGGCATGGCGCTTAACTAGTCAGATGAAAGTTCTGATACCAGGTATTCGCAGAGCCGAAGGTTAGCGAAAGGTGGTCAAGTAAGGAGGTTATAACGTCCTCCTTCGTAGAGGTTGCGCCACCGGTGGACGGGCAGAACCTAAGTTGCTTACAGTGGTATTTATGTGGAACGTGGAAACCCCGTATACCTCCTGATTCCGAGTTATCGGAATCAGGAAAGCGAGCCGCGAGGCGAGCCGACAGGTGCGCGGGTTTGGGAGGATGGGAAAAGCGAATGCCGTTTTGTAATGAAGCGGATACGGATTGAAACAGTATCCGACACGAAAGTGCGCCCACGTCCATCGGGTGCCTCACCGTGTAAACGCGAGAAGAACCCACTTTAGGAAGAAACCGCAAATGACGGTGATTTATCACTGGTGCATCTTCCACATGAGGTGTGGGTTGCTCGTTAGTAATGCGGAGTTGGTCAGGGGCAAGCACTGAGCAGTACACATAGTTACTTTGTAAATCTGTGTATGTGTATGTTTAAGTAAAGTGCAGATGAGCAATGTTTGCCACCTAAACTTGACCAGTGGGCTGAGTGATCAGCTTCTGAGGGGCTTGAGCCGTATGCTTGGAAACTGGTAAGTACGGTTCTTAGAGGGCTTGGGGCTGGTAACAGCCCCTGGCTACTCGGCCCTCTTGATTGAGTATGCATAATGCATTAATATTATATGCATAGTATACGGAGGCAAATATGAGAACAACTCTTGATTTACCTGAGAAGCTTCTAAACGAGGCAATGAAGATAACCCGCACGGGCACTAAAACGGGGGTCATAGTCCTTGCCCTGCGAGAATTGATTAGAAAATCAAAGATTACCGATCTAAAGAAGTACAGAGGGAAAATTGATCTGGATATTGATCTGGATGAACTTCGAGATCGCCATTGATGGGTGTTCTGGTAGATACATCGATATGGATTGATTATTTCAAAGGAGGTGATGATTCAACCGACTTGAGTACTCTTATCGACGAAAACCTTGTTGTAACTAATGACATAATATTGGCTGAGTTAGTACCCTACCTAAAAGTAAAAAAGCAAGTTGCAGTAGTTAAGTTGCTTCAAGAAATTAACCGGCTCCCTATGCAGATAAACTGGGATGAAATTGTAGAGTTTCAGGTAAAATGTTTGAAAGCTGGCGCAAATGGGGTAGGTATTCCTGATCTAATAATTGCGCAAAATGCCAAGGCAAATAACTGTAAGGTTTATTCTCTCGATAAACACTTTCGTTTATTGAAACAGACCATAAAGGTCAAGCTGTATTGACGGCGAGGCTAGCAGGTGGAAAGCTTACTTTGGTATTGCCGAGGTAAAGAGTCCTCAGCGAGATGTGGAGAAATGGATTCGACGGAAGTTACGCTGTTATCTGTGGAAGCAGTGGGGGAGATCAGGCTACTGAAAGCTCAGACGACTCGGAGTCAAACGCCAACTGGCCTGGAATACGGCAAGCCAGGATACTGGCGTGGGCGAATTGGTCGCTAACAATAAAAAGGACAGCCTGCTTGTGATTGAAAATGTACCAATCGTTAAGTTGCCCACACTGCGGTGAAAGTTACTTGACGGTAGATACAATGCATGAAATAGAGCGAATCAAAACACACAAAAAGAATTTTGCTGTTGAGCGTCCAGTACCTGTAGCCAAATTTGCGTAGTGAGCATTGGCTAACAAGGCGCTCGTTCGGACGTTCACTACGCTGGCGTGACTCCGGCGTCGATTTAGGCAAGCCGTTAGCCCTTAGAAAAACGTTTATCCAGCTTATCGAGCAACCTTAAACCTTTGTCAATATTTCCGCTCGCAGCCAAGGCCCGAAAACGAACTTCGCTGTCAAATTCAGCAAGCGCTTGAGTAGACAACTCTTCTATTAATTTGTTAACACTTACATGCCTATGTTGTGCTAGTGCTTTTAAACGGCCATGCTTGTCATCTGGTATCCGGACAGTTAGTGTAGCCATGCTATTCACCTCTCAATAATTCACCTGGCGTTAAAATCCTTACGCTAGGAAATTTCAGCTCTGCGTTCCTGAAATCACGAATATTATTTGTAACTATGTGCGTAGCATTACCTGCTAACGCTAATTCAATTAAAAAATTGTCGCTTTCATCCGCAATATTTGGTCGCCATAAATAATAAATTGGCACCCACCGGCATACCGCATATAGCGCCTTAAGTAATTCCTCAATTTCATTTTTCGTCAATGGGCAGTCATCAATTATTTTCTTCCTGTTGCTTACATCCTCATATTCTTGAAATAGAGCATTGCTTATCAAAGGCTTATATTCACCCAACAGGCTTTTTCTCAATATTTCCCGGCTTGCCCCTCTTTGGCCAATCAAAGAACTTACAACTACACTTGTGTCAATTACCATAGTAATAGGCATAGGTAGAATGATAGCATATATGCCATCATACGCAAGATCGTTAGCCCCAGCTTACCTGACTTTTTGCAATGTTGTTGGTGGTGTAATTAGCCCGCTGCTGGCTAACCTGTTTCTACACTATGCCTTTGATCAATGGGTAGAGCGACACTGGGAAGACGTGCAGTTTGAACGATACGCTGATGATATTGTTTGCCACTGCAAGACAGAACGGGAGGCTATCAAGTTACAGTCTGTTCTCACGGACAGGTTTAATGGCCCACTGGAATAGAGCATGCTTACAAGGTTGAATGATAGAGCCGTATGAAGCGAGAGTTTCACGTACGGTTCTGTGAGAGGCTTGAGGGGCAGTTCCTTTTGCCTACTCGACCGTTTGCGCCGCACAGCGTGGTCTAGTAGCACCAATCGCACGGGGGTTGGGATATCGGGTACGCGTCTTTTAAACGCTGTGGCTCAGGCCATCAACTGTTTCAGTTTCCCGATAGCATTTTTTTCCAGCTGCCTGATACGCTCGGCCGATATACCGAAACGGTCGGCCAGTTCATGCAGCGTGGCCTTCTGGTCGGTCAGCCAGCGCTGTTCCAGTATGATCCGTGTGCGCTCGTCCAGTTGTTGCAGCGCTGCGTACAGGTTGCCGTTGCTTTGCTGCTCCCAGTCGGATTGTTCGAGCGCCTGCGCCGGGTCGGCGGTGTGTGGTGCGGCCAGGTAGCTGGACGGTGTCCAGGTATTCTCGTCATCATCGCTGCTGCCGGCCGGGTCGAAGGACATGTCCTGCCCGTTCAGGCGGGATTCCATTTCCAGTACGGTTTCGGGGCTGACGCCCAGATCTTGTGCTACCGATTCGACTTCTTCGCGGCTGAACCAGCCGAGGCGCTTTTTGGATTTGCGCAGGTTGAAGAACAGTTTGCGCTGTGCCTTGGTGGTGGCGACTTTGACGATGCGCCAGTTGCGCAGCACATATTCGTGTATCTCGGCTTTGATCCAGTGCACGGCGAATGATACCAGGCGTACGCCGAATTCCGGGTTGAAGCGCTTGACCGCTTTCATCAGGCCGATACCGCCTTCCTGGATCAGGTCGGCCAGCGGCAGACCGTAGCCACCATAGCCGCGTGCAATCTTGACTACGAAGCGCAGGTGCGAAAGCACCAGTTCGCGCGCCGCTTCCAGGTCGCCGCTGTCGCGCAGGCGCATGGCCAGTTCGGTCTCGCGCTCGGCGCTGAGTACCGGGTAGCGATAGACCTCGCGCAGGTAGCTGCCCAGGCTGTCGCTGGGGACCGGCAGGGTCATGGCATGTGTCGCGACCAAAGCGTTACTCATTTGGGTGTAACCTCCATTTCAACTTGTTCACAATTTTAGCACTCTGTGGATGGGAGTGCTAATAGCGGGAAAAGTTCCTTGGGATACGGTGAGTAAACTTGATTTAAATCAATAGCCCCGCGCTGATACCGCTGCCGGGTGGGGATCAGGCGCAGACTTTATTTCGGCCCTGGGCCTTGGCGGCGTACAGGGCCTTGTCGGCCCGGTTGAGTAGTTGGGTCAACGACAGCTCGGGGTTCTGCTGGTTGGTTGCCAGCCCGACGCTCACGGTTATGATGACACCGGCCGGTTTGAGTAACTCTATTTCTTTACGCAGATCCTCGGCACACTGCTCGGCATCGTTGATCGTGCAGCGTGGTATCAACAAGGCAAATTCCTCACCGCCGAAGCGTACCGCCAGGGCATGTTCGGGAATACGCTGTCGCAACAGTTCTCCCAGCGCCTGCAGTACCCGGTCGCCGGTGATATGACCGAGATTGTCGTTGATTTTTTTGAAATGATCGATATCCAGTAACACGGCGCCGACAGGATGGTTGTGGCGAGCGGCCAGAAACTGTTCGCCATGGTCAAGCAGATAGCGGCGATTATAGACCCCGGTCAGGCCGTCTGTTATCGACAGCTGGTGCATATATTCGGACTGGCGTTTAAGCGCCTTGAATTGCTGCTTGATCAGCAGCAGCGAGTGGATGCGGGCCATCAGAACTTCTTCGACAATGGGCTTGGAGACAAAATCGTTTGCGCCGGCGTGGAATACCTCGGCCTGCCTGGCGCCACTTTCGGATCCGGTCAGGACCAGTACCGGCATTTCCTGCTGTGAATAGTGGAACTTGGCGCGCAGGGCGTGCAACAGGTCGCCACCGGTCATGCGTCCTTGCAGGAAGAAATCAGTAATCACAATATCGAAGGCATCGTCTTCGTGTGGACCGCCTTGCGCTGTTTCACGCAATAATTGCAGCGCCTCTTCGGCGTGTGTGGTGTGAACAACTTGCAGGCCATGCCGTTCGGTCAGGCGCAACAGCACGGTGGCCGACAGCTGGCTGTCTTCCACGTACAGGATACGGCCCACCAGCCCGGAGTTGCGCTGTACGAAACCCTTGATGAATTCGGCGAACGCCCGGTAGCCCAGCGACTTGTCAAAGTAATCGGTGACGCCGGCGGCAAACCCTTCACGCAGCAGGCGCGCATCGGCATCGCCCGAGACAACAATGGTGGGCGTGTAGTGGTGATGGCCGCTGGCGCGCACATAGCGGCTGAGTTCCAGGCCGTCCTTGTCCGGCAGCATCAGCGCGGTGGTGATCAGGTCGAAATGGCTGCGTTCCAGCCAGGCGCAGGCTTCCTGCACGTTACCGCAGGTCACGAGCTCGGTTTCCGGCATTTCCTCGTTGAGGATGCGCACAATGATGGTGCGAGCAACCTCGGAACCGTCGACTATCAGTATGCGATTCAGCTTTTGGGGCATTGGGTTCAGGCCTGTCGTTGTTTTTTTGTTCAGTCAACCTGCATCTCCGGTTTAGCGGCATTCCATGCGGAAATCTTTAGTGGAGAAAGCCCTCTCATCGATCAACGCAATGTAGGAGCGCCGGCCTTCGGCGCGATGGTTACGGCCTGCTTCGCGGTCAGGAGACCGCTCCTACAGGTGTTTGTTGGGGGAGGGGTTTTTCAGGTGGGTTCTATGGCGGCGAGGTGGCGGCCTACGGCCAGCCATGCGCCGAGCAGGCCCAGCGCGGCGCCTGTTGCCAGCAGGCTCAGGGTGTCGGTGAAGGACAGGGTGTGAAGACTGAAATTACTCTGGTAGAGGCCGGCCAGCCGGCGCACGGGGTTATACAGCTGCAGGAAGGCAATCTCGACCAGTACATCGGCCAGTATGGCGCCCGCCAGGCCATACCACAGGCCGCTGTAGAGGAATGGCCGGCGGATAAAGCCATTGGTTGCCCCAATCAGCTTGGTGATCTCGATTTCTTCCCGCCGGCTCTGGATTTCCAGGCGGATGGTGTTACCGACAATCAGCAATACGGCCAGCCCCAGCAGCGCGCCCATGACCCAGATGGATCGGCGCACAATGTCGACGATGGCGTTGAAGCGTCGTACCCATTGCAGATCGAGTTGCGCCAGCTCTACTTCCGGGAAGCTGCGCAGCTTTTCCAGCAGTGCCGCCGCTGCATCGGCATTCGAGTGGTCCTGGTCCGGTTTGACGGCGATGACGGCCGGCAGCGGGTTCTCATCCAGTACGTCCAGCACTTCACCAAACCCGGACAGCGCCCTGAATTCCGCCAGCGCCTGTTCGGGGGTGATGAGTTGCACGCTGTCTATTTCAGGCATTTTCGCCAGTTTGTTTTGCAGTGCACCGGCCTGTTTGAGGGTTACCGAGCGGTGCAGGAACAACGACAGATTGGCGCTGCCATCCCACTGGGTGCTGAGTCGCTGCAGGTTACCGGTCAGCAGGTACAGCCCGGAGGGCAATGCCAGTGCGATGGCGATGACGGCAGCTGTCATCAGGGATGCCGACGGGGCACGGTACAGGCGCCCCAGGCTGTTCAGGGCAACCTGGGCGTGGCGCGTTATCCAGTTGTGCAGGAAACGTGGCAGTTTCATGTGTCGGTACCGGTGGCGCTTTTTACCAGGCGCCCATGGTGCAGTTGCAGTTGCGTATAAGGCAGTGTCGCGATCAGGTCGAGGTCGTGGCTGGCGATCAAAACGGAGACGCCGACCTGATTGAATTGTTCGAACAGGTGCATGATATCGCGCGATAACTCGGGGTCGAGATTACCGGTGGGTTCGTCGGCCAGCAGCAGTGGCGGCTTGTTGACTACGGCGCGGGCGATACCGACGCGTTGTTGTTCGCCGCCCGACAGCGTGATGGGCAGGGCGCGTTCCCGGTCGAGCAAGCCGACCTTGTCCAGTGCGGCGCGCACCCGCCGGCCGATGTCCTGGTGGCGGTAGCCGGCGATCACCAGCGGCAGGGCTACGTTATCAAACACGGTGCGGTCGAACAGCAGCCGGTAGTTCTGGAAAATCATACCGATTTTACGGCGTACATAGGGGATACCGCGCCGGGACGTTTGCGACAGGTTTTCACCGTCCAGGAACAATTGGCCGCGGGTGGCGTGTTCCAGCAACGCGACCAGTTTCAGCAGTGTGCTTTTACCGGCGCCGGAATGCCCGGTCAGAAAGGCCATGGCTCCGGCATGCAGGTGAAAACTTACGCCTTGCAGGGCGTCGCGCCCACCCGGATAGCGCTTGTAAACGTTGTCAAAACGGATCATTTATATACTACGGATCAATGGCACTAGGTTAAGCCCTAAATGTACGTATTCCCGTCATTCCGGCGCAGGCCGGAATCCATGAGGCCTGATT
>CAJXFW010000134.1 GCA_913053655.1 uncultured Thiogranum sp. | reverse complement strand
ATTGAAACCGCTGGATTCCGGCATACGCCGGAATGACGGAAAACGAATTAATCAGCGCTTCCCCGGGTGTTCTTTTTTCGAAAGGGTAACACCGGTGCTTTTACGGTCTTTACAGGGGTTTGCAGGTTTAACCTGAAGCGCGGCGTGTTACCCGGGACGTGTTTTTCCTGGGAGATTTCCGGGGGATTCTGATTTTTCGTGCTGTCCGTGCCCCCCAAAATCATTCGCCCGATAAGTTTCAGGGCCTTATCGCTTAATTTCATAAATTCGGGGACTTTTCTGCGACATATTATGCATGGTTGTAGTAATTTTTTGTGCGCATTCTGTCGCGCTGGAGATTACTAAATCTAGCGGCGATGGGGGGCTTTACTTGAACGGAAGAGGGAGTCTGTTTGTGTGATGAAGTCAGCAAATCGCTGCACTCCGGACCTGGTTGATCCAGACGTTTTTGTTACAAATCACCACCCAGGCGCGGCCGGATTTCCCGCAACATGGTGGGGAACAGTTTGGGTGCTGCCGCAACGATATCGCCGCTTTTCAGAAAGTCATGGCCGCCATCGAAGTCGCCGACCAGGCCACCGGCTTCGCGTACCAGCAGTACACCGGCGGCAATATCCCAGACGTTAAGGCCGATTTCCCAGAATCCATCGAGCCGGCCGGCAGCTACGTAAGCCAGGTCCAGCGCGGCAGATCCCGGTCTGCGGATGCCGGCGGAATCCACGATCAGTGCCTTGAAGGTTTCCAGGTAGCTGTCCAGGTGTTGCATGTCCTTGTAGGGAAAGCCGGTGCCGAGCAGGGCACCCTCCAGTCCGACCTGTTTGGAGACCCGGATACGGCGATTGTCCAGAAATGCGCCACATCCACGGGATGCGGTAAACAGTTCCTGGCGCATGGGGTCGTAGATCACTGCGTGCTCCAGCCGACCCTTCTGTTTCATTGCAATGGAAACCGCGAATTGCGGGAAGCCGTGCAGAAAGTTGGTGGTGCCATCCAGTGGGTCGATAATCCACTGGAAATCCTCGTTTCCTTTGTGCTGACCGCTTTCCTCCGCCAGTATGCTGTGATCGGGAAAGGCTTTGCGAATCACCGCAACGATTTCATTCTCGGCCTGCCGGTCGACTTCGGAGACGTAATCGTTGCGTTCCTTGCAGATGACGTTTAGCTGGTCAATGCGGTTAGAGTATTTGATGATAATATCACCCGCATTACGTGCAGCGTGCACGGCAATATTGAGCGTAGGATGCATGGATTGCATAGCGGGATCCGGCGGATAGCGAAACGGTAGGCGATTGTACCGGCTTGGCGGTTGGCTGTGAATAGGAAGCGGGCGCGAGTAATTGCATGCAGGTTGCATCCTGTCATAAACTACGCGTGCTGTAACAGCGTCCCGGCACGGGTTACCGGGCCCATTCTGAGAGGTTTTCGATGAACAGATTGAAATGCTTGTTTGCCGCGGCGGGCCTGTTGGCCATGCTGCCCGGAGTCCTGGCCGCACAGGAATTGATGATTTACCCGGCCAAGGGACAAGATTCGCAGCAACAGGAAAAGGACAAGTTCGAGTGCTATGGTTTTGCCAAGGGCCAGTCCGGCTTTGATCCCATGGCACCACCGACAACCACTACGGCAGCACCACAGAAAGAAGCGCCTCAGGGAGGTGCTGCCCGTGGCGCGGTTGGCGGTGCAGTCGGTGGTGCGTTGATTGGCGCCATCACAGGCAACACCAAAAAGGGTGCTGCGATCGGTGCGGTTGGCGGTGGGTTGTTTGGTGGCGCGAAGCGTTCACAACAGAAACAGCGGGAAACACACAATCAGCAGCAGTGGGAACAACGCGAGGTTCAGAATTACTCTCAGAACCGCAACAATTATAACCGGGCTTACGCGGCATGCCTTGAAGGCCGCGGCTACACCGTGCGCTAGAGGATGGTCATGATGAAAAAACTGTATATATGCGGGGCAGTGGCGCTCGTGTCAGCCATGCCGCTTGTGGCGTCCGCCGGCCTTGATGGATCGTCAAAGTTTATATGTGCGTCTGTCGACGTTATGGAATGCCTGCCGACAGAAGGATGCAACAGGGTCGCTGCCAGTGACGTTAACATTCCGCGCTTTATAAAAGTCGATGTTAAAAAGAAGCAAATTGTTACTGGCTCCAAAGGTGACAAACGCAAGACAGTGATCAAGCGCGTGGAAAAGGTGGACGGTAAACTGATACTTCAGGGTGCAGAAGACGGGAGAAAAGGCGGCGAGCGCGACGGCGTAGGCTGGAGCATGTCGGTTGTCGAGGGCAGTGGAGACATGGTGTTTACGGCATCGGGCGATGGTGTGGCGTTTGTTGTGTTTGGAGCCTGTACCTCAATGGATTAAGGTGCGTATTGGATTCAATTCCCCGCCGCGTATGACGAAATTGGATTCGACCCCCTGTTGCGTAAAACAAAACATGTAGGAGCGCCGGCCTTCGGCGCGATGGTTGCGGAGACCATCGCGGTCAGGAGACCGCTCCTACAGTTTAATACCCGAAGAAAACCTTAACCCCGGGCGCAGGCTTTTTTTATGGTTCTAATACCGGACTTTTCCGGAAACGAAAGGGGCGTTTCAAACCCGCCAGTACCGCTGCATCACGATTATAGATATCGTTCTTGAATATAACATCGCCTTCCCCGGTAGTGTTTACTGTCCAGTATAGAAGGATGACAGTAACCGGCTTATCGAGTGATACCGTTGTTGTTTTGCCCGTGTCGACCGTTGCCAGTATCCTGTCCTTGTCCCACTGATCATTGTTCAGCAGAAGCACTCCGAAGTCGTACGGATTTTCAATGCGTATGCAGCCTGAGCTGAGCGCCCGGGCGGTTTTCCCGAACAGTGATTTGCTCGGCGTGTCGTGCAGGTAAACTGCATATTTGTTTGGAAACATGAACTTGATGCGTCCTAGTGCATTTCGGGGCCCCGGGTTCTGGCGTATCATGTACGGAAATTTCGCACTCGGGTACTTGCTCCAGTCAATCGTGCTTTCGTCGACCGGTTTGCCCGCAAAGGTGAGCACGCGCATATCCATTCTGCGCAGATAGTCCGGATCCTTTTTGAGTTTGGGTAATATGTCATTCTTCAGAATGGTCGGCGGTATGGTCCAGGTGGGATTGATGTCAAGGTAGGTAATTCTGGATCTGAACACCGGTGTCTTGCGGAAAGGTTTTCCGACCTGTGCCCGTGATTTCCAGATGACTTTTCCGTTACGGATATAACTCACACCAAAACCGGCGATGTCAGCCAGTACATATTCGTCGGGCAGGTTATGCAACACCCAACGTGCACGTTCCAGGTTAACCCGGATCTGGTCTATGCGATTCTGAACCGGCACATTCAGCGCCTTCAGCGTGGACTTTCCAACGATGCCGTCCGCTTCCAGTCCATGGTGTTGCTGAAATCTTTTTACACCGGATTCGACGTTTGCATCGAACAGTGTCGAGGCAGGGTCACCGGCGGTTATATCACCTGTCACAGATAGCCGTTGTCTCAGCTCGAGGACACGGGCATCGGTCACGCCCGGTTTCAGTGCCGGACCTTCGGATACCGGTTTCCAGCCACCGTGCTGCTGGATGTCACGGTAGCGCGCGAGCGCGGCCCGTAGCTCTGAATAAACTGCATGCTGCGGTCGCAAAGAGTTCACCAGCTGGTTAACGGTGCCCTTGTCGATCGCCTGTGCCAGTGCCAGTACGGTATTGAGGTCGCCGATGGTATCGTCCATGTTCCAGTTATTATCCAGTTCGACCGGATCCACTTTACCCACCAGCAGGTGATAGCCCAGACGCACCAGGCTGTCCGTCAATAAAATGTCGTAATCGGCGGAGAGAGCCGGATCGCTGGTTTTCGCCACCTGGGTACGCAGTGCCGTTAGTGCCGCATAGTGGTAGTCCGCTGCATCGAGGCCATCCTCGTCAATCGTCTCAAGCGCCTCAAACAGTTGGTCGATCGAGCCGGAGTGGGTCCATACGGGCGCATAGTCACTCTGTTCGTACAGGGCCGGCAGTACCTGCACCGAGGCGATTGACTCACCGCTGATAATCGGCGGGCGGCCCGAACGGATAGACTCGACGCGTTGCCGGATCTGGTCGCGGACGCCGGTTTCAGCCGCTGAAAGCAGGTTGGGGGTGCAAAACAGGCAGATCACGAGAAAATAGATACGTTTTATCATGAGTGTTGGCGCTCCGAATGGGGAGATGGAATTTAAAGGATTTGTACTTCATTATTGTGAAGCCGTAGGTTATACGAAACAGGAGATTTATTGAAATAATCACCTTTTCGGCTATAAATAATACTGCTAACAATATGATTAAACTAGGTTATAATCACCGCGCTTCTCGTCAGATACAGCGAAATTCGTACTTGATTGTTAGGTACACATACGTTAAGGAGTCGTTATGTCATACATGATTAAGAAAACCGCCGTTGCACTTGGGCTTACCCTGGCAGTGAACTTCCCCGCACATGCGGTCGATAACCTGACGGTTGACGGCTACGCCAGGAGTTCTGCCGGGAACCCGGTAACTGACAGTTCCGGACAATGTGTACGGACCGTCTACGAGGACAGCAAAGAGTTCCTTGAGAAATGCGGTTATAAAAAAGTCGTCACGGAAACCGTCGAAGTTGATCACCAGCCGGCCGGTGTAGGTGTTGCGGTTGTCGAGGAAACGGCGATTGTCGAAAAAGGTCGGGTACTCGCTGCAAAAGAGAAAATCGTAGCGGAAGCTTTTATCCAGAACCTGGAATTCGGGTTCGACAGCGCCAATCTGAGTGCATCGGACAAGGCTGAACTGGATGGCGTTATTGCAAAGCTTGACCCGTATCGCCCTATGCTACGCGCCAATATCGCACATCTTAACGTTATCGGCCACACGGACTCGCAAGGTCCGGAAAGCTACAACCAGGGTCTCTCGAAACGCCGGGCCCAGGCTGTTGCCGACTATCTGGCCACCGTTGGTAACGTAGATCGCCGGAAAATGCGGGTTAGTGGCCGGGGCGAAGCGGAACCCATCGGTGATAACAGTACCGAAGAAGGTCGCAGGCTCAATCGCCGTGTGGTCATCGAGGTTATCAAGGACTAGGAGTTTTTTTTGCACCCTGACCGGGACTGGTTGAAACCAGTCCCGGTTTTTTGTCCGGGTCAATTACGTCGCAATGTATCTCTCGGGTACTCCCCGAAGTGGTCATGATAAGCTGCCGACAAGCGACCCAGGTGCCTGAAACCGAGTTCAATCGCAAGTTGGGTTACAGAGGTGTCGGTCGGCGTCCCCGCCAGCAGGCGATCACGCAGCCGGTGCAGGCGAACCAGCTGCAGGTAGGTATGAGGACCTAACTCCAGCCAATTGCGGAACGCATGAAACAGGGTTCGCCGGGGTACTCCGAGCTTGTCGGCGATAGTGTCCATAGCAACAGGGTGGTCCAGATTGTTCTGTTCGAACAGGTACTCTGTGTCTTTGATCAGCCTGAAGTGGGAATGTTGGCGCAGCAGGGCATCCGGTGCGGAAACAGTAGCCCTCAACCAGGGTTCCAGTGCCGCTTCCAGCTTCGCCAGTATCCGCTCTCGCCACAGCACAGTGTCCAATGACAGGCTGGCAGACATATCCCCGGCATTATCCATTTTGTTCTGCGCTGCAAATGTTGCCAGTCGGCAGGTCTTTTCCAGTGCAAGGAGTCGTGATATTGGTACTTTCCGGAACCGGTCGTCAGCCAGGTTCCAGCCGAGCAGATCCGCAAGCGTCTTATCGACGTAGATAACAAGGCTGGTGATTCCCGCAGGCGCAATGTACTCCAGCTCCTGTCCGGATTGCCAGACGGCGGCGTAGCCCTGGTCCAGTTCGTGTCCGCACAGCTTCACGCAGCTGGAGCTATTCAGTACATAGCCGAATATAATTCCCGGGCCGTGATAGACCTCTCGGGATCGGATTCTGGCGCCGAACTGGTTCCAGTCCAGTCGGATACCCTCAAGACAGACCTGGCTCGAAGTGAAATTCAGTTGTCCGGGAGACAACTGCAGCAGATCGAACTCCCAATCGGTGCTGTCGTCTGCGTAGAACTGCTCCACCCTCGCGTAACGCACCTTCTGGTATCTCAAACCAATATCTCCTCGCTCCAACCCTGGAGGCTACCCCGGTAACTCATCAGCCGCTTCGCAGCACTATTATATCTACCGGAAGGTTTAAGCCCAACCCCGGTCTTCTTCGCCGACGCTGATATAGTATTTCCATTTTTCGGAAATAAATTGTTGCTCTATAAATGCTTTTTTTGTTAGAAGAAGCAATTTCCGTCCGTAGTTTGAGTCAACCCGTCAAGGATGCTGCATGACCTTTGCACTATATGGATATTAACGTGACCGGAATGCATCTAGTATGCGTCTTCTGAACAGGTCACGACACAGAGAGGGAAAACATGGAAAGTCTGATTCGCCTGGCCCGAGCGCTATTCACCATCGTCAGCATGATGCTGGCAACACCTGCAACGCAAGCGCTGGCGGACTCGCCGTCAAATACTGCCGCCGACATGTTGTTTACCAATGGCAAGGTCTATACCGTTAATGAAGCGCAACCCTGGGCCGAGGCGGTTGCTGTTGAAGGCAACAAGATCATCTATGTTGGCTCCAGTTCCACCACGAAAAAATACGCAGGGAAAAACACCAGAATTATCGACCTTGACGGAAAAATGCTGCTGCCTGGATTTATTGAAGGGCACATTCATCCTATTACCGGTGCGATTGCAAGTGTTGGCGTGGACTTGCAGTTCGATACGATTGAAGAAGTACTGGGCGCAGTAAAAAAATATGCAGATGCAAATCCTGAAATGGAAATTATTCGTGGTTTTGGGTGGCGATACCCCCTGTTCCCCGTAACAGGCCCGACTAAAGAACAACTTGACAGCATTATCCCGGATCGTCCTGTTTATCTTATCGCCATCGATGCTCATTCCGGCTGGGCAAATTCCATGGCGCTCAAGATGGCCGGCGTCACAACAGATACGCCTGACCCACAACCTGGATTCAGCCACTACCAGCGAGACCCGAAAACCAAAGAAGCAACAGGTTACCTGGTTGAAGTCCCGGCGATGATTGAAGTATTGAGCGACATTCAACCGCAAACCAAACAGCGGGCAGCTGAAGAGTTTGAAAAGTTGCTACCACAATTTCCTGCTGCAGGTATCACCTCGGTCTTTGATGCCGGGTTGGGTGGTATAGGTGAAGAATACGGATTCCAGATTTATACGGAGCTGGAAAAAAGAGGGAAATTACCCATGCGGGTTGTTGG
>CAJXFW010000133.1 GCA_913053655.1 uncultured Thiogranum sp. | reverse complement strand
CGGAATCCATGAAGCCTGATTAAACAGCCTGGATCCCGGCCTGCGCCGGGATGACAGTTGTGATTTCGGCTTAACTTAGTATCATTCCAGTTTAGAATAAGTCTAAATTTTGTCCCGCTTGCTATGATAACAATTAGCACGACGGACCGGGAGTCTCGTTAATAGAGTCCCACCGGTTCACAATGGTACAGAATAATTCTGCAGTACGTTCCGCGTCGTATTTGGCGGAGTGTGCCTGCTCCTGGTCCCACTCGATGTTGGCGGCTTTTACCGCGCGGGCGAGGACGGTCTGGCCGTAAGCCAGCCCCCCGAGTGTAGCGGTATCAAAGCTGCTGAATGGGTGGAAGGGATTACGCTTGATTTTGCAGCGATCGGCGGCCGCATTGATGAAATTCAGATCGAAAGACGGGTTATGACCCACCAGTATGGCGCGTGTGCAGGCGCTGTCCTTGACCGCGTGGCGAATGGGCTGGAATATCTCCCGTAAGGCCTCTTCTTCCGGTTTGGCCATACGAAACGGGTGGTAGGGATCGATGCCGGTAAATTCGAGCGAGGTTTCATCCAGGTTGGCGCCCGGAAAAGGTTCCACATGGCAGGCGTGGGTTTCCACCGGCTGAAGTTGTCCCGCGTTATCGAACTCGAGAATCACTGCGGCAATTTCCAGCAGCGCATCCCGCTTTGGATTAAAGCCAGCCGTTTCAACGTCGACAACTACGGGAAGAAAGCCACGGAACCTGTTGGCAATTTTTGCTGTTACAGTATCGTCAGACATGTTTACAGCATACCGGAAGCGGCCCATGAACGTGAAACAATCCAGTCAGCGCAGGTATTATCGGGTCTGGCATCTCGCCATGGCACTGGCTTTTGCCGCTGCTGTATTCAATGTTCAGGCCGGCGATCGGTTCGACAAGGGGCTGTTGTGGAAAATCGAGCCTGACGGCGGTACGCCCAGTTACCTGTTTGGCACTATGCACAGTGACGACCCGCGTGTGGTACAGCTGCCCGCGCCGGTACAGCAGGTCTTTGACGAGGCCGGCAGTGTGACGCTTGAGGTCGAGCTGGATGCACAATCACTTACCAGTTTAACGACAGCGCTACTGCTGACCGATGGCAGCAAACTTGAGTCGTTGATCGGAGCAGGTCTCTATAAACGCACGCTACAGGCCATGAATGGACTGGGGGTGTCGGAGGCTGTTGTCACCAGCATGAAACCCTGGGCAGCAGCGGTAGCCCTGATGACACCGCCCAACGTGAGTGGTGCGGTGCTGGATCAGGTTTTGTACGAGCAGGCGTTACTTGCCGGAAAAAAAGTGAACGGGCTGGAAACAGTCACCGAGCAGATGGCCCTGTTTGACGACCTGCCTCTCAAGGATCAGATCGCCCTGCTCAGGGAAACGCTGGACCAGCTGCCGGATTTTGCACAGTCGCTTGAGGATTTACAGACAGCTTATCTCGACCGGAACCTGAAACGATTGGTGGAAATCAATGAAACCTCGATGGAAGGTAGTAATACACAGTTGGCGGACAAGCTGAATCAGACCATCATCATTGACCGTAATCATCGTATGGCGGAACGCATGAAAAGCCGATTACAGGAAGGTAATCATTTCATTGCGGTAGGTGCCCTGCATCTTCCTGGCAAGGAGGGTTTGTTAATGTTGTTAAGCGGGCAGGGTTATCGGGTTACGCGGATTTATTAACTCAAGTGTTGCCCAGTCCCGGGTCAGTGTGTAGGAGCGGGCTGAAGGGGAGGCGCTTGCGCCGGGAGGCTGCCCTGGGACATGCCCGCGAACGGTGTCTGGTGGCCTGCGCTGGTTCGCGGGCGAGCCCGCTCCTACGGGTTAGACCGTGAACTCCGAAATTTGGAAACCTACCCGATTGTCCAGCCAATGGTTTCACCAGATCTCATCGGGACCAACTTATCGTTACCCAATGGGTAACCGGCAGGGACTTGCCACGCAGTTTTGATCAGGGTGATCGTGCTCTTATTGCGGGGCAATCCGTAAAAATCTGCACCGTGACAGCTGGCAAAGCCTTCCAGTTTGTCCAGTGCGCCCGCTTGTTCAAAGGCTTCCGCATAGAGCTCTATGGCAGCGTGCGCCGTGTACAGCCCGGCGCAACCGCAGCCGGTTTCCTTGGCAGCCCGGCTGTGTGGTGCGCTGTCGGTGCCGAGGAAGAATTTCGGATTGCCGCTGGTGGCGGCTTCCAGCAGGGCCAGCCGGTGTGGTTCGCGTTTCAGAACCGGCAGGCAGTAATGGTGTGGCCGGATGCCTCCTGAGAACATGGCGTTACGGTTCATTAGCAGGTGGTGTGCTGTCAGGGTCCCGGCGACACAGTCGCTGCTGTCCATGACGAACTCGATACCCTGGCGGGTGCTGACGTGCTCAAGCACCAGCTTAAGCTTTGGCAGCCGCTTTGCCAGCGGTGCCAGTATGCGGTCAATAAACACCGCTTCGCGATCAAACACGTCGACGTCCGGGTCGGTGACCTCGCCGTGTACCAGCAGCGGCATACCCATCTCCTGCACCGTCTCCAGCACCGAAAAGATATTCTCGATATGGGTAACTCCCGAGTCGGAGTTGGTCGTCGCACCGGCCGGGTAGTATTTAACGGCGTGAATAAAACCACTGGCCTGTGCCTTGCGTATTTCTGCGCTGCCGGTGTTGTCGGTAAGGTAGAGGGTCATTAGCGGTTCAAATTCGTTACCGGGCGGTACCGCAGCGAGGATACGTTCGCGGTAGGCCAGTGCTTCAGTGGTGCTGGTTACCGGTGGTTTGAGGTTGGGCATAATGATGGCGCGGCCGAAGCGTTGCGCGGTGTGCGGTACAACAGATTGCAGGACGGCCGTGTCCCGAACATGCAGGTGCCAGTCGTCCGGACGGCGGATGGTGATTTTCACAGAGCTCAATTTCCCGTCGTTTTCCGTTGATTTCCCGACGCTTTTACAACAATTGCCGGCATTTTTCACCTTGACCTGCCAAGCCAAAACACAGATCATACCGGGCTTGATTTTGGTCAGGTAGCGGGATTGTATGCGCAGACCGACCGGCAACGCAGCAAGTACGGCTACCGGTGCCGCAGCATGCTCAATTTTCACTGAATTATCAATAATTTCTGAATAGACGGGGCCTGTATCAGACCCCTGGAACAGCAAGGAGCTTCATGAATCTCGCCGACAAAAAACGGTTGCTGCGTGAAATGTTGTTTGCGCGGCGCTTCGAGGAGCGCTGTTACGAAGCGTACGTTGAACGAAAAATTGGCGGGTTTCTGCACCTGTATTCGGGCGAGGAAGCCTGCGCCCACGGTGTACTGGAGGCCGCAAAAAAGGGGCAGGATTACGTCATAACCAGTTATCGTGATCACGTCCATGCCATCAAGTGCGGTGCTGACCCGAAAAAGGTCATGGCCGAACTGTATGCGAAGGAAACCGGTTCTTCCAAAGGGCGCGGCGGTTCCATGCACATCTTCGACGTGGAACACCATTTTATGGGCGGTTATGCGCTGGTCGGTGGCCCGTTCCCGCTGGCGGCCGGCATGGCCAAAGCCATCAAGATGAAGGGCGACGATGACATTGTAATCTGCTTCCTGGGCGACGCCGCCAACAACCAGGGCACCTTCCACGAATCGCTGAACATGGCCAAGCTATGGGATCTGCCGGTCTTGTATGTCTGTGAGAACAACCTGTACGGTATCGGCACCCGTATTGATCGTTCCACTGCGGTGATTGACCAGTACAAGCGTGTATCCGGATACAACATCCCGTCCACACAGGAAGATGGTCAAGATGTCGAGAAGGTTTTCAAGGCAGCAAAGCAGGCCGTTGATCATGTGCGTTCCGGCAAGGGACCTTATTTCCTGGAACTCATGACCTATCGCTATCGTGGTCATTCGATGTCTGATTCCAATGCCTATCGTTCAAAGGACGAGGAGCGCATGTGGTCGAACCGCGACCCCATCATCATGCTGCGTGACCGCCTGATCGAAGCGGGCGAACTGACCCGCGCGGACTACAAGGCAATGGATACCGAGGTTTTGGACGAAATCGAGGACGAAGTCATTGCCTTCGCCGAGTCTTCACCGGAACCGCGTGTCGACGAACTGCAAAAATACACCCTGGCCGAGAATGACCCCTGGGTGTTTGGAGGTGGCCGCTGATGGTTGAACTGATGTGCTGGGAAGCGATCCGTCGTGCCCACGATGAGGAAATGACGAACGACCCGCTGGTCATCTGTATGGGTGAGGATATCGGTGTTGCCGGCGGTACCTACAAAGCTACCAATGGCTTGTACGACAAGTACGGCCCGGAGCGTGTCATCGATACGCCGATATCCGAAAACGGATATACCGGTCTGGGTATCGGCGCCTCCTTTCTGGGTGTGCGCCCGATCATCGAGATCATGTCGGTGAACTTCGCCTGGCTGGCCATGGATCAGCTGTTCAATTCCGCTGCGAAAGTGCGTTATATGTCCGGAGGTCAGCTCACGGCGCCGGTAGTGGTGCGTTCCGCGGGTGGTGCTGCGCACCAGCTGGGTGCGCAGCATTCTGCGCGTATGGAAAAGGTATTCATGGGTATCGCCGGCCTGCGCGTGGTGACGCCGAGCAACCCCCGCCAGGCCTATGGCATGCTCAAGTCTGCGGTGCGCTGTAACGATCCGGTGTTTATCAACGAACACGAGCTCATGTACAACATGAAAGGGGAAGTACCGGACGAGGAATACTTCCACCCGCTGGAAGGTTCCGAGGTTGTACGCGAAGGGCGTGATGTCACGCTGTTCGGTTATAACATCTCCGTACACTGGTGTGTGCAGGCCGCTGCGACCTTGTCAAAGCAATTCGGCATAGAAGCCGAAGTCGTCGATCTGTTCGCGCTGTCGCCACTGGATCGCGCCGGTATCGTAGCCTCGGTGCGCAAAACGCACCGTGTCGTTATCGCCGAGGAAGCCGAACCCGTGGTCGGTGTTGGTGCGGAAGTGATGGCTATCATCAATGAAGAATGTTTCTTTGAACTGGACGCCGCGCCGGTACGCGTATCGGCAGTCAACGCGCCGGTTGCCTACAACCACACACTGGAAAAGGCGGCCATCCCCAATGCCGGTGATGTGGTTGCGGCGGTACGGAAGATGTTCGGGAAGTGAGTTTGAATTGAACCGCCAAGACGCAAAGGACACCAAGTTTCTCCTGCTCCTGCACTACGCGCGGAGCAGCAGAGCAAGCAGTAAAAAGCTTTCTTGGCGTTCTTTGCGTCTTGGCGGTTCAAGTATTTTTCAAAACCTACTGAGATGAACACATGACCGAACCCTATGTCATCAAAATGCCCCAGCTGTCAGACACCATGACGGAAGGTGTACTGGTCAGCTGGGAAAAAAACATCGGCGATGCGGTCGCGCGTGGCGACATTGTAGCCACTGTCGAAACCGATAAGGCCATCATGGATGTTGAGGTGTTCCGTGAAGGTTACTTGTCCGGCCCCCTCGTGGCGGTGGACGCCACCGTTCTGGTGGGTGCACCGCTAGCCTACCTGGTTGTTGAAGCCGGCCAGGTTGTCGATGAGGAAGCAGCGCCGGTTGCGGCTGTTAGCGCTACGCAGCAGGGCGGATCCACAAGCGAAGCATCTACTTCAGCCACCGCATCAGTTTCTGAATCGGTAGCGCCATCAGCAGTATTGGCAGGAGGCAGCGTCCCGGCGCCGCGTCCGCAAGGTCGCGGTGCGACGCCCTACGCACGCGCCATTGCCGGATCGCGTGGTATAGACCTCAGCGATATGAGTGGCACCGGCCCCGGCGGTGTGATTGTGGGTGCCGATGTGCAGGGTGCACAGCCGGTTGCAGCCCCCACGGCTTCCGGTTTTCCGCAGGTCGATGTGCCGGGTAACGGCCGCGACATGAACAAGCTGGAAAAGGCCATCAGCGATGCCATGGCCTCCTCCATAAGCATGCCGACGTTCCATGTCACGGCACACATTAAACTGGGTGCGCTGATCAAGGCATCCAAGGCACAGGGGGCATCGGTCACGGTAACTATCGCCAAAGCCTGCGCCGTAGCCATGCAACAGTTTCCGAAAATGAACTGGTGTTACCAGCCGCAGGACAAGCTGGTGGAACGCAGCAACGTTGATATCGGCATGGCGGTATCCGCCGATGGTGGTGGTCTGGTGGTGCCGGTGTTACGCAACTGCGAAAGCCGCGAGCTGGATGAACTTGGCAAAGACTGGAAAGACCTGGTCGAGCGCGCCCGCAAACGTCGCCTGAAGCCGGAAGAGTACACCGGTTCGACCTTCCAGATTTCCAACATGGGCATGTTCGGTGTCAGTCATTTTGACGCCATCACCACGCCGGGTATTGCAGCGATACTGGCTATCTCGGCCAATGCCGAGCAGGGTAGCCCCTTCACCATCACCGCCGATCACCGCGTAGTGAACGGCGCAGATGTAGCGCTCTACCTCAAGGCGCTGAAAGAACTGGTTGAACAGCCCGACGCCTGGATGGGGCCGAGCGGTCCCGCCATTCCGGAAGGTAACTGGGATTACGACGTGGTCGTGGTCGGTGGTGGTCCCGGCGGAGAAGACTGTGCGCGTGATCTCGTAGCGCACGGACACAAGGTCGCTCTGGTCAATGATTCACCCTTCCCCGGCGGCGAATGCCTGTGGCGCGGGTGTATTCCCTCAAAAGCCTGGCGCGCCGCAGCCGACCGGATCCGCGACCGTCTGCACGACGGTCACCTCGGCATCACCCCGGGCAAACCAAAATTAAACTGGGATGCACTGGAAGCGACACGCCGCAAGGTGCTGGAAACCCGCGGCGACATGGCGCTGAAAACCGACAAGGGTGTCAAGATCAAGTACATTCAGGGCTTTGGTCGTTTCGTCGACGATCACACACTGTTTATCGACATCTCGGGCAATCAGGATGACCCGCACACACGTGCCACGCCGGCCGATGAACCGAAAGGCGAGACGGTAACGTTTGGCTGTGCCGTTATTGCCACTGGTGCACCGCCCTTTGTGCCGCCGATTCCGGGTGCCGTGGAAGGGCTGGTCGAAGGCGGCGGTGTGCTGACCTCCGATACCGTCTGGGCGCTGGACAAACAGCCGAAGAAACTGGTGGTGATCGGTGGTGGCGCTATCGGTCTGGAAATGGCGCAGATCTTCCAGGACTTTGGCACCCAGGTGACATTGCTGGAAGCGCAGGAGCGCATTCTGGCAGAAGTAGAACCGGAGATTGCGAAACACCTTACCGCCGTGCTCAATGATGATCCACGCCTGACAGTGCATACCTCGGTACAGATCAGCAAAATCAGCGGCAAGGCCGGTGCGGTTACTGTCAAATACAAGGACAGTGATGGCAAGGCACACAGCATCAAGGTCGATTACGTCATTATGGGCACCGGCAAACGCCCGGTGCTGGACGGACTGGATCTGGATAAAGCAGGCGTTACCAGCGACAACAGTATTATCAAGGCGGACACCCGCTGCCGTAGCAGTGTGCCGCACATCTTCGCCATCGGCGATGTGATCGGCGGATTGATG
>CAJXFW010000132.1 GCA_913053655.1 uncultured Thiogranum sp. | reverse complement strand
TCCATATGCATTTCGGCGAGTATGCGTGCCACCGCAATGGGGTGATAGATATACGGCTCGCCCGACAGTCGCCGCTGACCTTCGTGTGCTTCTGCGCCAAACAGATAGGCACGGTAAATCTCCCTGACCTGCTCCGGCTCCAGGTAGGATTCGAGCAGATCACACAGGTCACTAATCAGAAACCGTGTTTTGTCTCTCTCGGCAACGGGTAAGAGGCTGGCCATGCGACCAGATAATAGGTGAATCCCCCTTAACCGCAAATAAAAAAACCGCTTCAGTCAGGCTCTGAAGCGGTTGCTTGATTTTAATTGATCTGGATATTTATGGAATCAGGTTTTCGGAAGCCCCGTATCGGCCTGCGGCACCGCCTCAGCAGGCGCGGGTATGATCAGCGCTGCTGCTTCATCAATCTCTTCTTCCGGTTCTTCGTCGAGAATTGACGCAGTCACATAATCCTCCGCGATTTCCCGCAATGCCACTACGGTAGGTTTGTCATTTTCCCAGCCCACAAAAGGCTCGGCGCCCTTGGCCAGCTGACGCGCGCGTTTGGTCGCCACCAGAACCAGCTGAAACCGGTTATCTACCTTGCCGAGACAATCTTCTACTGTAACGCGCGCCATATCGATTCCGTTTATGTGGATCCATCGGGGCGCGAAGTGTAATCGAATCAGCGCGCGGGTTCCAGCAACGCCCTTAATTCGCTGGCATAACGCTGCTGTTGTGCCTCGCTGCGCAAGCGCCTGGCACGAAACAGGGCAATCAGCTCACCCAATGCCGTCTCAAAATCATCATTGAAAACGAGGTAATCAAATTCTTTATAATGTGACATTTCACTGACCGCGTCCGCCATACGGCGGTTAATCACGTCTTCGCTATCCTGGCCGCGCCCGGCCAGTCGCTGGCGCAACGCCTCCCGACTCGGCGGCAGAATAAATACCCGTATCGCCTGTGGAAATGCCTCATACACCTGGCGCGCACCCTGCCAGTCGATCTCCAGAATCACGTCGCCACCCGATTCCAGCGTCTCAAGTACTGTGGCGCGGCGCGTCCCGTAATGATTTTCAAACACCTGCGCGTGCTCAAGAAATTCACCCTCGGCCACCCGTCGCTCGAAATCAGCCTTTTCTACAAAGTAGTAATCAGCCCCGTCCTGTTCCCCGGGCCGGGGCACCCGCGTGGTATGCGAGACCGACACCGTGACGCCTGCAAGTTTCTCCAGCAACGCCTTGACCAGGCTGGTTTTTCCAGCACCGGACGGCGCAGAAATGATATACAGTGTTCCGGTGTTCATTCCACGTTCTGAACCTGCTCCCGCATCTGCTCAATCAGCACCTTAAGCTCGACCGAAATCGCCGTAGTCTCACGGTCAGCTGACTTGGAACCCAGCGTATTGGCCTCGCGGTTAAATTCCTGCATCAAAAAATCCAGTCGCCGCCCAACGGGCTCGTCACTCTCCAGAACCCGCCGCGTCTCGGTCACATGCCCGTCCAACCGATCCAGCTCCTCATCGACATCCATCTTTTGCAACAGGAAAACCAGCTCCTGCTCCACCCGGTCATTATCAATCTGAGTTTCCAGCTCAGCCAGCCGAGCCTGTACCTTGTTCCGTACTTTGACCTGCACTTCCGGCAACCGCTTGCGCGCCTTCTTCACCTGCTGCCCGATACCGTCCAGGCGTGTGGACAGCAGCTCCCGGGTCTGCTCACCTTCACGCTCACGGGTCGCCACCAGCTCATCCAGCGCCTGCTCCAGTGATGCCAGTGCAAATTCCTGCAAGGGCGCCGTCTCCGGCTCTGGATCGCGCACCACACCGGGCCAGCGCAACAGCTCCATCACGCCCGGCGACGTCGCCTCGGAGGAACGGGTTTCGATCTCCCGGCAAGCGTCCAGCACCGCCTTGAGACGATCAGGGTCCAGCTCCAGCTCATCGGCCAGTTGCGGCGCCAGGCGCCAGCGCAATACACACTCAAGCTTGCCGCGGCCAAGGCGCACGTTGACGCGCTCGCGTACCCGTGGCTCCAGCGCCCGCAACTCCTCAGGCAAACGGACGAAAATCTCCAGGTAGCGGTGATTCACTGACCTCAGTTCCCACGTCAGCTCCGCACCGGCTTTTTCGCCGGTAACCCTCGCAAACGCCGTCATGCTGCGCATCATCTCAAGTCACCCCGTTTTCCTGCCGTTAAAGAGCATTGCAACAATCTGTTTTTGTGAAGGATTTCACTATATGGCCTCAGTTACCGCAGGTCGACAGTCTAGAGGATCATGGCTAAAAAGCTAGATAGTCTGAAACCCGGCACCTGCCTGGACGGATACACGCTGGAAAAAACGCTGGGTGGTGGCGGTTTCAGCGTGGTCTACCGTGCGCGCCAGATAAATAATGAGCGCCGGGTCGTGATCAAGGAATACATCCCCAACAAACTGGCCAAGCGTGATCGCAAAGGGCATGTGCGGGCTCGCAACGAAAGAACAGAAGCCCGTTTCAACCGTGGCCGCAAGCTGTTTTTCCAGGAAGCCAGTACCCTGGCCACGCTGAAACACACCAACATCGTCGACGTGTTTAATTTCTTCCAGGCCAACGGTACCGTGTACATGGTCATGGAGTATCAGGAAGGCGAAAATCTCCAGAGTTATCTGAAAGCCCGGCGCGGCGGCCTCAGCGAAACCTTCCTGCGTACCGTTTTCCCGGCACTGCTGAACGGGCTGGAGCTGATTCACGCCACCGACCTGCTGCACCTGGATATCAAGCCCGGCAATATTCATATCCAGCGCGGCGGCCAGCCCCTGTTGCTCGATTTCGGCGCCGTACACGGTTTTCCGCAAAGCCGTCAGGAACAACCCGGGCAGGTTATCAGCCCCGGGTTTTCACCGATCGAGCAATACGACAACCGTGGCTACGTGGGCCCCTGGACCGATCTTTATGCACTTGGCGCCACCATGCGTGCCTGTATAGAAGGCTTGCCACCGGTCAATGCCCTCAAGCGCCATGAACGCGAGATCCTCAAACCGGCACAGTTCGCTTTTCGCGGGCGTTACGCAGACAATCTGCTGCGCGCCATAGACTGGGCGATGGAAGTCGATCCCCTGCTGCGCCCACAAAGCGTGGGTGAATTCCGCGACGCCCTGAGCGCCGATACGGTACCGGAACCGGAACAGACCTGCTCCACCTTTGACCGGCTGGCCAATGTGTTATGGGGCAAGTCGCTGCCATGAACATGATTACCGCGCTCACTAACCGGCTGGGAAATCGCAGCAGCAACCAGGATCGCTGCCTGATACTGGAACAGTTCGGTCGCGTGCTGCTGGTAGTCGCAGACGGCATGGGCGGTCATGCACGCGGCGATCTGGCCGCACAGACAGCCATCGACAGTCTTAGCCGCAACTTTCTGGCCCAGCGCGATGCGATTGATGACCCACAGGATTTCCTGAAAAGCGCGCTGCACTCGGCGCACATGGATGTGGTCGACGCCGGTCTTGCCGCTGATCCACCGGTGAATCCGCGCACTACCTGTGTGGCGTGCCTGATTCAGGGTGACCGGGCCTGGTGGGCGCATCTCGGCGACAGCCGCCTGTATCTGCTACGCGACGGGAAACTGCTGGCGCGCACCCGCGACCACACGCCTGTCGAGGAACTGCTGCAAAGCGGCGCCATTGCTGAGGAAGATCTGCGCACCCACCCACTCAGAAACAGCGTCAGCCGCTGCCTGGGCGGCGGATTGAAACTCTCCAAAATCAGTTTTGGCCAGGCCCAGCTAAACACCGACGATATCCTGTTACTCTGCTCGGACGGCCTGTGGTCCGCCCTGCCCGAGCAGCGACTAACCGAGCTATCGGTTTTTGACGACCTGGAGCGCAGTGCCAACCTGCTCACCGACGAAGCGGATCTTGCCACCTACCCGCACAGCGACAACATCAGCCTGGTCTGCCTGCACTGGCTGTCCGCCGGGGATTTACCGGCTGCCGAAACCGTCACCCTGTCCATACCCGATACCGAATACGCACCCGCCAAAGACTGCGACGACCTCCAGCAAGCCATCGACGATATTCATCGCGCCATGCTCGAGTACGCCTCAGAAATGAAAAAATGAGCGCTGGCTGAGCTTACCGGTACCGGGACGCTCCGCTATAATGCCCGCTATCTTGCAGCTCACTGAGGAAAATCCATGCGTCCCAGCAACCGCGCCCCGGACCAGATGCGTCCGGTTACACTGACTCGAAATTACACGATGCACGCCGAAGGCTCAGTGCTTGTAGAGTTCGGTAATACCAAAGTCCTGTGCAACGCCAGCATCGACGAACGTGTGCCTGGATTTCTGCGCGGTAAGGGCAAGGGCTGGGTCACCGCTGAGTACGGCATGCTGCCGCGTTCAACCACCGAACGCATGGGGCGCGAAGCAGCGCGTGGCAAGCAGGGCGGGCGCACCATGGAAATCCAGCGCCTGATCGGCCGTTCCCTGCGCGCCGTGGTAAACATGAAAGCGCTGGGTGAACGTACGATTACCGTAGACTGCGACGTTATCCAGGCCGATGGCGGCACACGAACCGCCAGTATTACCGGTGGTTTTGTCGCGCTTGCAGACGCCGTACAGAAACTGGTGACCGACGGTACCCTGAAAAAGAATCCGCTGACCGGTGCGGTAGCATCCGTCTCGGTAGGCATCTATAAAGGCTCTCCGATTCTCGATCTCGACTATCCGGAAGACTCCAACGCCGAGACCGATATGAATGTTGTCATGACAGACGGCGGTCAATTTATCGAAGTCCAGGGAACGGCGGAAGGCTACCCGTTCAGCCAGGACGAAATGAACCAGATGCTGAAACTGGCCAAAAAAGGTATCGGCGAACTCTGCGAACTGCAGACAAACACCCTCGCTGACTAGTCACAGGTGCCCATCCACAAGCACTATAATTTTTCTCGCAGAGACGCAAAGCACGCCAAGGAAGCATATAAAGGAACTTCTGAAGTATCATTGCGAGCAAAGCGCGGCAATCTTTTTCAGCCTGGCGCCAAGTCAACCAGATTGCCGCGCTTCGCTCGCAATGACGAAAATTTTGAATTAATCAGGGGTCCCTGAAATATCATTAAAACATTCAGCTAATACTTTGCGTGCTTTGCGCCTTGGCGAGAGTTTATTGTTTATGAACAGACACTACCTATGACCCAACGTATCGTACTGGCCAGTAACAATGCCGGAAAGGTCCGCGAATTTAACCAGCTGCTGGCAGGCAGCGAGTTCGAGGTTGTCCCGCAGTCTGAATTCCAGGTCGAGGAAATCGAAGAGACCGGGTTGACCTTTGTCGAGAATGCGCTACTCAAAGCACGCAATGCGGCGCAGCAGACCGGTCTACCCGCGATCGCAGATGACTCGGGACTGGAAGTGGATGCACTGAACGGCGCGCCGGGTATCTACTCGGCACGTTATGCCGGCGGCGATGCAAGCGACCGGCAAAACCTGGAAAAGCTGCTGGAGGTGCTGGAGAATGTCAGCGACGAGAACCGCAACGCGCGTTTTCAATGCCTGATGATTTACCTGCGTCACCCGGCTGACCCCACGCCAGGCATCTTCCAGGGCACCTGGGAGGGCCGGATTCTGCGTACCCCACAGGGGAGTAACGGTTTTGGATATGACCCTGTATTCTATGTCCCGGAACAAAAGTGCTCCTCTGCCGAATTAAACCCTGACCTCAAGAACAGCCTGAGTCACCGCGGCCAGGCGCTACGCCGGCTGATCGCTGTCCTGCGAGAACAACATACTTAACGCTGCCCCCCTGTGATGTTTCAATTTTCTGCTCCGCCACCCCTGTCGCTATACATACATTTTCCCTGGTGTGTACACAAATGCCCTTACTGCGATTTCAACTCACACGCAATCAAGGATGCAGTACCGGAGTCTGCCTACATCGAAGCCCTGTTCAGGGATCTCGAACAGGAGCTTCCGGCGGTCTGGGGGCGTACCGTACAAACGGTGTTCATGGGTGGCGGCACGCCCAGCGTATTTTCTCCACAGGCCATAGATCGGCTATTGAGCGGTATACGGGCGCGCCTGCCGCTCAATCCCGGTGCTGAAATAACCCTGGAAGCGAACCCCGGCACCGTGGAACAGGAAAAGTTTGCCGGTTATCGAGAGGCTGGAGTCAACCGCCTGTCGATCGGTATCCAGAGCCTGAACAACTCGCACCTGCAAGTACTGGAACGTATACACAGCGCAGCAGAAGCTGTCCGTGCAGCACAAGCAGCACGCTGTGCCGGCTTCGATAATTTCAACCTGGACCTGATGTTCGGCCTGCCCGGGCAAACCCCCGAACAGGCCTGCGATGATTTGCGGGCAGCCATTGAACTACAACCTGCCCACCTGTCCTGGTACCAGCTCACCCTGGAGCCCAATACCCGGTTCCATGCGCATCCGCCGGTACTGCCCGACGGTGACCGGCTATGGGACATGCAGAACCAGGGGCATCCACTGCTCGCTGCGCACAGCTATATTCAATACGAAGTGTCTGCTTTCGCACAAGCGGGGAAGCGCTGCCGCCACAATCTGAACTACTGGCGATTTGGTGACTACATAGGTATCGGTGCCGGAGCCCACGGCAAAATTACCGACGGCGGTCAGGGCATAATCACCCGGCGCTGGAAACAACGCCTCCCGCAAACCTACCTGGAAACGGCAGGCAGCAAAACGTGCATTCAGGATCAGCGCAATCTGACAGAATCTGAAGCGGTATTCGAGTTCGCCCTGAATCAGCTACGCCTCAAACAGGGCTTTGAGCTGGACGGGTTCGAATCCAGCTGCGGTCTGCAACGTCACTGGATACTGCCTATACTGAAAGAGGCGGCGCGCGACGGCCTACTGGTACTGGACAGAAGCAAGGTACGGCATACCGACAAGGGTTGGCATTTTTTGAATAACCTGCTGGAGCGTTTCTTGCCGGAGGAAGCACAGCATGCTGGAAGCAACCCGGATTGACTGCCCTTATTGCGGCGAACAGTTTGACATCAGCGTGGACTGTTCCATGGGTGGACAACAGTATGTCGAGGACTGTCCGGTATGCTGCCAACCCATGGAGATCAGGACCGAGGTGGGCCTGGACGGCAAACTCCTCAGCGTCAGCGCACACAGGAACGATGACTGACGGCATAGCGCACAGTTTTTGCTACCATGCCCGGCATGGAAGCCGGCATTCATGATCTCGACGTACTGCTGCGCTCCCGCGTTCCGATTATCCTCGTCGAAACCAGCGACGAGCGGCGCGCACTGGAGACCTTCAAACGTCTGGCCCTGCGTAACGGGACACCGGTCATGCGCTGGTCGGTCACCACAGGGCTCTACCTGTTGCTGGACTTCCACCCCTACCTGGATGATCCCGCCCACGTCCGTATGATCAGGGAGATCGCCATGGGTTACGGCGCCGCGCTGGATAACACGCACCTGCTCGCCGAGCTCACACAGACACGGCCACTGTCTGTCGTCATGGCCGAGCGGCTCAGAGAATTACGTGAGTGGGTCCGAAACCGTACCGTGTCCGCGAACTAG
>CAJXFW010000131.1 GCA_913053655.1 uncultured Thiogranum sp. | reverse complement strand
GCACCATATCGACTGCATCGCGGGACGATCGTAACTTTGCGATCCAGTTTTCATTTAGAGGTGAATCAACGAGTTGACCTCGGCGCGCGTTGGCGATCACTGGCATCGTCAAACAGGGATTCCGGGAGCAGGGCATCCAGCGGCTCGAGGCTACCGTAAAGGCGTAACGCGCGCATCCAGGTGCCGATCGGGGTGCCTGGATCACCTTTTTCCAGCTTCCGGTAAGTGGGTAGTGAAACCCCCAGCCGGGCCGCTGTTCTGGCCTGCGGTTCCCGCGCTTGAAGGCGTCGGCGTTTCAGTCTTTCTCCAAGGTTGATGAGCGCAGTATGTTCGGATTTATTAATAGAAAACATAGTTTGTATTATATGGTAATATATGCAATTAAACAAAGTATATTTTCCATTATCAATCAGAAGTTGCATCCCTTTGCCGTACAAACCTACACACTTCCGGATCTTTTTGCCGGCAAAATGCACGCCGTACTTTATCGTCAGTGGAAAAATCGGGTGAAGGGCAGGGATTGGTATGACCTTGTCTGGTATGCCGCTGTATTGGCGTGACCATAGTCAGCCCTGGCCGCTTTACACCCGTATATTTTAAATGTAATCTTTAAAAATGACGGATAAAAAACGGATTCTGGCTGAAAAAATCAAGCTGTATTTACAGATGTTTCCTGCGGTAGCGGTGATTGGACCCAGGCAATGTGGAAAATCCACATTGGTGCAAGCGGTGGCTCCTGATTGGAAATATTACGACCTTGAACGCCCTGATGATTATCAACTTATCAGCAGTGATCCGCTGGGCTTCTTTAGCCGGCAGCGTGACAAGGTTATTATTGATGAGGCGCAGCAGTTCCCTGAGTTATTCCAGGTTTTGCGCGGCGTTATTGACCAGGACAGAAAGGCGGTGGGTCGTTTTATTTTAACAGGTTCCAGTTCTCCCGAAATTGTAAAAGGATTGTCTGAAAGTTTAGCCGGCAGGATAGCGACGATTGAACTTTGGCCTTTTAAAATGGTTGAGTTTTGTGACCAGCCTTTACCGGCAATCTATGACTTGTTGATTAACAGGTCAACAACGCTAACACAGCTAACAGAATTGCGAACGAGCATTTCTGTTTCACAAATGTATGAGCATTGGCTGCTCGGGGGTTATCCTGAACCCAGAATAAAAGGTAAAGAAAATTCAGCGTTTCATGGTATATGGATGGATGAGTATTTTGCTGATTATATTCGTCGCGATATTCAGCGGCTGTTTCCGCGAATAAACACCCATAATTTTCGATTATTCATTCAAAGTCTTTCCTTTTGTTCGGGTAAAATCATAAACCAGTCATCACTGGCCAGAGCGTTGGAAATAACATCTGTAACAACAAAAGAATACCTGGATATCCTCCATAATACCTTTATCTGGCGAAATCTCGGGAGTTTTGAAAAAAACAGTTTAAAGAAAGTGCAAAAAATGCCTAAAGGTTTTTTTCGCGACCAGGGGATACTTCATCATCTTTTGAAACTGGATGATCTTGACCGGCTTATGGTTCATCCTGAAGCAGGAGCTTCTTTTGAATCATTCGTCATTGAAGAAGTGATTAGAGGTTTTCAATGCACGCTACAAGCCGGGATCGAGTTTGATTTTTACCGAACCCGTGATAAGTCTGAAATTGATCTGATTGTTGATGGGCCGTTTGGCATTATTCCCATTGAAGTCAAGTTGGGAACGAAGCTTAAGCGACAGACGCTTGGCCCACTGAAGACTTTTCTAAAAGATACCGGCGCCAGATTGGGCATTCTGGTAAATAATTCAGAAAAAATCGAAATTGTCGCTGACAATATCATTCAAATTCCAGCGGTATATTTGTAAAAGAAGTTCACCCAGGTACCTGTTGCAGCCGGTCCCCTTTGCGGTACAAACCTACACACTCCCGGATCTTTTTGCCGCCAACCACCCCGAACTGCTGGTGGATCACCCGATAGAGAGCAGGAAGTCGAGGAATCAAGCGACAGTCACAATAGCGGAAAGAATTATTTTAGAAGATCTGTATAATTGCACCGACTGGCTGTTGAAAATGGGTTAGTCCTAATCATGCGCATCTCGATCTGATTAGTCAGCTGGAGCAACCGGTTCTGCAGCGTGAACGTAAAGTATTACAAGTTTGAGAGAAATAACATGCGACTTACCCCTGAGCAAACCCAGTCCATACTCGCAATGGACGTATGGCAACTCTATCGCGCAACGCGGAACCTTGCGGCACATGATTATGAAACGGACTATGCCGAGATTGCCGAGCATTTTAATGCGCTGTACGAGCTGCTTCTCGATTTACTTTAAGTTAAGCGCCATTCAAGTATGGCCCGATTAACCCACGGTACAACATAATGAGATTGAAGCCACATCAAATTGAAGTTATCCGCCGGGCTGTTGCGGATCTGGCGGGAGACGACGCTCAGGTCAGCCTGTTTGGTTCCAGGACGAACGATAACGCCCGAGGTGGCGATATTGACCTGCTTGTGGAGATTCCGCACCCGGTAGAAGAGTCCGCCTGGCTGATTGCCAGAATAGCGGGCCGAATCAGTCACAGGCTGGGAGGGCAGAAAATTGATGTTGTGCTGAGTGCTCCCAACCTGAAACGCTTCCCGATCCATGATGAGGCAAAGAAGCAAGGTGTCGCATTGTGAATATCTCACGAACTAAATTGCCACGACTGCAATTTTTGGCACGGATAGTGAGGAAGGAAATCCGTCATCTGCGCCTGACCAATCAGCGCCTTTTCCCGGATGCATTCACGCCTGAGAAGGCAGGGCAATTGGAAACGGACGTGGAGCTGGCTGAGCGCGTGGATGCATTTGTGAGTCGTTTTGGCCGGTTACAGGATACTGTTGGCGACAAACTGTTGCCTCGCTATCTTGATGCTGTTGGAGAGGCAACAGGCCCGGCAATCGACAATCTCAATCGAGCGGAAAAACTCGGCCTGATCGGTTCTGCAGAACTGTGGATAACATTACGTGACCTGCGTAACGAGATGATTCACGAACAGTTACTCAAGCACAAAACCCGAATACTCAGTAAACTCTGGGAGCGTATCGGGGTTCAGCGTATCGACATCATCCTCAAACATCGAAACACACCTCTGAAAGCCATCCATCGCGCAGCGAAGAAAACAGGCATCCGGCTATGACGCACGAACTGGTAGAAATCCTGCGGAGAATGGAGAAGTATGGCATCGTGCTGAGTCTGGACGACTGGATGGAGATTCGGTTGCTCAGGAACTCACTGACACACGAATACCTCACCGATGAAACGGCCGTTATCGAAAATATAAACGCCGCGTTTACTTCATATGAGCTGCTGACCGCAACACTTGCAAGAACACAGCAGTATTATGAAAAGCACATTACCCCAAGCAAGTAAAAGCCGGGGGGGGCTGTGTCACGGCAGGCGGGTTAGAACGGTTTCGCCGTGGACTTACCCCTGAGCAAACCCGGTCCATACTCGCAACTGTCACGCGTTGGGCGGGGAAAAGCGCAACGGTGTTTCTCTTTGGTTCACGACTCGATGACAAGGCAAGAGGAGGAGATGTGGACCTGTTAATCGAAACCGATGTCCGATTGACGCTGATCGAGTGTGCACGTATCAAAATAACAGGCCAACGCCATTTCAACAGATTGCGCGAACGCATGCCCTGCCATTGAGGACACAGCAATGAATCATGCCATTTTAGACGCCGAACGGGCGCACCTTTCCAATCTGCTCGAAGCCATACAGCGGTGTGTCTTTTTCCTGGAGGCATCAAAGCAGAAGCTGACATGGCCACTACAAGCAGGAGAAATTCGAAAGCGTAGAGTATGTCATGGCAAATATAAAAGAGGCTGTGTGCGTCTATCATTGCAATCATGGTATTTAGTGCCATAATTGCAAGGATGATAAAGCGGCGGTTACAGACAACGGTACTCGATCGGCTGGCATTATTTCCGGCCGTGGCACTACTGGGCCCGCGTCAGGTAGGGAAGACCACGCTTGCTGAGGATATCGCATCCGACCGGCCCAGTATTTATCTCGACCTGGAATCACCCTCAGATCGGGCCAGGTTGGCTGACCCTGTACGTTATTTGGAAGCACACGAAGGCAAGCTGGTCGTGTTGGATGAAGTGCATCGTGTTCCCGAGTTATTTCAGACACTGCGCGGCTTGATTGATCAAGGTCGGCGGCGGGGTCATAAGGTAGGCCGGTTTCTTCTACTGGGTTCGGCCTCGATGGATTTGTTGCGGCAATCGGGAGAGAGTCTGGCGGGTCGGATTGCCTACGTTGACCTTCCCCCACTGGGTGTTTTGGAGGTGGCTGCAGAAGACCGTGAAAAGCTATGGGTGCGGGGCGGGTTTCCGGACAGTTTTCTGGCCGATGGCGATGAACACAGCATGATGTGGCGGGATTACTTTATTAAGACCTATCTTGAACGTGACATACCCGATCTGGGCCCACGTATTCCGGCAGAAACACTGCATAGATTCTGGACGATGTTGGCGCACTCCCAGGGCAGTGTCATTAATGCGGCGCAGCTTGCCTGTAGCCTGGCGGTCGATGGAAAAACGATAGCCAGGTACCTGGATTTAATGGTGGACTTGTTGCTGGTGCGTCGTTTGCGTCCCTATCACACCAACACCAAAAAGCGTTTGGTGAAATCCCCGAAAGTCTACGTACGAGACAGCGGTGTTACCCATGCCCTGCTCGGTATTCCGGGTAGAGAGGCCTTATTTGGTCATCCTGTGGCCGGGATGAGCTGGGAAGGGTTTGTCATCGACAATCTTATTGCTACGGCACCAGAGAGCACACTGGCGAGTTTTTACCGAACATCGGCGGGTGCGGAAATTGATCTTGTCCTGGAGTTTCCCGGTCTGACCGAGAGGTGGGCGATCGAAATCAAGAGCGGACTTTCAGCGAAACCGAAAAGAGGATTCTATAACGCCGTAGAAGACATTACGCCGGAGCGCAGTTTTGTGGTCTATGCAGGTGAGGAGCGTTATCCGGTTTCCGAAGGCGTGGAGGCAATCAGCGTGTCCGCAATCGCGCAGATGCTCCTGGAAAAGCGTAGCGCTCAATGAGTCCAACGCTCAAGTTTTATCAGGATCAGCTCAAAGCGCCATTTGCGTTTCAAATTGAAGCTGAAATGGACTAAGCATGTCGATTAAATGGCGACATACTACGTCAAAATATACATAATATGCCGATATTCCTGTGAAAACGGACGCCAATAATGCGCGAGCCAGTCAGAAAACTGATCCCGTATGAGGAGTTTGACTACCAGGTGCTACTGGGCGCGTTGAAGAACTATGCGCGCAAACAGCCCTATTCGCGTGAAATTCTGGCCAACCTCATCTATGGGCCGTCCTGTATCTCACTGGAATATGCCCTCCAGTACTACGGAATGATTCCAGAGCGAGTAGAAGCCGTTACTTCAGTCACGGTGGGGCGTTCACGCAAGTTTTCCACCCCGCAACTGTCCGAAGGATGGGGTCCATCTCATGCCCTATCGGGATCGCATACTCGCGGAACGGAGAAAAGGATGGATTTGAACTCCGAAACTAACGTATGCGACTGAACAAACAGGAAAAAATAGCGATCCACGAAAAGTTGTTAAAACACAAAATCCGCATGCTCAGCAAGCTCTGGGAGCGCATCGGGGTACAACGCATAGATATCATCCTCAAACCTCGAAGTGCACCCTTGAAAGCTATCCATCGCGCAGCGAAAAAAACAGGGGTCCAGCTATGACGCACGAACTGGGGGGAATCCTGCAGGAGAATCTTGAGGTAGCGGCTAGAATGCACCATCATCTTGAGCGTTCCCATCAACCGTTGTCGAAAATATAAACGCCGCGTTTACCTCATACGAGGTGTTGATCACAACACTTGCAAGAACACAGCAGTACTACGAAAAGCACATTACCCCAGGTAAGTAAAAGCCGGGGGCCTGTGTAGCTGGATATTGTGCGGTTTGAAGATGTGGTTGAGGGGATTTTTGCCTTTTCAATCACTTTGAGCGATGCGACAATGGCACACGCGAACTCATCCGCAGAGCTATCGGAGCCATCCTGTCGTGCGTCTCTCCAGCAAAACACAAACCATCATTCGGGATACTGCTCGGGAAATATTTGGCCCGCAGGTAACGACGATGGTGTTCGGCTCGCGTGTGGACGATACCGCACGTGGCGGAGACATAGACCTGATTGTTCAGTTGGAACAACCTGTTCAGCAGCGTGAGCGCAAGGCATTGCAATTGGTCGCCAGACTGCAGAAGCGTCTTGGGATGCAGCCTATCGATGTGTTGGTAGTTGATCCGCTAACCGAAATGTTGCCGGTGCATAAGGAAGCCATTCGGACTGGCGTAAGGCTATGAGTAAAGTGAAGCTGTTGCCGGTAGATCGTTTTCTTCAAACGCTGGAAATCGTCTATCGAGAGGGATCACACCTGAGTTATAGCTGGGGTCGCGTCTATTCCCAGCCGATTGATACATCCTGGGTAAAGGATCTGGATACCAGGCCGGAAGTCGCCGAACAGCTGGAAGCTTTTGTCTCACGTTTCGGACGTATGCAGGATACAATTGCCGATAAGTTATTACCACGGTGGCTGATTGCTCTGGCAGAGACCCCTGGTAGCCAGATTGAAACATTGAATCGGGCCGAAAAGCTGGGGGTGGTGGAAAGCGTTGAGCGTTGGTTGGAAGCGCGGGCATTACGTAACCGATTGGTGCATGAGTATATCGGCCGTGCTGATGACTTTGCAGCAGACCTGTTGCTGGCAAAGGAATATAGTCTTGTGCTGGTGGATAGTTTTAACTGCCTTCGGGCGTTTGCTGCCGAGCGTATGGGAATCGGCGAAGCATTATTACCGGGTAAACTTGCCATTGTTGAGTCTTGAGCCTCAAATCGCACAACAACTGGCCAGGCGTCCAGCGATAAAGCTGGGTATCCTGTTCGGCTCGGTTGGGCGTGGGCAAGCCAGAGCTCACAGCGATCTCGATCTGGCAGTTGCCGCCGATCACCCACTGGAGGCAAGCGAGAAAGTGGCGTTAATTGAGGAACTGGCGCAGCTGACAGCGCGCCCGGTCGACTTGGCATGCAGTCTGCCGAATGTATTGGTGATTGACCCGAAAACGAACCTAAAGACAAATATATGCGACTGAACGAGCAGGAAAAACTGGCAATCCGTGAAGTCATACATGGCGAAGACCCTGGCGCAGATATCTACCTTTTTGGGTCGCGGCTGGATGATGCGCGTCATGGTGGCGATATCGATCTCTATGTTGAAACAGCGATTCACGAACAGTTACTCAAGCACAAAACCCGAATACTCAGTAAACTCTGGGAGCGTATCGGGGTTCAGCGTATCGACATCATCCTCAAACATCGAAACACACCTCTGAAAGCCATCCATCGCGCAGCGAAGAAAACAGGCATCCGGCTATGACGCACGAACTGGTAGAAATCCTGCGGAGAATGGAGAAGTATGGCATCGTGCTGAGTCTGGACGACTGGATGGAGATTCGGTTGCTCAGGAACTCACTGACACACGAATACCTCACCGATGAAACGGCCGTTATCGAAAATATAAACGCCGCGTTTACTTCATATGAGCTGCTGACCGCAACACTTGCAAGAACACAGCAGTATTATGAAAAGCACATTACCCCAAGCAAGTAAAAGCCGGGGGGG
>CAJXFW010000130.1 GCA_913053655.1 uncultured Thiogranum sp. | reverse complement strand
TGGGTCAACGCATCAAGCAGATTAACAAGCGCCTGGAGAAGGTGCGTGGACAGCGCGCCCAGGGACGCCGGGCGCGCGAACGTGCTGAAGTACCGACTGTGTCGCTGGTGGGGTATACGAATGCCGGAAAATCCACCCTTTTTAACCACCTGTGTAATGCCGAGGTGTATGCTGCTGATCAATTGTTTGCGACGCTGGACCCGACCTTGCGGCGCTTCGATTTGCCGGGATTCGGTCCGGTGGTGCTGGCCGACACCGTGGGCTTTGTACGCAAGCTGCCACACGAACTGGTGGCGGCGTTCCGCTCCACGCTGGAGGAGACACGGGAAGCCGACCTGCTAATACACGTGATCGATGCTCACGATCCGGAGCGGCAGACACGCATTGAACAGGTCAACGAGGTCCTGGAAGCCATCGGTGCCGGCCGGGTGCCGCAGATTCTGGTGTACAATAAAATCGATCTGAGTGCCGAACCGGCTCACCTGTTGCGCGACGCGCAAGGGCGTGTGACCCGCTGCTGGTGTTCGGCCGTGAGTGCTGCGGGCGTCGATTTGCTGGGACAGGCACTGGGTGAATTTTTTCTCTCGGACCAGGTGCAGGGCTGGTTACAGCTGCCCGCCGGTGCGGGACGGTTGCGGGCTGCCATCTACCGGACCGGTAAAATACTACAGGATATCCCGGATGAGTCCGGTGGTTGCCGGCTGGAGGTGAGTATCAGCGAACGCGAACTCCGGGCTCTGTACCGGCGCGAAGGTCAAAAATTTGTCCTGCGTAGCAGCCGGGAGCCGGTTTCTGTTGCGGGCGCGGCCCAAGCTCCCTAGAATTCCCTTCTCTAGTTTTCTTAAACAGTATTTTTTCTACTTGCGGAGTCACACATGGCCTGGAACGAGCCTGGCGGCGGAAATAACAAGGACCCCTGGGGCGGGCGTGGTAATCAGGGGCCACCGGATCTGGACGAGGTCGTGCGAAAAATGCAGGACAAGCTCGGCGGGCTGTTTGGTGGTCGCAAGCGAGGTGGTGGTAGCGGCGCCGGTAGCGGTGGCCCCGGTAAAGTCGGCGTTGGGCTGATTGTCGGCATTGCCGTGCTGGTCTGGCTGTTTTCGGGTATCTATATTGTCGATGCCGGCAAGCAGGGTGTGGTGCTGCGCTTCGGTGCCTTCAGCGAGGCAACCATGCCCGGTCCACACTGGCGTTTCCCTTATCCCATCGACCAGGTAAAGATTGTCGATGTCGAACAGCGGCGCTTTGTGGAAATCGGCTATCGTTCCGGTGGTGCCGGACAGGCTTCAGTGGTGGTGCCGCGTGAAGCGCTTATGCTGACCAAAGATGAAAACATCGTCAACATACAGTTTGCGGTGCAATACCAGGTGAGTGACGCACGAAATTACCTGTTTGACGTGCGTGATCCCAACGCCGTCCTGAAACAGGCCGCGGAGAGTGCTATCAGGGAGGTCATCGGTACCAGCAAAATGGATTTTGTCCTGAAAGAGGGGCGTGCGGAAGTGGTCGGCAGAACCCGCGAAGTGATGCAGAAAACGCTGGATGTCTACAATATCGGGTTGCTGGTTTCCGACGTAAACCTGCAGGATGCACAGCCGCCGGAAGAAGTGCAGGCGGCCTTTTCGGATGCCATCAAGGCGCGTGAGGACAAGGAGCGCTTCAAGAACGAGGCTGAAGCGTATGCCAACGATATTATTCCTAAAGCACGCGGTGGCGCAGCACGTCAGATGCAGGAGGCGGAAGGCTATAAAGAGTCGCTGATTGCCAAAGCCGAAGGTGAAGCCAGCCGCTTCAGCCAGCTGCTGAAAGAATACAAAAAAGCGCCACAGGTTACGCGCAAGCGTTTGTATCTCGAGACTATGGAATCGGTACTTGGCAAAACCGGTAAAGTGATTATCGATAGCAAAAATTCCAACAACCTGATGTATCTACCGGTTGATCAAATCATGAAGCAATCATTGGGCGCGCGCCGCCTGTCCACTGCGGGCGGTTCCAACAAGGGTGTGCAATCCGGCTCGTCGCAAGGACAGACCCGCCCATCGCGCAAAATACGGGGGACTCGCTGATGGCGAACACGAAAGGTTTTATGCTGATTGCCGCGCTGGTGGTCTTGGTTACCGGTGCTTTTTCCATGTACCAGGTGACGGAATGGGAAAAAGCCATACTGTTCAGGTTGGGCGAGATCGTCAAGTCGGATATAAAACCGGGTCTGCATTTCAAATTTCCTTTTGTCAACAACGTCCGCAAGTTCGACGGCCGCATACTGACGCTGGACGTAGAGCCTGAGCGTTTTCTGACGGCGGAGAAGAAAAACGTCATTGTGGATTCTTTCGTTATGTGGCGCATTGGCGATGTCCGGCGTTTCTATACCGCTGTGCTGGGTAATGAACGCAATGCCCGCCAGCGGCTGGAACAGATTATCAAGGATGCAATGCGTGGCGAGTTCAGCAAACGTACCGTCAACGATGTGGTTTCGGGTGACCGCGATAGCATGATGAAAGCGCTGACGGTGGATGCTAACTCACAGGCCGAAGCTATCGGCATCTCCATTATTGACGTGCGTGTAAAGCGTGTTGATCTGCCTTCCGAAGTCAGCAACTCTGTCTACCTGCGCATGAAGGCGGAGCGTTCACGGGTGGCCAAGGAATTCCGCTCGCAGGGCATGGAAGCAGCGGAGAAAATTCGTGCCGATGCCGATCGTCAGCGCCAGGTGTTAATCGCCAACGCTTATCGCGATGCCGAGCGGCTGCGTGGTGAGGGTGACGCGCGCGCCGCGGATATCTATGCCAAGGCCTACAGTAAAGATAAGGAATTCTATTCGTTTTATCGTAGCTTGCAGGCTTACCAGGAAAGTTTTGATGGTGGTAATAATGTCATGCTGCTGGAGCCTGACAGCGAGTTTTTCGAGTACTTTAACTGGGCCAGGGGTAAAAAATAAGGCGGCTCCACATGTGTAGATCAGGTCCGGGTGATGGATGATCGCCCGGCTTTTTTTTGCACCGCAGGGGTCGGGGGCAAGCACTGAATGTGGAATGAGTTATGGATGGCGGTGGCGCTGGTGCTGGTCCTTGAAGGCATAGCGCCATTCCTGAGTCCCGATACGGTAAGGCGAATGATCGCGACCATGGCGCAGATGGATAATCGCAGTATGCGTGTTGCGGGTTTGTTGAGTATGCTGGCGGGTCTGGGCCTGCTCTATCTGGTGCATTAAGGCAGTTAAATGATAGCTAAAAATCGCTGGCTATTGCCGGAAGGCATTGAAGATCTGCTGCCGGACCAGGCTATGCAGCTGGAACAGTTGCGCCGTGAAATACTGGACCTGTACAGGAGCTGGGGTTACGAGCTGATTCTGCCTCCGTTTATCGAATACCTGGATTCTCTGTTGACCGGCAGTGGCCACGATCTGGATCTGCAAACATTCAAGTTGATTGACCAGCTTTCCGGGCGTTTGCTGGGCCTGCGTGCTGATATGACACCACAAGCTGCACGTATCGATGCACACCGTATGCAACGTGAAGCACCCAGCCGCCTGTGTTACCTGGGTACGGTGTTACGTACCCGGCCCGATGGTTTTGACGGATCACGCAGCCCGCTGCAGGTTGGGGTCGAGTTGTTTGGGCACGCAGGTGCAGAGAGTGACGTTGAAATTCTCCAGCTGATGGTGGCTACCCTGGCACTGACAGGTGTTGAGGATGTTTATCTGGATCTTGGGCACGTCGGAATCTATCGTGGATTGGCGCATGACGCAGGTCTTGACGAGGAGCAGGAGGCGCTGCTGTTTGATGCCCTGCAGCGCAAGGCGTTGCCGGAGATCGATACGTTTCTGGCCGGGCTGGACCTGTCTACGGCACAGCGCGAACGTCTGGCCGGTCTGGCAACTCTGAATGGTGGCGCCGAGGTGCTTGAGAAGGCGCAGGCACTGCTACAGGGCAGTGGTGAGTCTGCACAGTCTTCGTTGGATGACCTGGTCAGAATTGCACGCCTTGCCGCACGGCAACTACCGGATACTTCGTGGCATTTTGATCTTGCCGAGCTACGCGGTTATCAGTACCAGACCGGCGTGGTATTTGCCGCCTTTGTCGCGGATCGCGGGCAGGAAATTGCAAGGGGCGGGCGTTACGACCAGATCGGCAAGGTGTTCGGCCGCGCCAGGCCTGCGACCGGCTTCAGTACTGATTTGCGGATTCTGATGCGGCTTGGCAATCGCACTTGGCCGCAACCAGCGGGCGCGATACTTGCGCCTGCCGAAGAAGATGCCGACCTGGCCGACAAGGTGAGAACTTTGCGCGCGCAGGGCGAGCGGGTGGTACAGCAGTTGCCGGGCCAGGCGGGTAATTTTACCGAGGCTGGCTGTGACCGGGTGTTGCGCTGGAGCGGATCCGAATGGTTGGTTGAGCGTATTTAGGTTTTGGATTCCCGGGTGGACTGGATTGTTGACAGGATAATGTAGAGATGGGCAAGAACGTTGTAGTAATAGGCACCCAGTGGGGTGATGAAGGCAAGGGCAAGATTGTCGATCTGTTGACCGATCGCGCGTCGGCAGTGGTGCGTTTCCAGGGTGGGCACAATGCAGGCCACACACTGGTTATCGAAGGCAGGAAGACGGTCCTGCATCTGATACCGTCCGGTGTCCTCCGCGTGGGCGTGCGCTGCCTCATTGGAAATGGTGTGGTTCTGTCGCCGACAGCCTTACTGGAAGAAATCGACATGCTCGAGGCAAGCGGCGTACCGGCGCGTGAACGCATGGGAATCAGTGAGTCCTGCCCGTTGATTCTGCCCTACCACATCGCCCTGGATCAGGCGCGCGAAGTGGCGCGCGGGAAAAAAGCCATTGGCACTACCGGTCGTGGAATCGGCCCGGCCTACGAAGACAAGGTATCAAGGCGCGGTATTCGCCTGGGCGAGTTGCTCGACCCGGCGCATTTCACCGAACGTTTACGCGAAGTCATGGAGTATCACAACTTCGCGCTGATTAATTATTTCAAGATGGACGCCGTTGACTATCAGCAGGTGCTCGATGAGGCACTGGCGCAGGGCGAAAAGATAGCACCGATGGTCGAGGATATTCCTGGCACCCTGCACAGGCTGCGCGCAGAAGGGAAAAGTATCATGTTCGAGGGTGCGCAGGGTGCATTGCTGGATATCGACCATGGCACCTATCCCTACGTGACATCGTCAACTACCACCTCGGGAGGCGCAGCCAGTGGCAGCGGGGTGGGGCCGTGCGACCTTGATTACGTGCTGGGTATTGTCAAAGCCTACACTACGCGTGTCGGCGCCGGCCCGTTTCCGACGGAACTGTTTGATGACGACGGTCAATACCTGGGTAAAAAAGGTCACGAGTTTGGCGCTACCACCGGCCGTCAGCGTCGTTGTGGCTGGCTGGATATGGTTGCCTTGCGCCGTTCGTTGCAGATTAACAGCGTGACCGGCATGTGTATCACCAAGCTCGACGTACTGGATGGCATGAAGACAGTCAAAATCTGTGTGGCTTACCGGCTGAACGGCAAGGAAATCGATACGCCGCCGGTAGGAGCAGATCTGTTTGAAAAATGCGAACCGGTATTGATCGAAATGCCTGGCTGGAGCGGGTCCACCGTTGGCACCCGATCGATGGAGAAACTTCCACAGGCAGCGCGCGACTACTTGTCCAGAGTGGAACAGCTGTGTGGTGTACCCATTGATATTATTTCCACCGGCCCTGATCGCGAGGAAACCCTGATCAAGCAGCATCCATTCGAATAAATGGAATAAACTACCCCGCCGCAAGCGGCGGGGAATTGAACCCAAAAGGGATTAAATACGCTCCAGCCGGTAGTAGCCGGCGCCCGCATTTAGTAGTGTAAACCGGCGTTGGTGGTACCTGGCTTCTATCACCCCGGGCAGTACCCAATAGGGTCCTACCGGGCCTTCCGAGTAGGCGAGCCGATAGTAGCCCGGTAACAATGTTCTGGTCGTCAACAGGATACGGTTATCCTTAACTTCCAGTGTAAATCCATCAAATGGCGCCGCCAGTGGCTCACCGATAAAAATACCTTCGCCGGGTTGTTGCACACTCTGCCAGTATGCCTGTAGCAAGGTTCTTCCTGAACCGTACACATCTATCAATATACCCGGATTCGGGAATTTACCGGTCAGATTGCAGGGCTCAACGACGGTCCCGTAGCTCCCGGTGGCACCGGCTTCAAGCCAGCGGAGTGCGCTCATTTGTCTGCTGTCGGTAAGCTTTCCGCCAGTCGACGTAAGGTGGTCAGCAATAGCCCCCGGTACAAACTGCAGCGTATCCAGATAGGGGACAAAGGTCTTACCGGTAAAATAAAAAAGAACGTCATCTATGTTTTTCAGCGCTTCGGATTCCACAATGCTGGTGTTGATCCAGCCGGCCATAAGTTTTTTGACGGTTGTATACCCTGCGGAACGGACATTACGCGCCTTGTCACTGGTGCTCACCAGGTAAGCAGTGCCCGACGGCAGGGTTTTATCTGACATTACACCGCGATCTATTAGTGCTTGGGCTTGTGCGAAGTTTTCTGCTGCTATCGCGATAGTGGGGCGTATGCCGAAGTCTGTATAGGGCGTAGCGCCGGGGTGATTGAAATAACTGTTGTGGCGCGTCGGTGCGCAACGCTGCCGCGAACAGAATCGCTTGTCGAAACCGAACGCGAATGCGCTTGTAATCGACATGCAGTCAACCCTGTAAGGCATTGCCCAGGTGATGGCGTACGCCTGTACATTAGCCGGTGTCTGCCTGTCGATCAGGGCTTTAATGCGCTTGAATTCAGCTTTACCCATGTTTGGGCGCCCAGGCCTGAAGTCTACGTGCAAAACATTGCGGGCGGGAATGTCCCGGGCTTTCCGGTAATAGTTGCCGATCCGGACACTCAGTGGGTCAGCATCATTGATGATGACGGCCAGCTCGTTAGCCAGGATGCGGTGCTTTGGCAAAGACAGGTGAAAATCGTCAGATGCGACGGTTGACAGTGGTGCTCCGATCAGCAGGAGAAAAGCAAAAGCCACCGATACCAGATATCTGATTTGAACCACGGGACCCGACACGGGAAGACTACCTCCTAATGACTGCGTGCAAATGCTACGGACAGCACAGGAGAATTGAAAGGGGTGTTAATTACTCAAGTTTCGGAGTTCACTAACACCGGATTGGGGCAATACAAGACATTATCAACATGAACTCAGAAACTTGAGTTAATTAATACGGCATTTTTTACTGCTTTGTCACCCAGCATGAACTGTATTTTGCAAACCCGGTCCAGCTGTGAATTAAAGGCATCCAGGCAATCGGGATCAAAAAACTTGCCGCGTTGCGCATTGAGATATTCCAGCGCCTTTTCCATGCTCCACCTGGGTTTGTAAGGACGTTCAGAGGTGAGTGCATCATAGGCATCTGCAACACTGACTACCCTTGCAGCCATCGGGATATCCTGACCGCCCAGTTTGTTGGGGTAACCGGTGCCGTTGAATTTTTCATGGTGGCTCAGGGCGATAATGGCACCCATCTGCAGGTATTTTGACGGGCTGTCCTTGAGGATTTCATACCCGATCTGGGTATGTGTCTTCATGATTTCGAACTCACAATGGGTGAGCCGTGCCGGCTTGCGCAGGATATCATCCGGAATGCCGATTTTGCCGATATCATGCATGGGAGCGGCCAGTTCGATGGCTTCGCAGTCGGCTACGGACAGGCCTATCTGCTCGGCAA
>CAJXFW010000129.1 GCA_913053655.1 uncultured Thiogranum sp. | reverse complement strand
TGCACCCAGGCCGGAAATAACCCCCACTAACAGCGCATAGAAAATTATTGGCATGCTGGCACTTCTGTAATTCGAAAAATTCCGGCCCAGGTCCAGACCTCGCCATATATATTGACTATTATTTAAATAATATCAATTCTTATTGACCGGCATCAAAAGCAGAATCAAAATCCGGATTTTGAGCCGAAATAGCCTCCGTCATCCCGGCGCAGGCCGGGATCCAGGCTGTTTAATCCAGCATTCTGGATTCCGGTATTCACCAGAATGACGGAAATACAAGCATTCGGAGCTTAAGTAAGTGCCATTCATCCATAAATAGCTCAGATCTGGCCAATACGACCTAGGGAAACTCTGATCAATTCATCATACCGGCGTATGCCGGTATCCAACGTATTGAAACCACTGCCTACCCGCTGAAAACGCTTGAATTTTAGTAAAATATCTGGCCTGCGGGGTCGCGGCGCTGATACCATGCAGCGCATGAATAATCGCTCTCTCCGTTTGCACGGGGCGCTGTACCTGGCCCGGCTGCTGGGTGTGGTTTCGCTGCTGCTCGGGGCCATCGTTCTGCTTGGCTGGTATCTGCACGAACCCGCGCTTATCCAGGTCAATCCGGCATTTGTCCCCATGCAGTACAACACCGCGCTCGGTTTTGCACTGAGCGGGGTTGCGCTGTTGGGGCTGACCTGGTCCTGGCCGCGCCTGGCCGGGTTAACCGGTGTCATTGTGCTGCTTACCGGCGTCCTCACGTTGGTCGAGTACCTGTTCGGTGTTGATCTGCACATCGATCAGTTGTTCATGGAACATTACATCGATCTGGCGACCTCCAACCCGGGAAGGATGGCACCCAATACCGCCCTGTGTTTCAGCCTGACCGGGCTGACTGTCCTGTTAACCGTACTGTTTTCACAGTACGCGCGTATTGCCACCTGGATGGCGACGCTGGGCGCCTTGATCATCAGTCTCGGCGTCACCGCACTGGCCGGCTACATGATCGGTGTGGAAGATGCCTATGGCTGGGGTCACATGACCCGTATGGCAATACACACGGCCGGAGGATTCATCGTGCTGGGTATCGGTTTCGTCGCACTGGCCTGGTACAGGGACCCGGATCTGGTTAAACGCGACCGCCTGCCGCGCTGGCTTGCACAGGTGACAGCTATCACTGGCTTGACCATTACCTTTGCACTGTGGCAGGCCCTGTCTGCGCAGGAAAGCCGGATGGTGGCGGAACTGGGTGTCGGGGCGGAAAATCTTTCCGACGAGGGCTTGCTGGTATTCGGTATTCTGTTAACGCTGACCCTGGTGCTCAAGGCCAGGGCAGTTGCCAGGGCAGGAAGCACCCAATCCCGCACTGGACGTGACTACGTGCCTGCTATCGTGATCGTGCTGGGGCTGCTGTTGGCCACATCACTTTTCAGTCTGCTGCATACCAGTTTCATGGCATCGGTAAAACTGCGCTTCGAAGCGGCCGCCCGGAATCACACCGAGGCTGTTGCCCACGGTATTGAGGCCTATCTGGAAACGCTGTACCACATCCGCTCGGCATACGACGCCTCATCCTTTTTCGATCGTGACGGGTTTCGCGTCCTTGTTGCCCGTAGTCTGGCGCTTAACTCAGGTATCAAGGCGCTGGAATGGGTACCGAAGGTATCCGCCCGGGAGCGTGCAGCAATGGAGGCAGCCGCGCGATCACAGGTGTCGCCTGATTTTGCGTTTCGGGATCGCCCGGTCAGCGATACATCGGCTCCGCTACGCAACGTGTATTACCCGATCTACTACGTCGAACCACAGACGGAATTTCAGACGGTGCTCGGGTATGACCTCGCTGCCCGACCGGATTACCTTGCCACCCTGAACAGGGCGGCACGCAGCAACGGTCCTGCTGTTTCGCCGCGCTTGCAACTGGACCAGTCTGAAGAAGGCAGGTATTCCGTCTTTATTGCCCTGCCGGTATACAAACCGGGTATGCCGCTGGAAACCGCCGTGCAACGTGAAGCCGCCGTTGAAGGGTTTGCGGTTATGGTAACGGAAATCGGGCCGATGACGGAGGCCATTCTCGGCAAGAGCACCTTGCCCTCGGGACTCACGCTCACCTATTGGGACATAGATAACGGGAAGGAGCGTAGCTTCATGTATCGTCATGTTTCCCGTGACCTGGATCTGGGTCCGGATAACAGGGAGACAGACTTTCTTGATGACGGATTGATCTATGCGACGGTACTACCGTTTGCAGATCGGAGCTGGGAGCTTACCGCGCGTGCGGCCAACAGAAGGATCTATCCTGACTGGCATGCGGGCAGTATCTGGTTACCGCTGGGTATCCTGCTGCTTGCTCTCGGTCTGGCCTATTTCCTTCACCGCCTCAAGCGCGCTGATGCAGCGGTGAACTATAACCGGATGCTGATGTATGCCGTGTTGGATAATTCACCCGCTGTTATCTATCTGAAAGACCTGACCGGACGTTACCTGATGGTGAACCGGGTCTGGCACGAAGTGAGTGGTATAGATAAAGAGAAGGCCATCGGTGCCACAGATTACGATATCTTTCCGGCAGAGGTTGCCGAGTCGTTTATCAGCAACGACAAACACGTGGTCGAAACGTGCAAGGCGGTGCAGAGCGAAGAACACATGCCACAGGATGACGGGTCCCTGCACACCTATATGTCCTACAAGTTCCCGGTAGAGGACGAAGAAGGAAAAGTCTTTGCCGTGGGCGGGGTCTCCAGTGATATAACAGAAATCAAGCAGCGCGAACGACAGTACCGGGTGCTGGTCGATACCATACCCGGTACGGTTTATCGCCGTCGGATGGATGAGGACTGGACCATGCTGTTTATCAGCAATGAGGTTGAGTGCCTGACCGGTTATCCGCCCGCAGATTTCCTCGATAACGCAAAGCGTACTTTTGCCAGCGTCATTCATCCGGATGACGCTGGGCAGGTTAGCGCGAATATAGCTGCCGCGGTCAAAGTGCACACGCCCCACATGGTGGAATACCGCATTATTGACGCCGATGGCCGTGTGCGCTACGTCTATGAACGGGGTCAGGCCGAGTACAGCGATGATGGTGTTGCAGAGATTCTCGACGGCACTATTCTCGATGTCACGGAACTCAAGTCGCTACAGGCCGACCTGGAGGCCACCAGAGATGCGGCCGATGCCGCCAACCAGGCCAAGAGCGCCTTTCTCGCCAACATGAGTCACGAGCTGCGTACGCCGATGAACGCCATTCTCGGTTACAGCGAGATGCTCATGGAAGAGGCCGAGGATACCGGTCAGGAAGATTTTATTCCGGATCTGAAGAAGATCAACCAGGCCGGTGCCCACCTGCTCGCGCTCATCAATGATGTGCTCGACCTGTCCAAAATCGAATCAGGCAAGATGGAGACCTTTGCCGAAGACATCAACATCGACACTTTCATCGACGAGGTCAGTGGTACTGCCCATCCGTTAATGGAGAAGAACAGTAACACCCTGTCCATTGAGCGCGGGCCAAAGCTCGGTAGCGCCCGGCAGGACCTGACCAAGCTGCGCCAGACGCTGTTCAACCTTTTGTCCAACGCGGCAAAATTTACCCGTAACGGCGCTGTAACGCTGCACGTCAGTCGCACCCAACAGGAAGACGGGGACTGGCTGACGTTCGCGGTGAGTGATACCGGAATCGGGATTGCAGAGGATAAGCTGGACAAGGTCTTTGAGGAGTTCACCCAGGCGGACGAATCCACGACGCGTGATTATGGAGGAACCGGGCTCGGGCTGGCGATTTCACGACGCTTCTGCAAATTGCTCGGTGGCGATCTCCGTGTTCACAGTGCGGTGGGTAAGGGATCTACATTTACCATCCGCGTTCCTGTATCACTGCCCGGGGAAAAGGTGCGTGTTGCACCGACAGCCACACTGGGTGAAGCCGAGCTGGGAAGCATCCGGGAGGCAGGGCCGGGGGCCAGGGTCCTGGTTATTGACGATGATCCGGAGGCATGTGAAATCATCGAACGTTATTTGACCAAAGACGGCTACTCCGTGGTTACAGCCACGAATGGTGAACAGGGTCTGAGGCTGGCGCACGAGTTACAGCCTACCGCCATCACCCTGGACGTAATGATGCCGGAAATGGATGGCTGGTCGGTGCTGCGCGCGCTGAAGGCCGACCCGGTACTGCACACGATACCCGTGATCATGCTGTCCATGATCGATGACCGCACCCGCGGTTACTCGCTTGGCGCAGTTGAGTATTTGACCAAGCCCGTTGACAGAGATATGTTGCACAAAATCCTGAGCCGTTATTCCGCGGCTGAAGAAACCAGTACCGTGCTGCTGGTCGAAGACGATCTCGATACCCGCCAGGTGATGGCGCGGAACCTGAAGAAGGCCGGCTGGGAGGTGGTCGAGGCCGGTAACGGTCAGGAAGCGCTGGCGTGCATGGCGTCGCAGCTACCACAGTTAATCCTGCTGGACCTGATGATGCCGGTGATGGATGGTTTCAGTTTCCTGGCGGCGATGCGGGCAAAACCTGAATGGCAGCATGTTCCTGTCATTGTCGTGACTGCCAAGGATCTGACCGATAACGACCGGAATAAACTGGCGGGGATGGTCGAGGAGGTGATTGAAAAACGTGCCTATACTCGCGAACAATTACTGGAACATGTGCGTGATGCTGTTGCGGCCTGCAATATCGATCACGCGGGGATAAACAAGGCTGAAAAAGACAATGAGTAAGATACTGCTGGTTGAAGACAATGAAATGAACCGCGACATGCTGTCGCGTCGGCTGGAACGCAAGGGTTTCGAGGTGGTGATCGCCGTAGATGGTCAGGCGGGTGTCGATATGGCAGCGTCAACGAATCCTGACATTATTCTGATGGACCTCAGTCTGCCGGTCATCGATGGATGGGAAGCTACCCGTCGCATCAAGGCGGATACCGCTACCCGGGCCATACCTGTCATTGCCCTGACCGCGCACGCCATGACCGGTGACGAGCAGAAAGCGCGTGAAGCCGGCTGTGATGATTACGACACCAAACCGGTCAATTTCAAACGCCTGCTTGAAAAGATCGGGAATTTTCTGGGAGACGACGCAAGTAGCACCTGAGATGAACCTGCAAAATAACGGTGTGCCAACGGCGCCTATTGATAGACCTGCTGCGCCAGCACTATGACTTTGTCATTTTCGCCCAGTCGCCAGCTGATGTTGCGCGGCGGGTTGAGTAATACCTTGCCGCCCTGCTGCACCAGACGCAGACCCAGTGCGATTTCCATTTTCTGCTGACCCGCGTAGATCAGGTCATTGAAACAACAGTCGGCATCGAGTTGCACATAGTCACCGGCAGGGCGCAGGCTGATCTCGACACCACCGGCGCTGAGCAGTTCACGATAGATGGGCGCGAGCACTTCCTGCCGTGCAATCTGTGCCAGCTGAGCGCTGACCACTTCCGAACTGACCACGATATCATCCACGCCCAGCCCCGCGAACAGGGCCCGGTTGTTTTCATCCAGCAGTTCGGCCACCGTATGCGGTTGCGTTTCCAGGGATTTAAGCAAGTCCGACAGGCGCAGCAGGATACGCAGGGTGCGGGTGTCGGCATCGACCTGATCATCAGTTTGATCGGCGAGTACGACAATACTCTGGAATGAGGTCATGTCGAAACCGGTATAGGCAATCTGCGTCACGGCATCGCCTTCACGGAAGCTCAGTGCCAGATTTTTGAAGCTGTTCGTCTGGTGGACGGTAATCTGCTGCTCAGCCTGCTCTGTGCTTGTTTCTGACAGGATGGTTACCTCGGTACCGCTCAGGGAGTGTGCATCGAGTTCCTGCAGGATATCGTGCAGCATATCGGTCCAGCCGATCAGCAACACCTGGCCGGGTACGTGCGGTACCGACCCACCTTCCCGATAGATGTGTGACGTCGGTAAACGGTCGGGTCGGGAACAGGTAATCGGCAGTCCGCGTGCCAACAGTACCAGTTGCTCATCTTCGGCAATTTCGTACTCGGGTTCCAGGTTGAGGCCGGCGGCATGGCGCACGACATTATCGCGTCTTTCATCCCAGGCAATACCAATGGGGATGGCGTTGGTCAGCCCGTAGGCGATCTCGGCCATCGGGCGATCGACACAGTCCGGGATGGATTGCACAAAGATGCTGTTACCCGATGGTGCGTAAATCTCACTGTAGACATCAGCAAGACCGGGGTTGCGCACCGTCTGCACGATCACCTTGCTGATAATGCGGCTGGAAGAAATGATATGCAGCCGGTTCCTGGCCGCAATACTGGCCAGCTCGTAGTTGCGCTCCAGGGCAATTTCTGTCGTCAGCACCGGTGGCTCACTGTCCCAGTCCTGGCGGGATGTGAGCAGCATCACGGTCTTGATCGTCTCGCTGTCGTCAGCATCCGTTGCCAGAACAATCACGCCGGATGCTTTATTGACCGCAACCCGGTCGAGTTCGCCGTGGTTGCTGGGTGTGCCGCTGCGCAGGATAATTTTGATGTCCTCGCGCTGGATGCCGGCAACGCGCAGCTGTTCCTGCATCGTATCGATATCGCGCGGTGCGAGTATGACCACTTTCACGCCGGGTTGAAGTCGTGCGAGCTGTCGCAGAACAGAGAAGATCTTGTTGCTCCATCCCAGCAACAGTACGTGGTTGCGTTCCAGCACCTGCGTATCACCCTTGCGTAATGCTTCGATGCGACTGCGCATGGTGTTGTTGATCAGCGAAATCAACACACTGAAAACGACCAGCCCCATGAGGGACAGGAACAGTGAATACATGACGACCGGGATCGTGGCGCCATAGGCCCTTGCAAACCCCGGCAGACGCATGACCTGGTTCAGAGACCACCACAGCGAATCCCAGAAACCGGCATCGATGCCGTGCGGTATCGAGCTGATATGGGAATTTTCTTCCGAGAACAGGCCGAAGAACACAGCCGACATGCCGATCAGGGTGGCCGTTACCACCAGCGTGATAAACAGCAGTGACTGACCGACGAATTTCCGCACAAAAGCCTGGTCAATCAGGTAGCGGATGTTTTCTTGCAGTTTTGTAAACAGCTTATGCATGGGGAGCCGGTTAATCGATGATCAGGAAAAGAGGGTTCATACTGGTGTTGTCTGACTTCCCTGGATGAAGTCAATATAATACCTTCTGCAGCCCGCGCAAGGCCACCTCCTCCGCAATAAGCTGCTGGGCGCGCACTTCGATCCATTCAGGGTATCAACCCTCGGCCTGCCAATTGCGGACCAAATTCCTCCAACAACCGGGCGTGAGCCAGTAAATCGTCCTGCACTGTCTCCGGCAGGTCTTCGAACTCCGCATCGAAGGCGTCATAAAACTGAACATCCCGGTTCATGGTTAATTATGCCCTGGAAAACATATGCCATCATTTGTTCAGGTATCCTACAGGTGGCAAATTCGTAACTGTCGATCTATTTCCGTTCAGGTGATCAAGTCATTGCTGATCTTTTGCATGACGCTGAAGGAACGCCACAATTTCTTTCATGGTTTGCCCTTTGGGCACGGATTTATCCATCGCAACCATATTCTGTTTCATGCGTGCCACCACCGACGGCCATTCATCCCGGGTATGTTGTTTTGGATCAGGAAGTGCGTGGCATCGCGCACACGTTTCTTGAAAGCTTCTACCTGCCTGAGTATCCAGATCCGGATATTGTGTTGTATCAATCGGCGTCTGCGCATGCTTTTGCAAGTAGGCGACGAGTGCCCTGAGTTCGCCTTCAGAAAGTGCTTCGACACGTCCCATCATCATGCCCATCATGCCGTGGCCGCTCATCATCTGCA
>CAJXFW010000128.1 GCA_913053655.1 uncultured Thiogranum sp. | reverse complement strand
GCCGTCATCGTTGCCGGTCAGGATGACTACCATGCCGATGCGCAGATCGGTCTGGCTCAGGCCCGGGCTGCTATCGCCATTGATACTGAAAGACGCATTATCGATGTTGTACTCGACGTTATTGACAAAAACACTGCCGAACCCGGTAATGGTTCCGCTGATGGTCTTGCCGGTCCCGCCGATACCCGCGACGTTGGTTCCACCGCTGCCGCCGCCGCCACCGCACCCGGCCAGAGCGATGATTCCTGCAACCAGGCCCGTTAAAATACTTCTGTAGACCACGTTCATGACGGGTCCTCCTTATCCTGTGAATTTTCGTAGTAATAGATACCAAGGCTTACGTATCGGCCCGGCTCTGAATCCTGTTTGCCGCCGGCCTCGTGTTCGCTCAGCCAGGCGTCGAGCTCTTCCAGCAATGCCTGCGCTTTTTCTGCGGACAGCGCCCGGAAGGCGGGCAGGGCGTCGGTATCGATATGTAGATTGGAGACCTTGCGCTGGTAGCGCAGCGCGTTCTCGTCACTGACCAGATTGTGGTCGATGGTGGCGATGAGTTCGGCGGCGTCGGTGCCCAGAATGCGCAGTTTTTCAGCGGTATCGTCGCCCGGTACATAGGCATGCTGGATCAGACGCACGCGGTCGCCATCCTTTTCGATGCTGGAGGCGACGCTGAGCACGGCCAGCATCGACTGGGTGGTGACATCGCCGCTGTATTTTTTCACCAGCGCGGAGAATGAACCGGTCCCGGCGTCGATGGGCAGGTCGGTGGGCCGGCCCCGGGCGTTGTGGAATTCCGGATCGTTGACCCAGCCGGAGATGACGCGTACAGCCCGGTTATAGCGTTGCTCACTTTCCCGGGTATCGGACCGCTGAAGTTCGTGCAGTCGTTTGGCTTCCTTGCGCGTAAGCCCGGTGAGAGCGGAGACCCGCGTCATGGTCTGTTTCTTTTTATCAGGAGCAAACTCGTCGAAGGCTACGTCCACATAAACTTTTTTCGTCAGTTCGGCGAAACTGCCGTAGGCAATGCCATTGCGCAACAGAACCCTGACCAGGGGCCTGAGCAATGTCTGTACTGCTGTCGACAGGGTTCGCTGTATCTTTTCTTGCATGTTTGGGACTATATTCCCAATTACAGATATGTCAATAGAATGACGCCATCCTTTCAGAAATTTGCTGCCCGCACAACCTGAATTCGAGCTTAGCAACTGTAAACAGAATATTATATGCTTTTATATAAATATAGAGCATGCTATAAATAATAGGCTGAAAGGTACGCCGCTCTCGCCGTTTCGAGCCACTGCAAGCCGCCCGGCGCTAAAAGTCTGGGGATTAACAGAACAATGTATGGTATAAAAATAGAGATGGCTATAAATATGAGCAATGTCTGAGCTGCGACAGAAAAAATCGGCCCGCACCCGGCTGGCGATGGCGACAGCGCTGTCGAATGCGCTTGCGGAGCAGTCACTGAGCGAGATTTCGGTTAAGGCCTTGTGCCGCGAGGCAGAAGTGTCCGAGGCCACATTCTTCAATTACTTCCCAGGCAAGCAGAATCTAATGGGTTACCTGGCGCAGCTCTGGTTGCTGGAGCTGGGTTGGCAGGCGGCAGCGGCAGCGCAGACTGCCCCGGGCCTGCCGGCGATCCGGCGTTTGTATGCACACAGTGCGCGCAGCTGTACCCGGCGGCCGGGACTGATGCGGGAACTGATTGCCTGGTTGGCGCACGGCGGTTCGCTCGATGCGACGCTGAAACTCGACGCTTTCGAACGCAAACTGGTATTTCCGGAACTGGACGGTATCGAGTCGACACCGCTCAAAGGCATCGACGCGCTGATCGTGCCGCAGCTGGAAGCGGCCGTAAGCGTCGGCCAGCTGCCCGACAACACCCTGATCCCTATGCTGCTGTCACTGCTGCTGGCGATCCTGTTTGGCGTGCCGTTGACGCTGCTGTCCAGTCACCCGGGCAAGATCGCCGACCTCTACCAGCAGCAATTGCAACTGGTCTGGTCCGGTGTCCGTGCGGCGGCAGGCGGACACCAGAGGGTACTCTAGGCATACACTGTCATGATGTCAGACGAAGCGACCACGCCCGGCTACCTGAAAAATCTGCCGGACAATACGTACCTGTTGCACCGCTCGCTTTACACAATGCGCTGGAGCGACATGGATGCTTTCGGGCACGTCAATAACGCCATGTATTTCACTTATTTTGAGCAGGCCCGGGTTGACTGGCTGGCTTCCATCGGCGTCGCGCATGGGCTGGTGCTGGCAAATATCTCATGCACTTTTTTTCAGGCGTTGAAATACCCGGCGGAGCTGGAGGTCCGTCTGCATGCGGGGCCACCCGGCCGCAGCAGCCTGAATACCTATTATGAAATCCGCGACCGACCGGAAGCCGGGCAGCTCTGTGCGTTAGGGCATGGCACCATTGTCTGGTACGACCACGCGTCCGGTGGTTCAAGACCGATACCGGATGCGGTCCTCCAGCATCTGAAAAACGGATAATATCAGCCCATGCAGCTGGTCGATACCCATTGCCACATCGACATCGAAGCGTTCGACGCGGATCGCGAGCAGGTATTGCAGCGTGCGTCTGAACTGGGTGTTCGGCACCTGATCGTTCCTGCTATCGATGCCGCACACTGGGAAGGTCTGATCGGGTTGTGCGATATGCGACCGGGCCTGTTCCCGGCACTGGGTCTTCACCCGGTGTCTCTAGCAGCGCACAGCGCTGACGATGTCGCCGCACTGGAAAGCATGATCGTAAAGCACCGTCCGGTAGCGGTGGGTGAAATCGGGCTGGATTATTTTGTTCGCGAGCTGGACAGGGATCAGCAACAAACCCTGTTTGAATCTCAGCTCGAAGTTGCGCGCAATATTGATCTGCCGGTTATTCTTCATGTACGCAAGGCGCACGACGAGGTGATAGCTATCCTGAAGCGTATTCCGGTTAGAAGCGGTACAGTGCACGCATTCAACGGCAGCCTGCAACAGGCGCAGCGGTATATCGACATGGGTTTCAAGCTGGGTTTTGGCGGCATGCTGACCTACCCGCGCTCAACGAAAATAAAACAGCTTGCGGCGGAGTTACCCATCGACGCGATTGTGCTCGAGACAGACGCGCCGGACATGACGGTTGCCACGCATCAGGGTGAGCGTAACAGCCCCGAGTATCTGCCGTATTGCCTGCAGGCACTGGCCGATGTGCGTGACGTCGGGCTGGACGAACTGGCGCGGCTGACCACGCGCAATGCCTGTTCCGTATTTGCACTCGAACTATAATATTCCTGGATATGCCTTCCCGAAACAACCCCGATAGATTCTCCGGTATCGAACGCCTGTACGGTGTCGATGCGGCACGTTTGATAACCGAGATGCATGTGTGCGTCATCGGCATGGGCGGTGTTGGCTCGTGGGCAGTGGAGGCGCTGGCGCGTAGCGGTGCAGGCCGGCTCACGCTGATCGATTATGATGAAATCTGTACAAGTAATATCAACCGGCAGGTGCATGCGCTGGACAGCAGCACAGGTGAAAAAAAGATAGTCGCCATGAAAAAACGGGTTGCTGAAATCAACCCGCAGTGCAGGTGCACGGTTATCGACGATTTTATCAATGATAAAAATCTGTTCGACTATCTACCCGTTGAGAAGGGCTTCGACTATGTTATTGATGCCATAGACAGCATCAAGTTCAAGGCCGCACTGATATATTACTGTAAAAGAAACCGGATCCCGGTAATTACAACCGGCGCAGCAGGGGGTCTGACCGATCCAACGCAAATCATGGTGAAGGATTTAACGCGCTCATTCAATGATCCGCTGGCAGCAAAGGTCCGTGCGCAGTTGCGCGCACAGCACGGTTATACACGCAATCCAAAACGCTACTTCGGTATAGAATGTGTTTTTTCCGGTCAACAACAGGTCTATCCGACAGCGGATGGAAATGTGGGTCAGCGTAAGCCCGGCATCCATGGCGTGCACCTGGACTGCAGTATGGGTTACGGGTCTGCAACGTTTGTCACCGGTACGATGGGATTTGTGGCTGTTGCGCGGGTCATTGAAAAATACCTGCGCAGATGTGCCCGCAAGCAGTAACAGACAGTCAGGTCGCGGGCCCTGTTACTGCAAGCGGCTTCGTCTGAACCTGGCCTTGAATCTCTGCAACAGCGAAGGCGTCCTGTTTGGATGTGCCTGATCTGTTTCCTGCTCAGCAGAATTCTCCTTGAAGAATGACAGCTTCGACTTGCTCCAGCTGACCAGGTGACTTCCTGCCATACAGGCAGCAGGTTGCAGTGGATCGGCGCCGAGTGTTCCGACCAGGTCTTTTAGATATTCGGTGCTCTGGGTTTGCCTGAGTCTCTCTTTGGCATTTACCAGACGTTGACTGATGCCGAGGCGCTGCGCTTCATCCGTGTAATCGACGTCGTCGAGAAACTGTTGCAGGCTGGTGCAGTGGCGCTTCCACAGCTCGATATCGCGCAGTTGCTTGATCTGCAAACGTTCACGATACCAGTCGGACTTGAGTAGTTGCGCGCGTGTAAACATGGCGCGTATCCGCGGGTGGTGTACATCCATGCCTTCGTGCGCACCCGTCGCCATGATATGCAGCAATGCTTGCAGGGGCGGGCAGGCATCCTCGATGCTGCCGTCGTCCAGGTAGCGCTGCGCGACACGTTGCTGCGCTTCCACAATATTGTTTATGCCGTCGACAAATACATCCAGACCCTGTATTTCAGGTTTGAGAATCTCATCAGTAAATACAGCGTTCGGTTTATCGAAGATCTTGCCGAAAAACCCGTGTACAAAGTGATCGGTGATACGGTAGCCCAGACGGCTGGCAAGCACGCGCTGGCCTTTATGCTCAAAATCTTCCAGCGGTTCCAGGTAACCGTGTTCGATCAGGTAGTCGGGCTCGCGTTCTTCCGGTTCGATGCGCGCCCAGATCTCCGGGATCAGCAGACTGATGTCGTGATCGACCCGCACATGCGGGCCTACATAACCGGCCGAACTGGAAAAGCCCGCGTAACCGGTAAGAATGAATGACACCAGCGCATTATTAAGGTCTGCTGTGGTGCGCAGGGCATTGAAGGGTCCCTTGGTTAATGCGCCCTCGCTGCCGGCACCGGTCGTGGAAGGTGATTTTCCGGTCAGGCTGCAGATGAAATCCATGAACAGTTCCGGCAGTTCCTGGTAATGGATCGGATTAAATACCGCCAGTGAACGTATGCCGGGTTCCGGCGGATTATTGCGCCGGCCGGCGAGTACCGCATCGACAGGGTGGCAGACCTTTTTTTCCAGCGGCAGCTTGCGACTGAAGCGGGCGCTCATCTCGGCGATATATTTTCGCACCGGTTTGACCAGGTCGGGCCGAACCTGAAGATAGCGCGGGTTTTTCGACGGCTCGCCATCGATCAGCCGTGGATGTGCAGACGACACCACAAAACCCCTGCCATCGTCATCGGCAGATTTAAGCAACGCCTGCATGGGGGGCGTAAACAGGTGGAAGGTGTGCACATCTTCCACCAGTCGGGTCAGCTTGTCGCCCGAGATCGGCTCATAGTTGGCGAGGAAGTTGTCGGGTTCCGACATGTCTTTCTCGGTCTGCTTGTCGAAACCGGGAATGACGGCATCGTCGGGACGCTGGAACAGCCGGTACTCGCAGTTTTTGACCAGCTTGATGCTATGCCCGCGCTTGCGGTCAGGCGCACAGTTGGCAATGCATTTCGACGGCACCACGATGGAGGCGCTGATGTCGTCCTCCATCTGTATCTTTTCAGTCGCGATATAATCCTGGCGAAGTTTGAAGGTACGCCACTTGCCTTCCCGGTCGAAGCCGACGCGCAGGTAGGAGGCGATAATATTCCGGTTGTCCAGTTTCAGTTCGTGTGCCGGCGCGCCGTCCACTTCATCCACCGACAGGTGATCGCGCCAGTGGTCGCCCCACCCGGTGCGGTAAAACCGCTTGATAAGAAATGCCAGCGCCAGAATGCGCGGTGAGATGGATGCCAGCCAGGCATTGAACTCACCGGTATAGGTGGATGAAGGCGTAAGCAACTTGATGACCGAACCCAGGCTGCGCTCCGGACTCAGCGGTTTGCGCGTCGGGTCGCGGTCTTCGTCCTGGAATTCCGGTTTGAAACGCTGCGTGTAGTCCTGGTCATAAATCTCCTGCACCTGGTCGAGATCCTTTTGCAGGTCGTCTACGAACAGCGGACGATAGATAACCGCATCATTCAGGGATTTCGAGATTTCCGACTTGCCGCCACCGGATACCGTGGAGGGTTTGTGGCAAAAGGTACCTTCCGGGTTCATGCCCACCAGCCGCCAGGACGGTGCGCCCGGGTGCTTTTTCATTTCAATTTTATAGCCGCTGGGCTGTATGTAGGTTTTCCCGGGACACAGGCGGATGGTCTGTTGCTCGTCGTCCTTCTGCCAGGAAATGGTCTGGGCATTGAGGTCCATACGTACCCGTTGCGGGACGTAATAAATATCGGGATAGGTCTTGTCTATGCCATAACCTTCCGGCTGCAGATCCATCACATCGCCGTAGCGTTCCACCGTGTCGGCGAACGAATACCCCGGTTTATGGGTACGGCTGTCGACACCGTATTCCTCACCGTGGTTGCGTCGCGGAAATGCCAACGCGCCACCCGCATGTTCTTCCTCGGCAAGTCCGAACAGGTTGGCAGAGAAGCTGATCTGGGTCTTGACTTCCTTTTTACAGTAGCCGAAATAGTTGTCGGCCAGCAGCGTAACGATGACACCGGACTCATCGCGGGCGGTCAGTTTGAAGGCCTGGCCATCATTATATAGTTCGTCCGCCTGTTTCCAGCACATACCCTCAAGGCGTTGCCGCTCGTCGGCATCTTGCCAGTGTGGCAAGCCGAGTTCCTTTTTAGTGAGACGAACCAGGTGTGGAGCGAGGATGACGCAGCCGGTATGGCCGGTCCAGTGATCGACATCCAGTGCGGCATCGAACTCCGCCAGGTACGGGTTACCGCCGTTTCCGAAAATACTCTCCACAAAATCGAGATTGCTGACCAGGTTGCCGGGTGCAAAGAAACGGATCTCCATCGACTTTTCCGTATCCTTGCCAGGTACTTCGGGACAGACAATGGGTCGCAACAGTAGCGACACAAACATGTGCGCAGGATCCGGCAGACCCGCGGTAAAGGGAATCGTGAGCAGATCCTGCGGCGGCTTGAGCGCGTGCGCCAGCATGTGGGCGAAGGTGATCCTGGGAACGGCTTTCTTGTCGCCGGGTATCGGCAGACCGCCCTCGGCGATGTGGAACGAACCCCTGGTGGTGCGTCGGTCGCTGGCCGGATTGTGCAGCACACCCTGCTTTACGCGATAGCTGGAAACGATGTCGGAATGAAATTCGTCCTCACCCATGGGCAGAGAAAGCTCACGAGCGACGCCGTGTCGGTCGAGCACCAGCGACTGGGTCGGCAGGGTCGCGGTTTTATCGAGATCAAGATCGTCAAAATAACGGATCAGGAAATCCTGGATGCGCTGATCCACCCAGCAGTGGTAGTCAGCCAGCAGACGGTTCTTTTCCCGGTAGCTCTTGAGCAAGTCGCTGGAAATACCAAAGAAACCGGCCGCTTCGTCCGAAATACAGGTAGGTTGTCCGGATGAGGCCAGCTTGAGATTGATATAGAGCTGCAGCTTGGCGCGCTCTTCCTCAGCACTCTCGGACGTCTTGTTCATCCCCAGGACGTGCGCAAAATCCATGACCTCTCCCCGTTAAGTATTACCCTGTTCCTGTTGGACCGATGCTCCCGCCGGCAACGGGAGGGCCATCTTAGCGAATCAGGGACGGGAATTCAGCGCAGTTAGGTGGCGTACTTTGGGGAAGGGCCAGGAAAGAACGCTATCTTTCTGATTATATTACAATAGTGTGTTTTATTTGGGCGCTGTCTGGATTATAAATA
>CAJXFW010000127.1 GCA_913053655.1 uncultured Thiogranum sp. | reverse complement strand
TGTTATGTGGGAGGACCGGCGTGGATCACAGGCTGTCAGTCTTGAGTCTGTCACAGATACTATTTCACATGCTTTCGATACCCGCCTGTTGTTACCGGTAAATTGATTCCAACCGCTGGTCGGCCGGAAACAACCGCCGGTCGCCAACAGACCACTGTCCCCACCTTAAAGTTTTTCTGAATCAATCCCCTATATACAGGTTGAAGAGGCGTGTTCAGCTTTCGCCCGAGCCTGTACCGCTTGTCGCTAATTCGTTCCCACTGGTCTGAATTGTATTTACTGGGCTGACATCAATCCGCTAGGTTAGCACCATGAACGAGAAAAACGGTTTTACGCTGGTTGAGCTTATGATCACTCTTGCGATAGCAGCTATCCTGTTGACTGTTGGCATTCCGAATTTTCGGAATTTCATCTACAACAACAGGCTGATAACCCAGGCCAACAAGCTTGTCGCAGACGCAGCCCTGGCGCGAAGCACCGCGATTAAGTACCAGCGCAATACACAGATTTGCGTAAGCACTTCATACAATACCGTCGCCCCGGCCTGTACCGGTGGGCTTGACTGGGGCGCAGGCTGGATAGTATGGGTCGACAAGGACCGTGACAATCTAGTCGATGCCGCAACTGAAGTTATTCGTGTCTCGGAACCTGTCTCAGGTACAACAACATTCACAAGCGGCGCCCAGTCAGCATTTACCTACAACTCGCGTGGATTCGTAGATACTGGAGACACATTAACCCTGTGCGACGACCGCACGGGTGAAACAGGCCGGAATATCACGATACAACCATCCGGCCATCTGAACATTACTCAACCGGCATGCCCGTGATCCAAACCGGAGACTATCAAATGCAAGCCAGGCCGATTCATTCTTTCATTTACTCCAGACAGAGCGGATTTACTCTCATAGAAGTCCTGGTGGCTATGTTCGTTCTGTCAATAGGACTGCTTGGACTGGCAAGCCTCCAGGTAACGGCGCTGCGCAACGATCAGAGCGCCTTTATGCGCAGCCAGGCTACCATCCTGGCTTACGATCTGGCCGACCGCATGCGGGCCAATTCGGCCGCCGTTACCAGCGGTTTTTATGACCCTGCCAACGCAGCAACTACGGCCGCTTGCAATACCACGGCAGGCTGTAGCACCCAGCAAATGGCAGAAATGGACCTGCAGGAATGGCTCGGCGGAATAACTACATACCTGCCTTCCGGTCAAGGTTGGGTCTGTATAGACAGTACACCCAAAGATGGTACCGGCTCGGCAGCACCCGCCTGTGATGGCGGAGGTACCAAATTTGTCGTCAAGGTCTGGTGGGACGACGAGCGTGACGGAACTGCACGACGTTTTGAGACGAGCTTTCAGCCATGAATAGTATTCCAGCCTATACTCGACGCAACGGACTATCCGGATTCACCCTGATCGAGATAATGATCTCCATGGTGCTCAGCCTGATATTGCTGGGTGGCGTACTGCAGATCTATTCGTCGACACGAACCAGCTATCGCGTCCAGGACTCTGTGTCACAGATGCAGGAAGCCGGGCGCTTTACCATAGAAACCATGTCCCGCGATATACGCATGGCCGACTTCTGGGGCTGCGCAAATGGTATTGGCAAAGTGATTAACGGGCTGGACCCTGCCGGTGGTGCCGGGTACATCCCCTTTAACAACGGGGGACTGGCTGGAACAGAAGGCGCAGCAGGCGCCCCCGACACGCTTGTTCTGCGTGGCGGCTTTGGCGCATCGCTTGGCGTAGAGGCACCATTCGGTCCGCAGAGTTCGGCAAATGTAAAGATTGCCGTCAATAACGGATTTGCAGTCGGAGATATTTTGATGGTCAGCGACTGCACCGCAGCCGACATCTTCCAGATAACAAGTGGAAATCCGGATGGCACTGGCACTCTGGTCCACAACACCGGCGTTTCCGGGGTAACTCCCGGCAATCTGAGTCCGGTCGTGTGCACGGGCGCCACCGACGCACATTGTTTGTCCAAGGTCTACGACAAAAATGCTTCCGTCATCAAGCCCCAACAAGTTACCTATTCCGTAGGGCTAGGCGCATCGGGCGAACCTGCTCTACTTCGTAACGGACAGGAGTTGATCGACGGCGTCGAAGACCTGCAGATACTGTACGGTGAAGACACCGATGCATCAGGTGCAGCAAATCGGTACGTAAATGCAGGCGATGTCGGCAATATGGGAGCAGTCGTCAGTATACGTATTGCGCTGGTAACAAGAAGCGCACAGATAAACGTCACCAACGCCGGCCAGGCCTACTCCGTCATGGGCGTCAACAAAGTTTCCGCAGATACCCGGCTGCGACAGGTATATACAGCGACAGTAGGAATTCGAAACCGGCTACCCTAGAGGCTATAACAATCATGCAATCACCCGCTAATTTCCGAACTGCACACGATCAACAGGGCGTTGTCCTTGTGATAAGCCTGCTCATGCTGCTGGTACTCACACTGATAGGAATAAGTGGAATGCAAGGCACTATCCTTCAGGAGCGTATGGCAAGCAACACAAGAGACCGTAACATCGCGTTCCAGGCGGCGGAATCGGCGATGCGGGATGCTGAAGTATTCCTGAATACCATTGTCACGACGGGTGCTTTTGATGGAACCGCCGGGCTTTTTTCCAACACCCAGACGGAACCCGATTACCTCACCGCGGCAACCTGGAGCAGCGGCGCCAATTCAGTTGCCGCAACTACAGTTTCCGGCTCTTACTCCGCCCCGCGCTTCTTCATACAGAGAACCGCTATTTTAACTGGCACACAGGGCGCCATGAATCTCACAGGCTACGCAAATAACAAGGGAACCGGTGATGTAACAACCTTTCATATCACCAGCAGAGGCATAGGCGGGTCTGCTGATTCCTCTGAAGTGGTCCTGAGAAGTTATCACGGTCGAATATTCTAGGCTGCGTAGTGTCCGGACTGACAAGACTGCACAAGAAGACCCAATTTAGTACGAGGTTAATATTATGAATACAAAAGCATACACGAAGAATCCACTTACCGCTTCGCTGGTTGGGATAGTGCTCGCTTTTGCACCTGTCAGCCTGTTGAATGCCGGGCCCGGCACGCTGGCGAATTCGCCGCTGTTTATCAGCAATACAGTGCAGCCCAACATCATGTTCCTGATTGATGACTCCGGCAGCATGTTCTGGACCGACCTGATGAACGCCGGGACCATTACCCCGGGTGGCGCTCCCTATCCGAGCACCGATGTGTCTTCAGACAACCCACCTCCAGCCGGGAATAGTTCCTCCCGGCGGGAAACCCGGCGCTTCCTGTGCCGCGGTTTCAACGTAATGGCGTACGATCCTACTGTTTTTTACACGCCGTGGAGCGGAGTGGACAGCGCCAGCAATGCTTACAAGGATCTAACGCTAACCACCGCGCGCTCGAACCCCTATAACACCGCGACTACCGACATAAGCGCGCATTATTACTGGCCCTGGACAGACGCCAACAATGATCGTGCCTACGGAGACGCCACTAAAGACGGTACCTCCGCCAACTATACCGGCGACGAATGTGGCGATGTTAGCTCTAATACAGGTGGTGTGCCGGTATCTTCACTACCTGCGACCGGTACCCCTGCATCACCCGACTCCCAGCGCAATTTTGCAAACTGGTATTCCTACTACCGCAGACGTGAGTACGTCGTGAAGCGCGCGCTTTCGCAGATCATAAAAGAATCCGAAGCACGCGTCGGTCTGACGACACTGTGGAACAACAACAGCGTACGCACATTGATTAAAGATATAGACGATATCTCTCTACCGGTTAACACTACCGCCCAGAGCGACAAGGTAACGCTGCTTGATAATCTGTACCAGGTGCAATCAAGTGGTGGGACGCCGCTGCGACACTCCCTTGAAAACGTTGGCGAATACTTTCTGGACGGCGGTTCGTGGTCAGGTTCCAGCCCAGTCTTGACGGGAACCCTGGGCGGCGCCTGTCAGCAAAACTTTTCTGTAGTCATGTCAGATGGCTACTGGAACAGCAGCAACAACCCTAATGTTGGCGATGCAGACAGCAATGCCGACACAACCTTCGACGGCGGTGTCTATGCTGATGGGGACACGGGACACACGATCTCGGATACCCTGGCTGACGTCGCCATGCACTACTATGAAACCGACTTGTCCGGCCTGGCTGACAACGTACCCACTACGAACGCAGATACCAATACAGCGCAACACATGGTCACTTATACCGTTGCATTTGGTATCAACGGAACACTGTCAGCAGATCCGCTAGCCACTGATACAGTGTTCAACTGGCCTACACCCGTGTCCGACAACCCAACGACGGTGGATGACATGCGTCATGCCGCATGGAACGGCCGCGGTCTCTTCCTGAACGCCGAGGATCCGAACCAACTGATTAGCGGACTCAGAAGTGCCATCGGCTCGATTCAGGGGCGTGTCGGGTCGGCTGCCTCTGTAGCGTTCAACTCAAGCTCCTTAAGCACTAACTCAGAGATCTATCTCGCCCTGTTTAACAGCGAGCGCTGGAGCGGCGACCTGCTCGCATTCCCGCTGGATTCAACCACTGGCAATATCAACGCCACTGCAAGCTGGACCGCAGCAAACCGGCTGGATACACGCAATCTGTCAACCAGCCCCAGGACAATCCTGACCTTTAACGGTACGGATGGCAGCGCCTTTCAGTGGGGCAGCCTGACGGTAGCGCAGAAAAATGATCTGCGCACCGGCCCGAGTGGTTCTGTCGATGACGATGCCACCGCACAGGCACGTCTTGGCCATATCCGCGGTGATCGCGCCTGTGAAGTCGGCTCTGCAACTGCGTTGAGTTGCAGCTATACAAGTGGCGCAGATACGTTCAACACCAAAACGCTCCGTGAGCGCGACAGCCGCCTCGGCGACATATTACACTCTGCTCCTGTCTTTGTCGGTGCGCCGGAAGCGAACTGGCCGGATATTGCACCCTTCCCCAATACGACCGGCTCGCTGTACTCGGAGTATCGCACCGCCAATACCTCTCGGGCGGGAACCATCTTTACCGGTGGTAACGACGGCATGCTGCACGGCTTTGCCCAGGCGAGCGGCGATGAAATACTGGCCTACGTTCCTGGCACCTTATTCTCCACCTCTATCGCTGGAGGGCTTCATTATCTTGCAGACCCGGGGTATACCCATACCTACTATGTGGACCAGACACCCACGGTATCGGATGTCTTCATTAAAACAACAGCCGCAGGGACCAAGAGCTGGAAAACCGTTCTGGTCGGCAGCCTGCGTGGCGGCGGCAGAGGCCTGTTCGCGCTGGATGTCACCAGCCCGACAGCCTACTCGGAAACTGGCTCTGCGCCCCAGGATGTGGTCATGTGGGAATTTGACAATTCCGACGACTCAGACCTGGGATACACCTTCAGCCAGCCGATCATCGTGCCGCTGAGGGGTCCGAGCAACACCATTCGCTGGGCTGCGATTGTCGGCAATGGGTACAATGATGCCGGCAGTGGCGAGGCAAAGCTGTTCATCCTGTTCCTGGAAGAGGGCCTGGATGGCACCTGGAATAAGGCTGCCGGCGACTATATAGAAATTACGACCGGTGTCGGCACTACCCTCAACCGCAACGGCCTTGCATCGCCCGCGGTCATCGACGAAAACGGTGACGGTTGGGCTGACCGGGTGTATGCCGGCGACCTGTTCGGAAATATGTGGGCATTCGATATCTCTGGTTCCAACTCCGGTAATTGGGATGTCGCTACTAAAGCAGGAGGCCCCCCCGTCCCTGTACCGCTTTTCACTGCAAACGCGAACCAGCAGATCACCACTACACCGGTTATCGTCAGGAATTCCGACATTCCAACAGCCGCGGGTAATTCACCCAATACGCTAGTCATATTCGGCACGGGACAATATCTGACGCCCGCCGATATCGGTACCACAAACGCGCAGGCAATGTACGGTATATGGGACAATGGCAGCTCGCAAATTACCCAGTCCGACCTGGTTGCACAGACCATAACCACCGGCAGTTCGGGCGGCATACCGGCGCGCACACTATCCAACAACACCGTGGACTATACGGGTACAAATCAAGGTTGGTATATCAACCTCCCGACGAACGGTGAACGCTCGATAACCGATGCGGTCATTCGTGGCGACCTGGTGTTCTTCAACACTACTATTCCAGACACCGTTCCCTGTAACTACGGCGGCGCCGGCTGGCTCATGGTGGCCAAGTGGATCAATGGCGGCAACCCGGACAACGTTGCTTTTGATTTGAACGGCGATATTAATCTCAGCGCTCTCGATAAAGTCGGCAGTCTGGCGGCTGCCGGCGTTAGCGTCACCGGCCTGCCGACATCCCCGGCAAACCTCGGGAACAAGCGCTACATCGCGACCACTGAAACCAAGAATGGCGCCACCATCGATGTTACCGATATTGAAAAAATCACGGGCATAGATACAGGCCGTCTGTCATGGGAAGAAATGGACCTTTAGAATCAGGTACAACGAGGATTACATGATGATTAAATACACGAAATTTGTTCTGGCTCTGGTCGCCACTATGGCATTTGGCATCGCCAATGGCGGCTACCCAAGCGGAGGGTTTGATCGCATCGGCCATGTCGATAACATTAATGTTGAAACCCGACAGATTGTTATCAACGATTCGGTATACCGGTTGTCTGACAATGCTGTCTTTCACGCTTCGTCCAGGACATCGACCACTCTGGGAGCACTCGTCAAGGGTACGAAAGTGGGTTTCATTTTCAGCAGCGCCGGGTATAAGAGGACTATTCGTGAAATATGGCAGCTTCCCAGCACCTACACACCCGAAGAAGGCTCCATCAAGGGCATTGAAGGTCCCATTGATCCAGGGTTACTGAAATGAAGACTTGCAAAGGGTTTACACTTACAGAACTGATGATTGTACTGGTCATTGTAAGCATACTCGCCGCGATCGCTTACCCGTCCTACCAGGCACAGGTCCGATCCACGAAAAGAACCGACTGCTCCGGCACGCTACTGGCCTTTGCCGGCGCCATGGAACGTTTTTTTACCGCGAACAACACCTATGTCGGGGCGGGAACTGCCGGTGTCGGTGGCAATACAACCGGTGCCCCGATCCTGGCAGTATTCCCGACACAGTGCCCGATCAATGGTGGGACAGCTACATACCTCCTCACTATTAATGTAGCAACAGCTTCAACCTTTACGCTGAACGCAGCTCGTGCAGGTGCACAGGCAGGCGACAAATGCGGCACCCTGACCCTGACCAATACAGGACTAAAAGGTATCACCAGTGCTGATGCCGGCATCACTCCCCAGGACTGCTGGTAACCCTTAGTTTCCTGGGCAAAGCAAATGTAATCGTTTCTTCGCAGCCGGCCTGTTCCTCCACGCCGGCTGCACCCCAACCTCTTAGCCGCTCGATAACCTGTTGCACCAGAATCTCTGGCGCAGAAGCGCCGGCGGTCACACCTATCCACTCCTTCCCTTCCAACCAGCTTTTCTGTATCTGCTCAGGCCCGTCAAGTAGGTGGGACGACACGCCCTGCTGTTCGGCCAGCTCACGCAGACGATTCGAATTCGAGCTATTGGGAGATCCAAGCACCAGCACCACACCTGCCTTTTGAGCCAGCTGGCGGACAGCATCCTGCCGGTTCTGAGTGGCGTAACAGATATCGTCCTTGTGCGGCCCTTTGATATTCGGGAAACGCGCTTTCAATGCGCTGACAACCTTTTTTGAATCGTCTACCGACAACGTTGTCTGGGTAACAAAGCCGAGGTGGTCCGGGTTCCGGACCACAAGATGTTTGACATCGTCAAGATCCTCGACCAGATACATGCTACCGCCTGCGGACTCATCGTACTGACCCATGGTTCCTTCCACTTCCGGATGCCCGGTGTGCCCGATCAACACGCATTCGCGACCCTGCTGACTAAAACGGGTGACTTCCAGATGCACCTTGGTCACCAGCGGACAGGTTGCATCGAACACCTTCAGAC